>NZ_JBQFWR010000009.1:0-197850 GCF_056540425.1 Ruegeria sp. AN6
GTTTGGTAACGATTGCTTCCAGCACTTCGCCCTCATGATCGACGGCCCGCCAGAGGTAGTGTCTCTTGCCATTCACCTTCACGAAAACCTCGTCCACGTGCCACTTCCATTTGGAGTAAGCTCTCAATTGCTGAACACGCTTTCTTCGGATCTCTGACGCAAACATTGGGCCAAACCTGTTCCACCGATACCGGACAGTTTCGTGGCTCACGTCGATGCCTCGCTCGTGTAACAAGTCTTCGACATTTCGAAGCGAGAGTGGGAAACGGATGTAAAGCATCACCGCAAGGCGGATGATCTGAGGGCTGGTTTTGAAATACTTGAAAGAGGCAGGTCTGGTCATGGACAAAAGCTACGCAACCACCCTGCCCGCCTCAAGACAAGTTCTTCTGACAAGACACTATTACCTGTTGCGCAACCCGGTTTATCTCGGAAAAGTCCGCCACAAGGACAAGATCTGGGGCGGACAACATCCGGCGATCATCGACCAGGAAATCTGGGACCGGGTACAGGAGAAAATGCGCCAAGCGTCGCTGTGATCCCGTGCAGACCCTACACCCAATGAGCGCCAACACTCCACTGACCCCTGGGCCTGGCTCACCGGTCTGCTGCAGGACGAAACTGGTGATCGATTGACGCCGACCCACACCACGCGCAAAGGCCGACGGTTGAGCTACTAAATCTCCAATCGACTGATCTAGGGTGGCAAGGATATCTCTGGCTGGCGACTGCCCGGCCTGGCGCTGGAACACGCGGTAATGAATGTCATCGTCAGACACCTGCAAGACGCCGCAATCACGCATCGAGTTCTGGCGCAGCCGGAGGCGGGGTCAGCGGAGGCGGTTCAGACTTCAGTTGCGGATTTAGTAACCCGCTTCAACGCCAAGCCGGTCAGGTAGGCGATGACATTCTGGCCACCGGCAGAATTGCACGAGGACAAATTGACCTCGAATTAAATCCCAAAACTCTGGCAAGCACGCTTGGCATCTCTGCCGATCATCTGCACCCGGATCTCACGCACATCACCGCATCCTTCGATCTGCGCCGCCGCGGCGTCGAGGCCAAGGTCATCGCCGGAGACATGGCACCCCAACCCGATCCCCACCTCCGGTCCATGCTGATCCGCGCCGATGGCTGGGCGCGCGATCTGAAAGCCGGGGTTCAACTGATGGAAATCGCACGCCGCGAAAGCGTCCCCGGCGCCTTCATCCGCACCCGTGCTCAGCTCGCCTTTCTCTCCCCGAAGATTCAGGCAGCGATTCTCGACGGCACACAGCCTCCCGAACTCACACTCAAGCGTCTGGTCAGCGTGACCCACCCAGTTGATTGGTCCGAACAGGAACGCCTCTTCGGCTTCTGACATCTCCAGATCCTACGTCCCTGATACGGGGTTTGCTCTCCCTGATCCGTCGGCACAATTCCCTGTTCCAATGAGAGAATTCCCTGTTCCACGTTTTAGGGAATTTGCAGGATAAACCTCTGTAAAATACTTAGTTCTGACCCGAGAAATGACGGAACTTAGACCCTTTTCGCGAAATTTCCCTGTAAATTGCAGGGTATCAGGGAAATTCGCCCCAAAGCGACCCCGCCAAAATGCGCCACTGAGACTGCGGCCGGAATTGCGCTCTGAGTGTACGATCTACTCCGTCTCTGATTGAACGCGCATGCGCCAACTCGCGGGAATTGCGGCACAATTCCGGGTCAGAAAACACAACTGAAGTGAGACGGGTATGAGTGGCGGGGAGACAGGGATTCGAACCCTGGGAACGCTCTCACGTTCAACGGTTTTCAAGACCGCCGCATTCGACCACTCTGCCACCTCCCCGCGTGCCGCAGGGTCTAAGCTGTGTTTCAGGCAGAGGCAAGCCATAAAGCGGGAAATCTTGCCTAAGCTTCAGCAGCAGTCTTTCCTTAGCCCCGTGCCCGCGTTATCATTCGCGGACAAGACCGCTAGAGACTGGCAAGAAGAACCAGCAATCACGCGGTGGGGCGCGGCCAATATGGCTTTGTCAGGCAAGGGATTGAGACAATGGAGCGAGCTACGGGCACACGCTTAGGGCCACAACGGCTGGCAATTCTGGTCGTGGGTTTGGCCGCTTTGGCTGGGTGCGAAGAAGGGTTCAGCCTGCAAGAGGCCCCTGAAGAGGAAGTTGCGACCGAAGAGGCAGACAATACCAACAGGTTCGAGTTGTTCCCGGATGCGGCACCTGCGAACCAGCGTGATGTTGAGGCACCCGATGTATTTCAGGTGACCGAAGCCGGACTTTGGGATGGACGCCCCTCTCTGGGTGGAATTTGGGTGGCACACCCTGATGTTACTCAACCCGAGCGGGTGCGGATCAAGAACACAGCCAACAACAAGACAGTTACGGGCGCATTGTTCCGTCGCGAGCGGGCTTTACCTGGACCTGCGCTACAGGTCTCTTCCTCGGCCGCAGAACAGCTCGGTATGCTGGCGGGGGCCCCAACCAAGGTTCAAGTCGTGGCGCTGCGCCGTGAGGCGATTGAAGTGCCCCCTGCCCCTGAAGAGACAGAGGCGACCGAGGACGGAGAGGTTGCGGAAGGAATCGAAGCGGCTGCGGAAACAGCTGAAGGCGAAGCGGTCGAACAGCCCGTTAAACGTAAGTGGTGGCAGAAAAAACCAACCAATGACACGAATGCTGGTGCTGCAGTCGTTGCTGGGGCAGCCGCTGGCGCCGTCGTCGCATCTTCGGACGATGAGTCGGCCCCCGCCGAAGTGCAAAGCACCGAGGTTGCCGATGCAGATCCACAAGCCACTGAGCAACCAGTCAAACGCAAATGGTGGCAGAAAAAACCAACGGATGAAGCCAACGCTGCGGCAGCAGGAGCAGCTGCTGCCGCCGTCACAGAGGCTGATGCCGCCCCGACCGAGGTGCAGTCGGCGGCATTGTCAGACCCAGAGATAACACCGCCAACTGAGAAGCCCGCTAAGCGCAAGTGGTGGCAAAAGAAAAACCCTAACGAGATCACCGAAACGCCATTGGACCCGATCGCAGGTGCTGCGGCAGCAATTGAAGCATCCGAACCGACCGCTGCAACGGCACCGGTGGCAGCAAGCACTGCAACGGCAGGAGGCTTATCCAAGCCGTATGTTCAGGCTGGAACTTTTGGCGTTGAATCCAATGCCAAGAGCGCAGCGGAAAAGATACGTCGGAATGGGATGAATGCTGACGTGTTTGAACTGAAAGGTGAAGACAAATCAGTATGGCGCGTTCTGGTTGGACCTGTTGCAACACGCAGCGAACGCCGGGCATTATTGAATGACGTCAAAGACCTTGGGTTTACTGATGCCTTCACGTCCAAGAACTGACTGAACTAGGAGGCGAATGATGCTTTCCGCTTTACGATCAACCTCTCTTGCCATTGGGCTGGCACTAACTGCGCTGCCGGCCCATGCGTTCGACACCACCGCGCGCGCTGCTTATGTGATCGATCAGAAAACCGGCACTGTGCTGTTGTCGAAAGACGCTGATCAGCCTCTGCCCCCGGCTTCTATGTCGAAACTCATGACGCTTTATGTCGCGTTTGAAGCGCTGCGCGATGGTCGCCTTACGCTGGACGAAACTCTGCCCGTATCTGAACACGCCATGAGCTATGGTGGCTCGACCATGTTCCTGAACACGCAGGACCGTGTGCGGGTCGAAGACCTTCTACGCGGGATCATTGTGCTATCTGGAAACGACGCCTGCGTCGTGATTGCCGAGGCATTGAGCCCCGACGGGACCGAAGCCGGGTTTGCCCGCTTTATGACCCAGCGCGGGCAACAGATGGGTATGAACAACTCGAACTTTGCCAATTCTAATGGCTGGCCTGCTGCGGGGCACATGATGTCTGTGCATGATCTGGCAGTTTTGGCCGATCGATTGATCACTGATTTCCCTGAATACTATCCCCTCTTTGCGGAAGAGGTTTTCGAATTCGACGGTCGTGCCCCGTCGAACGCACGCAACCGTAATCCTCTACTGAAACTGGATATCGGGGCCGACGGTCTCAAGACCGGTCACACGCAAGAAGCAGGATATGGTCTGGTTGGTTCGGCCAAACAAGGGGATCGCCGGGTTGTCTTTGTGCTCTCCGGGCTCGACAGCGTCGGCAAACGGGCAGAGGAGGCTGAGGCCGTGGTTAACTGGTCGTTTCGAAATTTTGTCGAGAGGACAGTTGCCAAATCGGAAGAACCGGTAGCGCAGGCCAAGCTTTGGATGGGTGCGGAAAAAACTGTGGGTTTGGTGCCCGAAGGTGATCTGACCCTGCTGTTTCCAGTCCTGGGCAACAAGGACATTCAGGCCGAAGTCGTCTACGAAGGCCCGATCAATGCGCCGGTCAGCAAAGGCCAACAGCTGGCTGAGTTGGTGATCAAACCCGAAGGCCTGCCGGAAATCCGCCGCCCGTTGGTGGCAGACAGGGATGTACCCCTCGGCGGGTTTGTCGTCCGCATGATGACAGTGGGCGGCATCGTTCTAAAAGACGTGATCAACAATCCGCTGGAGCAAATGTGACGGCGCGCGGCACGTTTCTTACCTTCGAAGGCATTGACGGATCAGGCAAGTCTACACAGGCCCGCCTGCTGGCCGATCACCTGCGACGTGAAGGCCGCGATGTCATTCTGACTCGGGAACCGGGTGGGTCTGCCGGCGCCGAAGAAATTCGCAATCTGGTTTTACAGGGCGACCCGGATCGTTGGTCGGCCGAAACGGAAATTCTGCTATTCACTGCAGCCCGGCGTGACCATCTGGAACGCACAATCGAACCCGCACTGGCCGCTGGAAAAGTGGTCATCTGCGACCGATTTGCCGACAGCACTCGCATGTATCAGGGGATGTCGCGTGGCGATCTTCGCAACCTCGTGGATCAGCTGCACAATTTGATGATCGAGCGCGAGCCTGACCTGACACTACTGATCGATATGGATCCGGAAACCGGTCTATCACGCGCTAAGGGTCGGCAAGGTGCCGAAGAACGGTTCGAAGATTTCGGTGTCGATCTTCAACTGCAGATGCGTGCAGGTTTTCTCGCTCTGGCGGACGAATTCCAGGATCGTTTTCGAGTGGTGAACGGCAATAGGGACATGGACAGCGTCGCGCAGGATGTGACAGACATTGTTATGACTTCTCTGCGATAGACCAGACATGAGCGACGACACCCCAACTCCGGATCAGGCCCCTGGCGCCCCACATCCGCGAGAAACCACCCGGCTTATCGGGCAGGACGCAGCACAACAGGCCTTTCTGACCGCGTACAATTCGGATCGATTGCACCATGGTTGGTTGCTGACCGGTCCTCGTGGAGTGGGCAAAGCAACACTAGCATGGCGGATCGCGCAGTTCTTGCTGGCCACGCCGCCATCTGATGATGGCGGGCTGTTCGGCGCTCCACCTCCGCCTGACACTCTGGACATCGACCCGGAACACCCGGTCGCCCATCGCATTCTTGCCGGGGCCGAACCCGGCCTTGCCGCAATTACCCGCTCTGTCAACGATCAGGGACGGCTGCGCAATGAAATCGTTGTTGATGACGTCCGCAAACTTGGGCGGTTCTTCGGCTTGTCCTCTGCTGATGGAGGGCGGCGGGTTGTCATCGTGGACTCGGCGGATGAAATGAACGTCAGCGCCGCAAACGCGCTGTTGAAAATGCTCGAAGAGCCCCCCGCGCGCACAACCCTGCTGCTGATTTCGCACCAACCCTCGCGCCTGCTGCCAACCATCCGGTCGCGTTGCCGCACACTACGGCTATCCCCTCTCTCGCCTGACGATATGCAGGCTGCGCTGTCGCAGACCGATACGGAAATTCCTAACCAGACTGACCATCTCGCAGCGCTCGCCGCCGGATCAGTGGGTGACGCCGTTCGCTTAATAAACCTCGGCGGGCTGGAACTTTATGCCGAACTGATCGCTATTTTAGGCACCCTGCCCCGGCTTGACCGCCAGCGCGCTCTAAAACTGGCCGAAACGGCTGCACAGCGTGGGGCGGCCGAACGGTTCGATCTGCTGCTTTCATTGATAGACGTGGTGCTCGCGCGCCTGGCTCTGACTGGTGCGACCGGCACCGCACTGATGCCCGAGGCCGCTCCGAATGAGGCCGAAACTTTATCGCGTCTCTCCAGCTCACCGCAAAAGGCCCGCCAATGGGCCGAAATCGCCGCCCCCATCACGGCGCGTGCGCGGCATGGGCAGGCGGTGAACCTTGACCCTGCCTCGCTTGTCCTAGATACGCTGTTCAAGATACAGGAAACCGCCGGTCACAACAGATGAGCCCCACTCCCGAAATTACCGACAGCCATTGCCATCTGGATTTCCCGGATTTTGACGGTCAGCTGGAAGAAATCGTTTCACGCGCTGCCGTCGCTGGCGTGACCCGCATGGTGACCATCTGCACACGGTTGCGTAACGAGCCCACGGTACGCGCCATCGCTGAGGCTCATGCCCCTGTCTTTTATGCCGCAGGCACCCACCCGATGAGCGCCGCTGACGAGCCGATGGCAACAGTCGATGAACTGCTCGCATTCGCCAAGCATCCGAAATTCGTGGGCATTGGGGAAAGCGGGCTTGATTATCACTACACCGCTGAGTCGGCGGATGTGCAAAAGCGTTCGCTGCGTATCCATATCGAAGCGGCGCAGCGGACCGGATTACCCCTGATTATCCATGCACGTGCCGCGGATGAGGACATGGCACGTATCTTGGCGGATGAGCATAGAAACGCTCCGTATTCCTGTGTCATGCATTGTTTTTCTTCCTCAGCCGAGCTGGCCCGAGCCGCCCTTGATCTTGGTTTCTATCTGTCCATGTCCGGCATTGCAGCATTCCCCAAAAGTCAGGAGCTGCGTGATATCTTCGCCGCCGCACCCATCGATCGTATCCTGGTTGAAACCGACGCGCCCTATCTGGCGCCGCCGCCCTATCGCGGCAAACGAAACGAACCGGCCTACACCGCGCATACAGCGCGCAAAGGGGCCGAAGTATTCGGTTTGGAGTACGCCGATTTCGCCGCCCAAACACAGGCCAATTTTGACCGGCTGTTCACCAAAGCCGCTTGCTACAAGGCCGCTGCATGAGCGAGCTGCGCTTTACAATACTTGGCTGCGGTTCGTCCGGAGGTGTACCGCGACTTGGGGGGCATTGGGGTGAATGCGATCCGGAGAACCCCAAAAACATCCGGCGTCGCTGCTCACTGTTGGTCGAACGCGATGGGTCAGAGGGTACAACCTCGGCATTGATCGATACGTCTCCTGATATGCGCAGCCAATTGCTGGGCACCGGAACAGGGCGTTTGGATGGCGTGATCTACACCCATTCCCATGCCGATCACACCAATGGCATCGACGATCTGCGGATGATTGTTTTCAACATGAAAACCCGCGTGCCTGTATGGGCGGACGGCGATACCCAGAACGATCTACTCGGTCGCTTTGGTTATGCGTTTGTTCAACCCGAAGGCTCACCCTATCCGCCCATCCTGGACCTAAAGACAATCAATGGCCCGTTTGAGATTTCCGGCCCCGGCGGCCTGATCCCCTTTCGACCATTCCGTGTGAACCATGGGTCGATTGATGCACTTGGCTTCAAGATGGGAAATCTCGTTTATCTGCCTGATGTTGCGGAGCTTTATGATGAGAGCATGGCTGAGCTTTCAGACCTCGACTGCCTGATCATCGACGCCCTGCGCCGATCCCCGCACCCAACCCATGCCCATCTGGAGAAGACACTGGGCTGGATTGAGCAATTGAAACCAAAACGTGCCGTTCTGACCAACATGCATATCGATCTGGATTATGCCACGGTTGATGCGGAAACACCGGATCATATTACACCTGCTTTTGACGGCATGGTGATCCGGCAACCGCTGTAGGGCAAGACGCTGTTCGCGCGCGCGATACCGTCGATGGCAGCGACATGTTCCAAAGCCTGATCGATGTCATCCTGCCGGTGTTTTTGGTCATCGGCGCCGGGTATACGGCAACCCGGTTCGGATATTTCCGCGAAGATCATATCGACGGGTTGATGAAATTCACGCAGGGCTTCGCCATTCCCTGTTTGTTGTTTCTGGCCATCGCCAATCTCGATCTCAGCGCAAGCTTCGACCCCAGACTATTAACCAGTTTCTATTCGGCAGCTGGCCTCTGTTTTGTCGCCGGAATGGTTGGCGCTCGCCTCATATTCGGACGCGAGTGGGAGGACTCGATCGCGATTGGCTTTTGCTGCTTGTTCTCAAATTCAGTGCTTTTAGGGCTGCCCATCACGGAACGTGCCTACGGACCGGACAATTTGACGGGAAATTTTGCGATCATCGCCTTCCATTCACCGTTTTGCTATTGCGTTGGTATCACCGTGATGGAGATCTTTCGAAACCGTGGCCATGGTGGGACGCGGATGGTGAAATCCGTATTGTCCGCAATGTTCAAGAATGCGTTGATACTGGGCATCTCACTGGGCTTTGTTGTCAATCTTACCGGGCTTGTAATACCGGGCGTGGTTGATGACGCGTTGAACCTGATCACGCGCGCGGCCCTACCCGGCGCACTATTCGCATTGGGGGGCGTACTGGTGAAGTACCGACCCGAAGGCGATTTGCGCGCCATTATCTTCGTCTGTTGCATCTCGCTGTTGCTACATCCAAGCCTCGTATGGCTATTCGGAACTTCACTAGCGCTACCGCAAGATCTGTTTCGCTCAGGTGTTCTTACCGCTGCGATGGCTCCGGGCTTCAACGCCTATATCTTTGCAAATATGTATGGGCGCGCCAAACGGGTTGCTGCATCTTCAGTTTTGATCGGCACCGCATCATCCATACTGACTGTCTGGCTTTGGTTGACCCTACTTGGATAGCCAAATCAAAAATCCTGCATTGACTCTGCGAACAAGCAGGACATCTTTCGCAGCACCATCTCGGAGCACCGCATGCCACACGCCGTTATCGTCGCACATGGACAACCGTCAAATCCGGCACCCGCCGAGGCGGCGCTTGCGCGCTTTGCCAGGCAAATAGATTCACTGTGTCATCGGGTCTCGGTTCATTCCGCCACTTTGGCTGCACCTGACACGCTTGAGACGTGCCTTGACGAATTGCCCGGCGACATAGCGATCTATCCGTTGTTCATGGCGAAGGGTTGGTTTGTGACCAAGGCTTTACCTAAGCGACTTGGTTCTCGGTCGGTCAGAATTCTGGATCCTCTGGGTATCGACCCGCAGATGCCATTTTTGGTTAAAAGCGCCCTGGATCAAAAACTTGAAAATCTAGGATGGTCAGCACCTGACACTGATCTGGTAATCGCAGCCCATGGTTCAGGGCGCAGCAATAACCCGGCAACGGTGGCCCATGGGTTTGCAGATACGCTGGGCCAATTGGTAACATTCAAAAGCACCCGAACCGGCTTTGTTGAGCAATCTCCAAGCATTGCCGAGGCTGCATCAGGATGTGGTGAAAAGGCGCTTTGCCTGCCCTTCTTTGCCTGCACTGGAGGCCATGTGCTCGAAGATGTGCCGCAAGAATTGGCCCGCGCAAACTTCGCCGGCCAAGTTATGCCAGTCATTTCTGAGCTACCCCAAGTCGAACAACATATCGCTGCGACATTGGAAGCCATTTAGGCAAGCGCATTCTATCCGGATTGTTGTGCATTCGAAAACTCGCAGTAGAACCGGTGGCAAGATCGTCCGTTTCGTTTTGCGGCGTATAGCGCTAGGTCAGCAGCATGCAGTACATCCTGCGCTTTTGGCATTTCGAACTGGGTCGACAAAGCAGTACCAACGCTCGCTGATACACTGCAGGCCGCCCCCTCGAATTTCATCGGCTGGCAAAGTTGCGCGATCAGGCGTCGGGCAATGCTGTCGAGTTTTTTCTGGTCGGTCATCCCTTTGATAATCAAGACAAACTCGTCCCCGCCGACACGAGCGACCGTATCATCACTCCGCGTTTCATCAAGCATGATCATTGCGGCTTGCTGCAGCACATAATCCCCTGCGGCATGGCCAAGACGATCATTGACCGATTTGAAAAAATCCAAATCCAGATGCATTAGTGCAAATGACGATTTCGTTGATATCAAATGCCCGAGTATATGGTCCATTGCACGCCGGTTTTTTAGCCCGGTCAGCGTGTCTGTATAGGCCTGCTCCTCAGCTGCCAGCTTTGCACCTTGCAGACGCAGGTTCAATGATCTGGAAGCCTCCATCGCGGCAGATTTAGCTTCGACCAAATACAGCAATTCGATCGACAAATCGGTGCCTGAGAAATCTGCGCTTGTCAGTGCATAGTCTCGCACCGCATCCAATATTGAAATTCCGAATGACAGGTTAACAACCGATGCACCCTTGCCAGAAAGTGGCGCGATCAGGCCCTTAAAGGCTGTTTGCGGTTGGTCTTGGAAACGAAGACGTAACCGCCCGCCTGGCGTCGAAAGCAACGTCGGAAACTCAGTGACTGAACGCGGGCGCTGCAACTCAAAGACGTCAAGAAAACGCCGCCCTGCCATGGGTTGCTCCGGGCGCAGTTTCTGCACTGTGGGGCCCACTTGAACAATTCGCCCCTCATCATTGATAAGAACATACATGGGGCAAAAAGTATCGAGAAGGGAAGCCAGATCTTCGGTTTCGATCATGATTTCCGCGCCCCAAGCTCAAAATGACGCCCTTCGGCAAAGGCGCTTTCGATCAGTGTAATCGAAATGAGCTCTGACCCATTTCGACGCTCTTCGTTCGAAAGAACAACAAGTGCGCCGTAGTCATCCGCCATAGCCCGCAAAACACCAGTCATAACACTGGAAAATCCCGGCAGCCCGGGAGAGCAATATAGTTGGTATTCCGCTGATGAATGTTCCTGCAATTCAAGGTCCGGCAGCGTGAGATCCGAAACAGCAAGGCGCACTCGATCAGACAAATCATCTAGCGAGTGCAAAAACTCGACATACGTTACGCCCCCGAAACGCAGCAATCGCCTTAGGTCCTCCATATTCGCATGTGATACGAGGTAGGTTCCCAAGTCCTCAAGAAACTCGGATTTTCGACGGTTCAATTCGGTACAAAGCACGTCCAGCACACGATCTGAAACCTCTGCCTCATAGATCAGCATCGCCTCGAATTCGACGAAATCCAATCCTGCGGCTTGGGTCGCCTGCAGCCAGCATTGGCGCCCATAAGTGGCACAAACGAATGATTGGATCGCCCTGTTAATCAGCCCATGCATGAAACAACTCGAATTGGATATCTGCTTCAGGTGACCCCAGAAAACTTAACAAACACCCAATATCCTGGCCGAGATCATGAGAATGTTAGACATTCATGACCTAATCCCCGTGGTACGGTTAGGTCAGAAATCTGTCGGCGCGCCCCCTTCAGCCTTGCGGCGGGCAACAAAGTCTTCAAGCTCTTCGCGGATCGCCTCGTCCAACGCCGGAGCTTCAAAATTGTTAACGATTTCTTTGAACATTCGATGGGCCCGTTCCGCAGTCCAGATACCGCCAGCGACCTCCCAGGCCTCAAAGTTTTTCCAATCGCTCAGAAACGGCTGATAAAACGCCGTGGTATAGCGATCCTGTGTGTGTTGAATGCCAAAGAAATGCCCGTCATTTCCCACTGAACGGATTGCTTCAAGGGCGATCTCGTCCGGTCCTGTTGCTGTCAATTCCGGCTGCATATATCGCTGAATCTGTTGCAGGATTTCGCAATCCATGATGAATTTCTCAGGACTCGCGATCAGACCGCCTTCAAGCCAACCAGCCGCGTGATAGACCATATTTGTTCCAGATTGAACAGCGGCCCACAGTGAATTTGATGTCTCCCAAATGGCCTGGCCATCTGGCACATTCGCAGCGCACACACCCGAAGAGCGCATCGGCAATCCATAGAACCGCGCCATTTGTCCGGTCATCTGCGTCGAGCGCATGTATTCCGGCGTCCCGAACGCGGGTGCTCCGGACTTCATATCAACATTCGAGGTGAACGTCCCAATCACGCACGGAATGCCGGGCCTGACATATTGGAACAGCGCAATCGCACACAATGCCTCAGCCAGCGATTGGGCGACCGCACCCGCCATCGTCACTGGGGCCATTGCGCCTGCCAGCGTAAACGGAGTTACTACGATCGCTTGCCCGCGCCGCGCCAACCTCAGACAACCATCGATCATCGGATGGTCGTGCTTGAGCGGTGAGGTCGAGTTGATGTTGGTATACATCCGAGGCGATGCCTCAAACTCTTCGTGACTCAAACCGCCTGCGATACGGACCATTTCCATCACATCTTCGACACGTTCCTTACCCAGTGAGTAGGCGTGCATCGCCTTGTCAGTCAGCGTGAGCTTGTCATAAAGCACATCAAGATGTCGGACGCTGGCATGGATATCGACAGGTTCAACCGGATAACCTCCGGCAAAATGGATGCAGTTGAAATACTGCGTCAGTTTCAGCAAATCCTGACACATCCGTCGGGTGCCGGGTACTTTTTTACCAATTTCCATGTCCCAATAGTTCGGCGGTGAAGAAACATTGCCGAACAACATGGTTTTGCCTCCAACCTCGATCTGACGGTCCAAATTGCGTGGCGTTATGGTGAATGAGCTTGGGGCTTTGCGCACCATTTCCATGACAAAGTCCCGCCCCATACGGACGTTATCACCAGAGATCGTACAGCCAGCTTCGCGCAAAATGCCAAGAGCTTCCTGATTATAGAACTCGATACCGATCTCTTCGAGGATGCGCATAGCTCCTTCGTGGATCGCCTCAATCCCCTCTGATCCCAACGGTTCTGTTGGCCGGTCTAAGTTCACAGGCGGATTCCACGGCATCTGATCGATGACTTCACTTCCGCGACGGGTGGCTGCACCAGCGCGGCCGCCGCTGCGGCGTCTGCGTGTCCTGCTGTCTTCCATAGCTGTCCTCCTGGCGCTCTCTTTCTCAAGAAAGCCCCGAAGAATTAGCTCTGGCCGCTCTATCTGCGACAAGTGGTGTCGGTTTTGTCGTTCAAACTGGCGTTTCAGAACACCGAACAATCAGATTTCTGACAACCAGCCGGGAATATGGCCGATGTCGGGTAAAACTACATCTGCCAAAGGTTCGAGCGTTTCTGTTGTGGCCAGCCCCGTAAGAACACCAATCGTCACCATGCCTGCGGCGCGACCCGCTTCAAGATCATGAAGACTGTCACCAACCATGGCGACGCGCGACGGATCAACATCGACATGTTTGGCAAATGCCAAAAGCTGTCCTGGACCGGGTTTGAAGCCATGGCCACTGTCATACCCTGCAACAAAATCGAAGTGGCCCCGAACTCCGACCGATTCGAGATGACGCAGCGCCGGTATCTCGGCGTCATTGGTCGCAACACCCAGTTTAAGCCCGGCCTTTCGCATATTTTCAAGAAAAGGTGCGAGAGGAACAGCAGGCATTTGCTCTGACGCTGCGGATGCGTCATTGAGAGTTTCGACGATTTGATGCTGAGCGATGCCAGCCAAGTGCGGCGTCAGAGCACGCGCAATTTCATCGACGGTTCCCGCAATAACGATACTTTCAGGGCTATATCTCTCCTCGGCATAATCAAAACCGATGACCTGGCCAAGTTCAGCCGCGCGCTGTGTATCACCGTCGGATAGGCGTTCAAGTGCGATACGTCCGAACGCACCCCATGTAGACGCAAAGTCAAAAAGCGTGCCGTCCTTGTCGAAGACGAGGGCGTCAATGTTCATGAAATTAGGCTCCTATTGGTCAGGTCCAGTGCATATCAGAAGTGCCGGATAACACGGCGCGGGCACGGTCCGGTTCTTCGTAGGGCACGGAATGGGCGTCACAAAAGGCGATCACCCAGGAATCGTCAAGCACCAGAAAGTCCAGTACTGAACCCAAAAACTCGCTTTCTCCTGCCCGAGAGCGCAAATCCTCTATGGAAGCGCCGGTTGCACCCAGAAAAACTGGGAGCAACTCATCATTTCCAACCAACCAATTCAGCACCCTCAGGGCCAATGTTTCAGCAGAATGGACAGAGATCGGCATTATCTGGCCCCGACGACGCTCTTGGAAAGGGTTTGTTAACCAGACTCATAAACACTTTGGTAGCGCATGCAATCTAACGGTGAACGGCAATGTCTGTACAGGGTACCATATTGGTCCTCGACGGGGTCTCGACCAATCGCATTATGCTTAAGGTCCAGCTCACCGCGGCTTGGTATCATGTTGTACAAGGGGAAAAGCTGGCCGGGTTGGGTGCTTTACTAAGGCGCACGCGTCCTGACTTGATTTTGACCGCCCAAACCTTGCCCGACGGGACCGCCTCGGATGTTAAGAAGTTAATGGCGGTTGATCCCAATTTGGCTGATATACCGATTGTTGCCATCACACCGCAAAATGATAGGGCGGCGCGATTAAAGGCCTTATCGGATGGTTTAGACGACGTGCTGGGTTACCCATTTAAGGATACTTTGCTTCTCGCGCGTGTTCGCAGCCTGTTGCGCTCACGTGCCGATCGGCAGGAACTGAGTCTTAGGGACGCCAACCAATCCATTGGTTTTGGTGAGGCGGCACAGACACCGCTTGCGCCACCTGCGATCGCGCAGATTGCGCTGTTGACCCAGACCCCACGCGCCGGAGCGCTATGGGGTAGTGCGTTGGCACAGCAAACACGATACCGCCTGTCCAATTACACTTTACCCGATCTGCACGGCGTTTTCTCTGAACCTGCTCCTGATGCCATTGTCGTCGAGCTTGCGCCCGGCGGATCAGGAGGGCACATCCTGGCCGATCTAAAATCCCGAAGCGCCACCCGAAACACCGTATTAATCGGCGTTCTGTCAAACGAGGATGCGACCCTCGCCGCCGAGGCTTTGGATAAAGGGGCGGATGCAAGTTGCATGGGAGGGTTCCACCCGGACGAAATCTCGCTCCGACTCGATACCCAGATCGCCCGCAAAACCCGCGACGACAAATTGCGCGCGTCGATACGTAAGTATCTGTCCGAATCGCTGACCGATCCCCTGACAGGGTTACACAATCGTCGTTTCGCCATGAGGGCACTTGATCAGATCGCCCACCAGGCCTTGAAAACAGGGCGTGGGTTTGCACTGATGCTGGCGGATTTAGATCACTTCAAGGCGATTAATGATCGTTTTGGTCACGCTGGCGGTGACATCGTTCTGACAGAAACAGCGCGCAGGCTTCAGGCAGCAACAGGAAAGGCCGGCTTTGTCGCACGCATTGGTGGAGAGGAATTCATGATTGGGCTTCCTCATTGCTCGGCAGAGCAGGCGTTAAAACACGCGGACATGATCTGCGAAAGCATTTGCAACAAACCGTTTTGCCTGCCCGACGAATCCGTATTGACCTCGGTCACGATCAGCGTAGGCGTAAAATGGTGTTCCTCACCTGATCTGAATATTGCAGATCGCGGAAATGCCGTCGGTCAGTTGTTCCGTTCAGCCGACCAAGCTCTTTATGCGGCGAAAAATGCGGGTCGCAACCAGGTGCATATCCGTAGTTCAGCAGCCTGACGAGTTAGTTTCGTTTCTTGTGTTTACCAGGGCCACGTCTGACGACCTCCTCCAGCCGATCTGCATATTTGACCCGCTCTTCCGCGCTCATTTGCGTGACTTGCGCAAGCCATTGCTGGTGCAGCGCTGTTTGCAGTTCTGCCGTAGCCTGCGCCTGCTTCTCAAGCAAATCTTCAACCGCAGACGGATCAAATGGCATGGCTCGCAAGGCCTGGCTAAGCGCACCAAAATCCTGTTTGCGTCGATGCGATCCTTTGCCACGCAGATCTGACAATTCACCTTTGAGAGATTTGCGATCAGATTTGGGCAGGGCATAATACAATGCTGGGCCAAATCCTGGCGGTATGGCGGCACGATCACTGCCTTTGAAACGCAAGGCTGTACCCAGGACGACTCCTGCAATCAGCAGGTTCAGAGCAAGCGAAGCGATCAGCAGAACAGGCATCCATTTGCGTTTGGGTGCAGGATTATCGCTCATTCCGCGTCCTCCAGATAGTTTTCATCTAAGTTGAGATCAGCCATCAGATAGGTTGCATCCTGCGAGACAAAATAGTCTGCAGGGTCAGGTAGAAAAGCAGGCGCAGAAAACCCGATCCAGATGCCAGCTGCACTTGCGGCCACAAGGCCACTTACCCCATGCCAGCCGCCGATGACATTCATCCGGTCCCGCCATGTTCGACGCCGTTTGCGTGCGGATCGAGCCAACCGAACCGCCTCTGCATCGGTTTCAATTCGGACGGCAAGATTGTCCGGGAACGCATCCCGAGCGTCGCGCGCTTGCGCAAACAGGTGTTCGAGTTTTTTGTCATGATCAGCCATGTTCGTACCCCAGTTCATCCCGACGCCCCGCAAGTAGTGCGGCCAGTGATCGTTTTCCACGCGCAGTCAGGCTTTCAACCGCCTCAACCGAGATATCCATAATCCCTGCGATTTCAGGGTTGGACAACTCTTCGATATGCCGCAGAACTACCGCTTGCCGTTGCCGATCCGGCAACTGATCCAATGCCGCCTGCAACGCATCCTTACGCTCGGTATCTTGCATCCGATCAACCACGCTGGCGGATTCGTCTTCTGGCTCGGCAACATTTTCGAGCGCATCAGGCCGATTTCTTCGGCGCAGATCCAGGCACAGGTTCAATGTCACACGATAAAGCCAGGTCGAAATCTGCGCCTGTCCCGGCACCCAGTCGGGCGCCATCTTCCAAAGACGCATCATCGCCTCTTGTGTCACATCTTCGGCTTCCGCCTGATTTCCCAACATTCGCAAGGCCACGGAATAGCTGCGCGGTCCAAGCCGTCCGGTCAGCAGACGGGCCGCAGCCGCATTGCCACCAGCAAACCGGCCCAACAACTCCTCGTCGCTGGGCTCGGGCACAGCAGAAAAACCGCCGTGCGCCTCGTTTGGGTAAGAGGTCAGATCCTCCATCCCGTATCAGTTGTTGTCTGTGTCCGACTTCTGGTGCCGCTTGTGTTTCCGACCCATCCTGTCTTTCGCATCCGCATATTCCTGTTCTGATATCGATCCGTTCCCATCGGCGTCGATACGCTCGAACATCTTGGAGGCACGGCGCGGTTTCGGCAATTCATCTTCGCTGAGGAAACCATCGGAGTTAGCATCGTGCTTCTCAAACATCTTAGAGACACGCTCGCCGGCTTTCGCCTGTGTTGCTGCCTGCATTTCCTCAACGCTCAGCTGCCCGTCTCCGTCCGTGTCCGCGGTCGTGAACTTCTGGTTGCGATGCGCCGCGATCTCGGCCTGCGTTACCTGCCCGTCTCCGTCGGCATCCAGTTCCTGAAACGTCGGACGCGGCCCTTTGGCCAGTGCTGAGCTGCCGGATACTGCAACTGCCGCAAGAACGATGGCGGAGATGAAAGTTTTGGTTTTCATTACAAAGTTCCCTGAATTTCGCGGCACCTTGCCGCTGTTGATACTTCTTAAAACGCAGCCCGGGCAGCTTTCCGTCGCATCGCGCACAACTTTTTTCGTCATGTTTGAAATTCGATCAGTTGCTGATACGCTGTCAGGAGTCGCCACAAAGCGACGCACCCCCCTTTTCCGACGGGTTCGAAACGGCCTATATCGCCCGAATAGAAAAGCGCGAGATTTAAATGACTGATCAGACTATCGACACTGCGGTCGAGGACGACCGCCCGACCAAACCCGCACTGATCCGTGGGTTTCGTTGCAAATGCCCGAATTGCGGGGAAGGCAAACTGTTGCACAGCTATCTCAAGGTGAATGATAGTTGCTCGGAATGCGGTCAGGAATTGTTTCACCACCGTGCCGATGATGGCCCGGCCTATCTTACCATTTTGATCGTCGGGCACCTTCTGGCACCTGCGCTGCACGTCTCATACGTACACTGGCGGCCTGACCCTTGGGTCATGGCAATTGGCTTCTCGATCGCCTGCGTTGCCCTCTCGCTGTACCTTCTGCCCCGCTTGAAAGGGGCTGTGGTCGCATATCAATGGGCGCGTCGGATGCACGGGTTCGGCAAATCTGCATGAGCGCGGACAAAACCGCCATTCGCAATGCCGCGACCGTCATCGTTCTGCGCGACAGGCTCAGCGATCCCTCGATCCTGATGGGGCAGCGTGGTGCGAAAGCCGCGTTTATGCCAAACAAATTTGTCTTTCCCGGCGGTGCAGTCGACCCTGAAGACGCGCACGTTCCACTGAGCACTCAGTTACCCGATCTCTGCTCCGAACGTCTGTCACAGCGATCCGAACCAGGGTTGCAGAATGCACTGGCGGCTGCCGCGATCCGTGAATTGTGGGAAGAAACCGGATTGATCCTTGGGCAACCGGGCGAATGGCAGGGTGAGGCCTCGAACGACTGGCAGAGCTTTGCCGCTATGGGTTACCAACCTTCCGCAGAAGCGCTGCAATTCGTGTTCCGGGCGGTCACGCCACCCGGTCGCTCACGCCGGTTTGATGCCCGGTTCTTTTTGGTCGATGCAAAAGCGATTCAAGGCGATCTGGATGACTTCACTCATGCTTCGGACGAGTTATCGCATTTGCAGTGGGTCAAAATCAGCCAGGCGCGCGAATTCGATCTGCCTTTCATCACCGAAGTCGTTCTGGCCGAAATCGCCGTGCGCGCTGCAGACCCAAGCCCGCCGGACGCAGTGCCTTTTTTCCTCAACAACGAAGAAGCCAGCCTGTTCCTGCAATTGCGCGGCTTTCCAATGCCCTACACGAGCTAACGCATCCGGCTGACGACTACCGTCACCTCGGGTTTTTTGCCGATCTCAGCTTGGGCGGTCTGGCGCGCAATCCGGCGCAACCCCTCTTCCAGCTTGTCGTCATCGCGCAGCGTTTTTGCGCCAGCGCGCATCAGGAACTGGTTCAAATCTTCTTCCAACACCTCGACCAGACCGGCACGGGACGATCCGATCTCGGGCAGTCCCATCGTGTCGCACCATGGCTCGCCCAACGGTTCGTCTTCTTCGTCCAGAATGACTGTGATTGTGATATGGCCATTCAATGCCATGCGGATACGGTCACGCACAACACCATCCAATGCGCCTATCTTGACCGTACCATCCAGATAGGTCCGGCCCGTCTCGATGTAGTCTACCACTTTCGGAGCATTTCCGGTCAGGTCCAACATGGTGCCATTCACGGCCAAAATTCCGGTCCTGCCACCCGCCTCGGCCAGTTTGGCATGTTCACGCAAATGGCGGTGCTCGCCGTGCATCGGGATGACCATTTGCGGATCAACCAGAGCATGAACCTTTTCCAGATCAGGCCGGTTCGCGTGACCCGAGACGTGATACAGCCCTGAGCTGTCATCGACCACATCCACGCCCTTTTCACTGAGCTGGTTCATAATGCGGATCACACCGCGTTCGTTTCCTGGGATAGTCTTGGACGAGAACAGGAACAGATCCCCCTCTTTCACCTCAAGCCCGCGATAGTTACCGCGCGCCAGTTGGGCGCTGGCCGCACGGCGTTCTCCCTGACTGCCAGTCACAATCAGCATCAGGTTTGCGCGCGGGATATCCAGCGCCTCTTCCGCGCTTATGACTTTCGGGAAGTCGCTGAGAATGCCCGTTTCAGTCGCCGCCTCGATCATCCGGCGCATCGCACGGCCCAGCAATACGACCGAACGCCCAGCCTTCTGGCCAGCCTCGGCAAGCGTTTTCACGCGCGCCACGTTCGATGCAAATGTGGTTGCGATAACCATGCCATTGGCATCCTGCACCAGCTGCGTGATTTCAGGTCCGACCTCGGATTCCGAGCGGCCGGGGTGGGATGAAAAGACGTTAGTACTGTCACACACCAACGCTTTGACACCCGACTTGGCCACCTCGGACCACAAGTCAGGATCAAACGGCTCACCCACAATTGGGTTGGCATCAAGTTTGAAATCACCTGTGTGCACAACGCGTCCAGCCGGAGTATCGATGACCAGCCCCGCACTTTCCGGGATCGAATGCGATACCGGCAAGAAACCAACTGTGAATGGTCCGGCATTGATCTGTTCGGGCCACGGAGATGCTGTTCGCACCGTCTTGGTCGGATGACCATGCTCCTCCATCTTGCGGCGCGCAATATTCGCCGTGAAGGCACGCGCATAAACAGGGGCACCCAGTGCCTCATAGCAATGCGCGACCGCTCCGACGTGGTCCTCATGCGCATGAGTGACAAAGACCGCTTCAAGCTGATCGGCACGCTCCTTCAGCCATGTGATATCGGCAAAGATAAGATCAACGCCGGGCGAGGTATCCATGTCCGGGAAAGCAACCCCGAGGTCCACCAGAATCAACCGCTCTTGTCCTGGTTTGCCGTAGCCATAGACATAGGCATTCATGCCGATTTCGCCTGCGCCGCCCAGCGGCAGATAGATCAGTCGTTCACTGCTCATGTTGAGCCATTTTCCTTGTTATAGCGATGGATCACGGTCAATCCGTGCATCGTCAGATCGTCCTCAAACTCGTCGAACAGGTCAGCGGCTTGCTGAAACAGGGGCGCAAGACCCCCGGTCGAGATTACTTTCATAGGCACCCCGGCCTCGGCTTTAATACGCTCGCAGATCTCGCGCACCAGGCCGACATAGCCCCAGAAGACACCGGATTGAATGCACTCTACCGTGTGGGTCCCGATCACCTTTTGTGGCTTCGATATGTCTACATGTGGCAGCGCGGCGGCTGCGAGGTGCAGTGCCTCAAGGCTAAGATTGACGCCAGGCGCGATAACTCCGCCAACATAGGCGCCGTCATGAGCGACGACATCAAATGTCGTTGCCGTACCGAAATCCACCACGACCAGATCGCCGCCAAAGCGGTCAAAGGCCCCTGCTGTATTAACCAGACGGTCCGGTCCGACTTGCGTGCCTTCGTCGACACGAGGGTAGGCGGGCAGCAGGCAGTCGGGTTTACCAACGACCAGAGGGCGGCACCCGAAGAAACGGTCTGCAAAGACCCGCAGGTTGAAAACAACACGTGGCACAGTCGAAGAGATGATGACATCTGTAATGTCCACCTCAATTCCGTAGTGCTTTACCAATGTCGAATACCACGTGAAATACGCATCGGCAGTTCGCGCGTGGTGGGTTGAGGTGCGCAGGGTGCACAGAAATTTCTCGCCATCCCAGATCGAGAAAACGGTGTTGGTATTGCCGCAATCAATCGCCAGAAGCATTTGTGCCCCCTTTAGAAATAGACGTCCGCGGCAGGAATGCTGACACGGCCCTTGGCGGTGTTTAGGACAAGGCTGCCACCCGCGTCTACCGTTTCGAAGGTTCCTACCGTCTCGGACGTTGCGGTACGCGCGGTAATAACCTCGCCCAGCCGTGCTGCGCGAGAGAGCCACGCGGTGCGGATCGGATCGAACCCATACGTCATGAACTGGGTTTCATAGTGGGCATAGGCCGAAGCCAGTTCTGCCAGAAAATCCTCAGGCGTGACATGGGAACCGGTTTCCGACAGCAACGACACCGGCCGCACGGCGCCGGGTTCGACGCTGCCAGCGGTGGGAGCCTCGGACAGATTGACGCCAATGCCGATTGCCAGATGCGAAACACCTCGTCCCTGCCCAGTGCTTTCCAGCAAGATGCCAGCCAGCTTGCCACCGTTGAGCAACACATCGTTAGGCCACTTCAGTGACAGACCCGCCGCTCGACCGGTCACCGCGACGCAGGCATCGTAAAGTGCGAGGGCCGCGACGAAACTGCGAAGCGCGGCTTGTTCCGGATCTCCAGGCGGTCGCATCAGCAAGGTCGCGGCCAGATTGCCCTTGGGGTTGGTCCAGGCACGACCACGCCGACCGCGCGCTGCGGTCTGGCGATGCGCCAAAATCCAGACGGGTCCCGAGGCGGTCGGCGCGAGTCGCGCGGCTTCGTTTAGGGTGCTGTCCACCTCCTGCAGTACATGCAGCCCGTATCCTTGCGGCCAATCACTCATGTCAAAAAGGCCCGGTACAGTGACCGAGCCCCTTTCTGTTTACGGAACCAAGATCAGTTGACAAGCGTTGTCGCCGCCGCAGCTGCAGCGCCTTCGATTCCGAACTGATAAAACACACCGATCAGCATCAGCGCGGCAGACCCCATCAGAGCGCCCCACAGAACTGGTGACGATCGCGTTTCGATCGGGTCCTCGTTCTCAGCCCCGAAATACATGTAGAACACGATCCGCAAGTAATAGAACGCACCGATGACCGAAGCGATTGCCGAGGCAATAACCAGACCGGTCAACCCGGCCTCTACACCAGCTTGCCAGACGCCAAACTTGGCGAAAAAGCCCAGCATCGGGGGCACGCCCGCAAGGCTGAACATCAGGATCAGAACAGCCAGAGCTTTCCCGGGGTCACGTTTTGAATACTGACGCAATGCATCGATATCCGTCACTGGCTTGCCATCACGCTCCATCATCAAGATGAAGGCGAATGTGCCGATGTTCATCGTCACATAGATTGCCAGATACATCAGCATGGCCTTGACGCCCATCTCGGTACCAGCGGCCAGACCAATCAGGGCATAGCCCATATGTGCAATCGAAGAGAACGCCATCAGGCGCTTGATGTCACGCTGCCCAATCGCCGCGACCGCACCCAGCAGCATCGACAGGACTGACAACAGAACGATCACCTGCTGCCAGTCTTTGACAACCCCGCCAAAGGCATCGTGCAAAACACGCGCGAACAGGGCCATCGCGGCCACTTTCGGGGCAGTGGCGAAGAACGCGGTAATGGGTGTCGGTGAGCCTTCATACACATCCGGTGTCCACATGTGGAACGGCACGGCAGAGACTTTGAATGCAAGGCCCGATATCAGCAAAACAAGGCCAAATAGCAGGCCGAGTGATACGTCGTCGTGATGCACGGTCTGGATGATGCCCGAGAACAAAGTCGTTCCGGTAAAGCCATAGACCAGCGACGCGCCGTAAAGCAGCAGGCCAGAACTGAGCGCGCCCAGAACAAAATACTTCAGTCCCGCCTCGGTCGATTTGGCACTGTCCCGACGCAGCGCGGCTACAACGTAAAGTGACAGCGATTGCAACTCGAGGCCCATATAAAGCGACATCAGATCGCCCGCGCTGACCATCATCATCATGCCAACAGCGGCCAGAGCCACAAGAAGCGGATATTCAAAACGCAACAGACCACGGCGTGCCATGTAATCCTGACTCATCAGCAGGACTGCGGCTGCAGAGAGAAGGATTGCAACTTTTGCAAACCGGGCAAATCCGTCATCCACGAACATGCCGTTGAAAGCAATGTTCGTGCCATCGCCATTGGTCGCGATCCAGATCGCCAACAACGCCATAAGCCCTGCCGTTGACCAGACCAACACCGGTGCCAGCCCATCTTTTGTTGTGTAGACAGCCCCGATCAGCGCCGCCATCGCATAGATCGCCAGAACGATTTCCGGCAGGATAATTGTCAGATCAGCCTGGATCATGTCTCCAAAGCCTCCTTAATGCGATGCGGCTGTCTGGTTCACGGCCTCAGCCGCGGCCAGAGCCGTGTCATAGTTCGAAATCAACGCAGCCGTCGAGTTGCCGATCACATCGGTCACCAGCGAAGGATAAACCCCCAGCAGAATGGTCATCACGATCAGTGGCGCAAAGATCAGCCGCTCGCGCGAGCTCATGTCGGTGATGGCCTTTAGGCTTTCCTTGATCAGGTCGCCGAATACCACACGGCGGTACAGCCAAAGTGCATAGCCGGCCGAGAAGATCACACCGGTCGCGGCCACAGCCGTTACCCATGTGTTGACCTGGAAGGTGCCCATCAGGGTCAGGAATTCTCCTATGAATCCGGACGTACCCGGCAAGCCAACATTTGCCATGGTGAACAACATGAAGACCAGCGCATAGGCGGGCATCCGGATTACCAAACCGCCATACGCCTCAATATCGCGGGTGTGCATTCGGTCATAGATAACGCCGACACACAGGAAGAGTGCGGCCGAGATGAACCCGTGGCTGAGCATCTGGAAGATCGCGCCGTCAATGCCCTGCTGGTTCGCTGCAAAGATACCCATGGTCACAAAGCCCATATGTGCGACCGAGGAATAGGCAATCAGCTTTTTCATATCTTCCTGCACCAGCGCGACCAGAGAGGTGTAGACAACCGCTATCGCCGACATCCACAGCACTACGTCCGTCATCACAGCCGAACCCACCGGGAACATCGGCAGGCTGAACCGCAGGAAGCCATAGCCGCCCATCTTCAGCAGGATCGCAGCAAGAACGACAGAGCCTGCAGTCGGAGCCTGAACGTGCGCATCCGGCAGCCAGGTATGCACCGGCCACATCGGCATCTTCACCGCGAACGACGCGAAGAAGGCTAGGAACATCAGCGTCTGCATGCCGCCGACGATATAGAATCCCAGCACGCTGAACCCTTCCGACGAGAACTGATGGCTCATCAGCGCCTCGATATCCGTGGTGCCCGCATCCGCATACATGGCAACCATCGCCACCAGCATCAGCACCGAGCCAAGGAAGGTGTAGAGGAAGAACTTGAAGCTGGCATAAATCCGGTCTTTGCCACCCCAGATACCAATGATCAGGAACATCGGGATCAGGCCCGCCTCGAAGAACAGGTAGAACAGCACCAGGTCCAGCGCCATAAACACGCCCAGCATAAGCGTTTCCAGCAGCAGGAAGGCGATCATGTATTCTTTGACTCGATCCGTGACGTTCCAGCTGGCAAGAATGGTCAGCGGCATGATGAAGGTGGTCAGCAGTACAAACAAAACGCTGATTCCATCCACACCCATCTTGTATTTTAGGCCCAGCAGCCACTCGCCCTCTTCCACCATCTGGAAGCCGGTGTTGGACGGATCAAAGCCGGTATAGATGCCGATCGAAACCAGGAAGGTCACGGTTGTGGCAACCAGCGCGACCCATTTCGCGTTGCGTTGCGCGGCTACGTCCTCACCATGCAAGAACAGGGCCAGAATGCCTGCTGCAATCGCGGGGATGAAGGTGACAATAGATAGGATATTGTCCATTAGTGAGCGCCTCCGCCGATAGACATCCAGGTGACAAGAGCGGCGATGCCCAAGACCATCCAGAAGGCGTAAGTAAAGATGTAACCGGTTTGAGCTTTCCCGGCGAGGCGCGTGAAGAAGGGCACAACGCCCATCGCGACCCCATTCAGGAAGCCGTCAATCGTGTTGCCGTCGCCGCGCTTCCACAGGAACCGGCCAAGCGCCACGGTGGGCTTGACGAAGATCGCGTCGTAGATCTCGTCAAAGTACCATTTGTTCAACAGGAACAGGTAGAGCGGACGCTGGTTCGCGGCCAAACGTGCAGGCAACGAGGTGTTCGCGATGTAGAACCAGTAAGCCACGATGAACCCGAGTAACATCGCTACAAAGGGTGAGACCTTGACCCATTTCGGGGCTGCGTGCGCATCGTCCAGCACATGGTTGTCGGGTGCCATATAAAGCGCACCTTCACCCGGTTCTCCGGCAAAGACATAGTGGTGATCGCCGCCATGCGAGTCCTTCTCACCATGCCCGTCATCCACATGGGCGGTATCGGCATGGCTATCGTCTGCGTGGCTGTCGTTCGCGTGGCTATCTTCGCCATGCGAATCCGCTTTGCTGTGATCGCCCGCCTCTGCATGCTCTGATGCCTCGGCCACTGGAATTCCGTAGAACTTGCCCACCTTGTCCGCATGGCCAAAGAAATTGCCGTACCAGATCATCCCGGCAAACACTGCACCCAGCGACAGCACGCCCAGCGGTACCAACATGGTCATCGGGCTTTCATGCGCATGTTCATGAGTATGCTTGTCGCCACGCTCCTCGCCATAGAAGGTCAGGAAGATCAGGCGCCAGCTGTAGAACGAGGTGAACATCGCAGCGATGACCAGCATCCAGAAGGCATATCCTGTGCCACCGGCATACGCGCTTTCGATAATTGCGTCTTTCGACAGGAAACCGGCGAAGCCGAAAGTGGTCAGCGGAATACCCACGCCAGTAATCGCCAGAGTGCCGATCATCATCGCCCAGAACGTATAAGGTATCTTCTTCCGCAGGCCACCATATTCGGTCATTTCCTGCTCGTGATGCATTGCATGGATGACCGAGCCTGCACCAAGGAATAGCAGCGCCTTGAAGAATGCGTGTGTCAGCAGGTGGAACATCGCTGCTGAATACATGCCGACGCCAGCGGCCACGAACATGTATCCCAGCTGAGAACAGGTCGAATAGGCGATGACGCGTTTGATGTCGGTCTGAACCAGACCCACAGTCGCAGCGAAGAACGCGGTCGATGCACCAAGGAAAGTGATGAACCCGGTCGCGCCCGGAGCGAACTCCATCAGCGGCGACATACGGCAAACCAGGAACACACCCGCAGTCACCATGGTCGCCGCGTGGATCAGCGCCGATACAGGCGTTGGACCTTCCATCGCGTCGGGCAACCAGGTGTGTAGGATCAACTGCGCCGATTTACCCATCGCGCCGATGAACAGCAGAACACAGATCACTTCGATGGCGGTCCACTCCCCCCACAGGAAGTGCAGCTTCTCTTCTGCCAACGTAGGAGCGGATGCGAAGATGTCCGAGAAGTTGATGCTGTCCGTCAGGAAGAACAGCGCGAAAATCCCGAGCGCAAAGCCAAAGTCACCGACACGGTTGACGATAAACGCTTTCATTGCAGCGGCATTGGCCGACGGCTTACGATAGTAGAAGCCGATCAACAGGTATGAGGCGACGCCCACGCCTTCCCAGCCAAAGAACATCTGCACCAGATTATCCGCCGTCACCAGCATAAGCATGGCGAAGGTGAAGAAGGACAGATAGGCAAAGAAACGCGGCTTATAGCTTTCGCCTTCGCGCCACTGCGGATCATGATCCATGTAGCCGAAGGAATAGAGGTGAACCAGCGCCGAAACAGTCGTCACCACGATCAGCATGATCGCCGTCAGACGGTCCAGACGAATAGCCCAGCTTGTCGACAAAGATCCGCTCTCGATCCAGCGCATGATCTCGATCTGTTGCGTAACCCCGTCGAACGCGAAGAATACGATCCACGACAGCAGACAGGCCAGAAGCAGCAGGCCAGTTGCGGTCCACATGGCGGCTTTCTCGCCGATAAAGCGCCAGCCAAACCCGCAGAGCAGCGCGCCCACCAGCGGGGCAAAGAGGATGGTGGTTTCCATGTTCTCTTACCCCTTCATCATATTGACGTCTTCAACCGCGATGGTGCCGCGGTTGCGGAAGAAGCAGACCAGAATGGCCAGCCCGATCGCTGCCTCGGCCGCCGCCACGGTCAGCACGAACAGTGTAAACACCTGCCCGACCAGATCGCCGAGGAAACTGGAAAATGCCACAAGGTTGATATTCACCGCCAGCAGCATCAGTTCGATGCTCATCAGTAGGATGATGACGTTCTTGCGGTTCAGGAAGAGACCGAAGATGCCGATGACAAACAGCGTCGCCGCGACCGTAAGATAGTGTTCAAGTCCGATCATCGTCTTATAGCCCCTGCCCTGGTTTCACGTCCTTTAACTCCATCGCTTTGGCCGGGTCGCGCATCATCTGGCCGATGATGTCCTGACGCTTGATGTCCTGACGGTGGCGCAGCGTCAGCACGATTGCGCCGATCATGGCCACCAGCAGGATCAGCCCCGCCAATTGGAACAGAAGGAAGTATTGATCATAGAGGATGACACCCAGCGCCTCGGTGTTGTGGCGGTCGATCGGGACCGGCTGCACCAGATTGGCCGCCGCGCCCTGAGCGCTATCCCATGCGCCAAAGGCCATGACGAACTGCATCAGAATGACCAGACCGATCAGCAAGGCCAACGGCATATAGCGCGCCATCTCGGCCTTCAGCTCGGCAAAGTCCACGTCCAGCATCATAACCACGAAGAGGAACAGCACCGCGACCGCGCCCACGTAGACGATGATCAGCAGCATCGCCACGAACTCGGCCCCCAACAGCACGAACAGCCCAGCCGAGGACAGGAAGGACAGGATCAGCCAAAGCACCGAGTGCACCGGCTGACGGCTGATCACAGTGAACAGTCCGCCGGTGATGGCGCTGATGGCAAACAGATAGAAGGCAAAGACGGTCATTGATCCTCATCCTCGTTGTCGCCCATGACCTCTTGCGCCAGATCCAGCGCACGGGTCATGGCCGGGATGCCGGCAAAGACCGACATCTGACCGATCGTTTCTACGATCTCTTGTTTCTTTGCGCCCGCTTCCAAAGCGTGGCGCACTGTCTGGCGCACCGCCGAATCCGCCTGAGCGCCCTGACAGGTCAGCCCGGCCAGCGTCAGCAGCAGGCGGGTCTTGGCGTCCAGACCGTCTTTGTTGACCGTGTTGCCGAACATCATCTCCATGACCTCTTTCGGCATGGTCGGCCACAGCGCCTCGAACCCTTTGGGCGAGAAACTCTCCATCGCCGGGTTCATCGCCTTGGCCATGTCCTGAGCCTGCTTCATCATCAGCTCAAACGGATTTTTCGGGCTATCGCTCATCGGTACGGCGCGTCCATTTCCAGATTGCGAGCGATCTCGGCTTCCCAACGTTCGCCGTTGTCAAGCAGTTTTTCCTTGTCGTAGAACAGCTCTTCGCGGGTTTCCGTGGCGAATTCAAAATTCGGGCCTTCGACGATGGCATCGACCGGGCAGGCTTCCTGACAGAAGCCGCAATAGATGCATTTGGTCATGTCGATGTCATATCGCGTTGTGCGGCGGCTGCCGTCTTCGCGCGGTTCGGCGTCGATGGTAATGGCTTGAGCCGGGCAGATCGCCTCGCAAAGTTTGCAGGCGATGCAGCGTTCCTCGCCATTCGGATAGCGGCGCAGGGCGTGTTCACCCCGGAAACGCGGCGACAGAGGTCCTTTTTCGTGCGGATAGTTCACGGTGGCTTTGGGGGCGAAGAAATACTTTAGCCCCAGCTTCATACCGACCCAGAAGTCCTGCAAAAGGAAGTATTTGGCAGCGCGGGTGTAGTCGATTTGTGTCATATCAGCCTCCTACGCTCCAACGGGCGAACGCACCCCAGAACCAGTCGAATTTCGCTGCGAAGGCCACGAAGACCACCCAAGCCAGTGAGAACGGCAGGAATACTTTCCAGCCCAGCCGCATCAGCTGGTCATAGCGGTAGCGGGGGGTAATGGCCTTGACCATCGCGAAGATGAAGAAGAAGAACGCCATCTTAGCGACCATCCACAACACGCCATCGGGCAAGCCCGGGATCGGCGACAGCCAGCCGCCGAAGAACAGCAGCGTGGTCAGGGCGCACATCAGGAAGATAGCGATGTACTCACCGGCCATGAACAGCAAGAAAGGTGTGGCTGAGTATTCGACCTGGTAACCGGCAACCAACTCCGATTCCGCTTCGGGAAGGTCGAAGGGTGGCCGGTTGGTCTCGGCCAGCGCCGAGATGAAGAACAGGAATACCATCGGGAAATGCGGCAACCAGTACCAGCTGAAGAAGCCAAACGAGCCATCCTGCGCGCGAACGATATCACCGAAGTTCATCGAACCGGTCGAAATGATGATGCCAATGATGATCAGGCCGATGGACACTTCGTATGAAATCATCTGCGCGGCTGAGCGCAGCGATCCCAGGAATGGGTACTTTGAGTTCGACGCCCAACCGCCCATAATAACGCCATAAACTTCCAGCGAGGACACGGCAAAGACATAGAGTATGGCGACATTGATATCCGACAGAACCCAGCCATCGTTGAACGGAATCACCGCCCAGGCGATCATCGCCAGAACAAAACTGGTCAATGGTGCGAGGATAAACACCGTGCGGTCGGCACCGGCGGGTATAACAACCTCTTTGACCACATATTTTAGGGCATCTGCCACCGATTGCAGCAATCCGTAGACGCCCACCACGTTGGGTCCACGGCGCATCTGGACCGCTGCCCAGATCTTGCGGTCGCCGTAAACGAGGAACAACAGCGAGATCATCACAAAGGCCACAACTGCAAGCACTTGCGCCAGAATAATGATGGCTATTCCGCCTGGGGTGTTAAAGAATTCAGCCATTGGTCCTCACACCGTGGGTATTCCGTTTTCCGCGTGCGATGCAAAGGCCAGTTGCCTGCGCAATCTGCGGCTGGGTCGGCGCGTTGGTGTAAACAGCATCTGCCGTCTTTACGCCACCCTTAATCTTCAATTTCACACGCAATTCCGGCGCGGCTAACTGCCACCCGGGCACCGCGTTTGTCTGCGATATGAAACGTGTCTGGTTCATTCCGCCGCAATCTTCTCAGTCTTGCGGGCCTGCGCTTGTGCCGATAGCTCGGCCATCAGTTGCGAGGCGCGTGCTATCGGGTTGGTTAGATAGAAATCTTTGACGGCATTGCGGAATGTCGCCTTGCCCAACGGGCCTGCGTCCAGAGCCCGAACGTCATTCTCGATCACTTCATCGATACGCGCCAGATGCGGAACCGCTTCGATCAGAACAGTGCGCAGTTGCGCCAGAGAGTCGTAGGGCAGTGTTGCACCAAGCTCGGCAGAAAGGGCACGCAGGATGGCCCAGTTCTCCTTGGCCTCACCCGGGGCGAATCCTGCACGCATCGCGAGTTGAGGTCGACCTTCCGTGTTGACGAACAGGCCGTTTTCTTCTGTGTAAGCCGCACCCGGCAGTATCACATCGGCGCGGTGCGCTCCACGATCGCCGTGACTGCCCTGATAGATCACAAATGCGCCCTCGCCGATCTCGACCTCATCGGCGCCGAGATTATAGATCACATCGGCCGCGCTTACCGCATCCATGCCGCCTTCGCTGGTCGCATCCACATCCATGGCACCCACGCGCGATGCTGCGGTGTGCAGAACGATAAGCCCACTTTCGGTATTGCTTGCAATGGTTTGTGCGGCGGCCAGAACGGCAGAGCCATCAGCCTCTTGCAGCGCGCCTTGCCCGACGATGACCAGAGAGCGCTTGCTCTTGATCTCATCATTGCCACCCATATCAACGACGGTTTGCAGCGCAGCACGGTCGTCGCCTACATGGTGATACTCGTAGGTCAGATCGATGGCGGGCCCGACCAAGGCCACCTCGGCACCGTGTGCCCATGCCTTGCGGATGCGGGCGTTCAGAACCGGCGCTTCATCACGTGGATTGGTGCCAACCAGAAGGATACGCTCGGCGCTGTCGATATCTTCAATCGCGGCTGTACCGGCATATGCCCCACGGTTACCCGCCGGCAGCTTGGCACCATCGGTGCGACATTCGACAACACCGCCCTGCCCTTCGATCATCTGTTTCAGCGCGAATGCGGCCTCGACCGGGGCCAGATCGCCCACGATGCCTGCAGGTTTATCAGCCCCTTTCAGCGCCTCGGCGGCTTTGTTCAGTGCCTCTGGCCACGACGCCGGGCGTAGTTTGCCGTTTTCCCGCACGTAAGGCCGATCCAGGCGCTGACGGCGCAGACCATCCCAGACAAAGCGGGTCTTGTCGCTGATCCATTCCTCGTTCACACCATCATGATTGCGCGGCAAGAAGCGCATCACTTCACGGCCTTTGGTATCCACGCGGATGTTCGAGCCCATGGCATCCATGACATCGATGCTTTCGGTCTTGGTCAGTTCCCAAGGGCGGGCGGTGAAGGCATACGGCTTCGAAGTCAGCGCCCCGACAGGGCACAGATCGATGATGTTGCCCTGCAGGTTCGAGTCGAGAGTCTGGTTTAGATACGACGTGATCTCGGCATCTTCCCCTCGCCCGGTCTGGCCCATTTGGGTAATCCCAGCAACCTCGGTTGTGAAACGCACGCAGCGGGTACAGCTGATGCAGCGCGTCATTGCGGTGCCAACCAGCGGGCCAAGGTCCAGATCATCCACGGCACGCTTGGCTTCTTTGAAGCGTGTGCCTGACAGACCATAGGCCATCGCCTGATCCTGCAGGTCACACTCACCGCCCTGATCGCAGATCGGGCAATCCAGCGGGTGGTTGATCAGCAGAAACTCCATCACCCCTTCGCGGGCCTTCTTGACCATGGGTGAGTTTGTCTTGACCACAGGTGCCTGCCCTTCCGGACCCGGACGCAAGTCGCGTACCTGCATCGCGCAGGAGGCCGCAGGTTTCGGCGGGCCGCCAACGACCTCGACCAGACACATCCGGCAGTTCCCGGCAATCGACAGACGCTCGTGATAGCAAAAGCGCGGCACCTCGACCCCGGCCTGCTCACAGGCTTGGATCAGTGTCATCGCGCCATCGACTTCGATTTCCTGTCCGTCGATATTGACTTTGCGGAGGTCAGACATGGTCTAGTTCGCCCTCAAATACACGCCGATGGCGCTGTTTCTTTCAATTTCCTTCTTGCCCAAAGCGCAGAAGGTTTTGGGATTTTCGTAAGATACGCCGTTCTGCGCCAGATAGCTCTCGCCCTTGGCGCGCATACGATCTTTTTCAGAATCCGAATCCACATAAGCCCGGATTTCCTTGTCCGAATATCCAAGTTTGTTCGCTTTCGAGCGCAAATCCCACATGACACCAATCGCCTTGAGCCGACGCCCGCTTATTGACGGACAATACTCCGAAATCTCGTTTGCGATCGCGATGTAATAGAGTTCGTTGTCGATCTCTTTGACTTCGCGCAAGGGTGGCTTCGCCTCAGCCAGAACCGGGAAAGATATTACGCAAATCGCGGCGACCAGTCGTATCAAAGACATAACATTTCCTTTCGTCTTGGGATTCCCAAGACGATGGTCGACGCGCTTGCTATGCAATAACAAGCCACCGGTCCTGCCGTGATATGCGATACGGTTGCTCATGGTCGTTGGCAGCGTCCGGCAAAGGTCAGTTTATCGTTCTCAATACGCAGGTTTTGCGGTTCCGTATCCGGTCCAACCTTCCAGGCAATCCTGGAAGAACCAAAATTCTGCACGCAGAACTTGGTGGCTTCGTAGCGGCCAGCTTCACGCGCACCGTCGAACGATTGCGAAACGCCGTTTACTGTCACGGTAAACTCGGAAGGTGTGGTTCTCTTGTCCACGTGTTTCGCGCTGGCCCTGAAATAAATGCCGTCAAACGCAACCCGCGTCGCCTGTGATGGCGCCTCTCCGCAGGCGGAGAGCAGTGCCCCCACCAAAACCGACATCACCAAAATTCCTCGTTTCGCCATCATGACCACTCCTGCATCGTGGCTGGCGCATGCGGTATCTGCCGGTGCGTCTGGGATATCGTGTCCATCACCATCCCCTTACTCTGCCGCGACCTGAACGCAACGGTGGTCGCGCCACTTGCTGGCCAGTTTCAATTCTGCCCATCCAAAGGCACTTTCGCTCGCACCTTTTGTGCGCAACGTCTCTAGTCGTGCCAGCGCTTCTTCCAAACTAGGCTGGTGACCTTTGGGCACCCACCACATGACAAAATGTTGCTCGCCGAGTATTTCGAACCATTCTTGCCGACGTTCGTAGAACTGCTTGTGGATGGTACCCCAAACAAACTTCTCAAGGCTGGCGACATCTTCCCAGACCGTTAGATTTGCGACGAACTGCGGATCGCTTCCGATGCTGTTTTCGGTATTTCCGGTTCCTGGTTCACCTGAACCTTCCATCATCCAGACAAAGCCCGGCATCCGCTTGCCGAGTCCGTTAACGCGGTCCAGGTTGGCCATAAACTCGGCCACGCGTGGATCGTCGGTAGGTGCCAACAGACGACCAACATTCAATTCGGCCAAGTGATATCCGTCGGGCTGGATCAAAACGCAGCCACCAATGCCATAAGGCCGAGAACGGCCATGCAGGCCCACCCAACTACATAAGACACAGAGCGAACCCCGCTATGCGGTTTGCCGATCCCGCGCAGGTGGATCACCAGCATGGCCACCCGTGCTAACAGCGCGACCGAGGCCAGCAGGTTCACCCAGAACGGGCTGACACCCAGCAGGATTGCCGCCACTGTAACGGTCAAAAACGCAGGCAGCGTTTCAGTACCGTTCAGATACGCGCGGTTCAAACGATAAGCCTTGTCAGAATAGTCCTGATCCGGGGTCGCCCCTGGTGCCAACCCCTTGCCGGCTTTTGCGAGCGCCGAAAACGGCGACATGAACAATACGATCAGGGTGAAAATCACCAATGACGCAATTGCGTGGGAATATTCGGCGTAGGCTTCCATCAGGTTTACTCCGCTGCCATCGCACCCATACGGCCCGATTTCTGAGCCTTAATGCGGTCTTCGATCTCTTCCCGGAAATTACGGATAAGGCCTTGGATTGGCCAAGCGGCGGCATCGCCAAGGGCGCAGATTGTGTGGCCCTCGACCTGTTTGGTGACGTCGAACAGCATATCGATCTCTTCCAGCTCGGCTTCGCCACGTACAAGACGATCCATCACACGCATCATCCAGCCAGTGCCTTCACGGCAAGGCGTGCACTGACCACAGCTCTCGTGCTTGTAGAATTTCGACAACCGCCAGATCGCCTTGATGATATCCGTGGACTTGTCCATCACAATCACAGCGGCTGTACCCAGACCCGAACCCAATTCTCCGCGCAGATAATCGAAATCCATGATCGCATCGCGCATGTTCTCGCCACGTACGCACGGCACCGAAGACCCGCCAGGGATCACCGCCAGCAGATTGTCCCAACCGCCACGAATACCGCCGCAATGGGTCTCGATCAGGTCTTCAAAGGAGATCGACATCGCTTCTTCGACGACACAGGGGTTGTTCACATGGCCCGAGATCGCAAACAGCTTTGTGCCCGCGTTGTTCTGACGGCCAAAGCCTGCGAACCAGTCGGCGCCACGCCGCAGGATGGTCGGCACAACGGCAATCGATTCCACATTGTTCACCGTGGTCGGGCAGCCATAAAGGCCCGCGCCAGCCGGGAACGGAGGCTTCATCCGCGGCATGCCCTTCTTGCCCTCGAGGCTTTCAATCAGAGCTGTTTCCTCGCCGCAGATATACGCGCCCGCCCCGTGATGCAGGAACAAGTCGAAATCCCAGCCGGAACCAGCGGCATTCTTGCCAAGCAGACCCGCGTCATAGGCTTCGTCAATCGCGGCCTGCAGAGCCTCACGCTCGCGGATGTATTCGCCGCGCAGGTAGATATAGCAGGTATGCGCGTTCATCGCGAAAGAGGCGATCAGGCACCCCTCGATCAGCGTGTGCGGATCATGACGCATAATCTCGCGGTCTTTGCAGGTGCCCGGCTCGGATTCATCTGCGTTCACAACCAGATAGGCCGGACGTCCGTCGCTTTCTTTGGGCATGAACGACCATTTCAAGCCGGTAGGGAAGCCCGCCCCGCCGCGACCGCGCAGCCCCGAATCCTTCATCGCCTGGATGATCCAGTCACGGCCATTTTTGATCAGGCCAGCTGTGCCGTCCCAATGCCCGCGGGCTTGCGCGCCTTTCAGCGTGCGCTCATGCATCCCGTAGATGTTGGTAAAGATCCGGTCCTGATCCTTCAGCATCATGTCTTACCTTCAGCTGTCCTGACGCATGCGCCAGAGTTGAAATATGTTCACACCTGCATAGATGAATCCCGCAAGAGCAGCGAAATCAAACAGCAGCGCATAGCGCCCCGGCAAACCCATTGCGGGGCCTATGAACAAGGTCATGCCAAGCCAAAGCACCATCGTCACGGCGATGACGATGCCTATGTGACGACCCTTGCGGGCTATGGCGTGTTCCCTGTCCTTATCCATCTCGTCCTGGTGCCCCGCATGGGCACCTGCTTAGTCCTCGTAAGTGCCATCTTCCTTGGCACGTTTAGCGAACTCAGTTTCCTCACCAGCCGCCAGTTTTGCAGCCTGTTCGATCCATCCGTCACGTTCGATCCGGCCTTTGAACTTCAGGCGCGCATCGACCCAGGCCACATGCTCTGATGTCCATGCGGCAATCTGATCGAAGTGGAAAAAGCCCAGCTCGTTCAGGGTTTCTTCCAGCTTTGGACCTACGCCCTTCAGCATTTTCAGATCATCAGGCTTGCCATCCCGCGCACCAGACAGCGTTTCGGGCTGTTCCTCTTTCGCTGCTTTCGCCTCAGCGGCCTGTTTCACTGCGGGTTTCGCCGGCGCTGGTGCTTTTGGCGGTTTCGGAGCAGCTTTGGTTGCAGCAGCTTTGCCATCCTTGTCCAGCCACGGGGTTAGGATTGGAACCTCGGTTCCATCGATACGCTTGACGGTATCGCCCAGTTCGCGCGCAAGCTGAACACTGGCGTTGTATTGCGTCCGGCCACTGTCATACTCCGTCAGGCTGGTCAGCGCTTTCAGAGGTTCCGCCGCATACCGACCATTCTGCGGACCCGGAGTTGGCACTTTACCCGACACCAGATCATCAATTATCTTGCCAAAACTCTCAGTGGTCAGGTCTTCGTAATAATCCTTGCCGATCTGAGCCATCGGCGCGTTGGTGCAGGACCCGAGGCATTCAACCTCTTCCCAGCTCAGCTTGCCGTCATCGGACAGTTCATGCGGCTTTGCAGCGATCTTTTCCTTGCATACCGCAATCAGGTCTTCCGCACCGCAGATCATGCAGGAGGTCGTGCCACACACCTGAATATGAGCGACCGAGCCAACCGGCTGCAGTTGGAACATGAAGTAGAACGAAGCAACCTCAAGCACGCGGATATAGGCCATACCCAGCATGTCGGCGACGGATTCAATCGCCGGACGGTTTAGCCAGCCCTCTTGTTCCTGCGCGCGCCACAGCAGCGGGATGACCGCGCTGGCCTGACGGCCCTCGGGGTATTTGGTTATTTGCGCTTCGGCCCATTGCTGGTTATCAGCGGTGAAGGCAAAGCTATCGGGTTGTTCGGCGTGAAGACGGCGGAGCATTAGCGGTCAATCTCTCCAAATACGACATCCATGGTGCCGATAATCGCGGCGACGTCGGCCAGTTGGTGGCCTCCGGCAACGTGGTCCATGGCTTGTAGATGCAAGAACCCCGGCGCGCGCAATTTAGCGCGATAGGGTTTGTTGGTGCCGTCGGCGACCAGATAGACGCCGAACTCGCCCTTGGGGGCTTCAACGGCGGCATAGACCTCGCCAGCGGGGACGTGGAAGCCTTCGGTATAAAGCTTGAAGTGATGGATCAGGCTTTCCATCGAAGTCTTCATGTCAGACCGTTTCGGCGGAGTAATCTTGCCGCGTGCCAGAACGTCGCCTGGGCAATCGCGGATTTTGGCGATGGCCTGACGGATGATCAGCAGCGACTGGCGCATCTCTTCCATGCGCACCAGATAGCGGTCATAGCAGTCACCGTTCTTGCCGACGGGGATCTGAAACTCGAACTCGTCATAGCATTCATAGGGCTGCGCGCGACGCAGGTCCCATGCAAGACCCGAGCCACGGACCATCACGCCCGAGAAGCCGTATTTTTGAATGTCATCCTCGGTCACCACACCGATGTCGGCATTACGCTGTTTGAAGATGCGGTTTTCGGTCAGCAGCCCGTCAATGTCGTCCAGAACGGCAGGGAACTCGTGGCTCCAAGCTTCGATATCGTCCAGCAGCTCGGGCGGCAGGTCTTGGTGCACCCCACCGGGGCGGAAATAGGCAGCGTGCAGACGGGCACCGCAGGCACGCTCATAGAACACCATCAGCTTTTCACGTTCTTCAAAGCCCCAAAGCGGTGGGGTCAGCGCGCCGACGTCCATGGCCTGAGTGGTCACGTTCAACAGGTGGTTAAGAATACGACCAATCTCGGAATAGAGGACCCGGATCAGAGAACCGCGACGCGGCACTTCAACCCCGGTCAGCTTTTCGATGGCCAGACACCACGCATGCTCCTGGTTCATCGGCGCCACGTAATCCAGCCGGTCGAAATACGGCAGGTTCTGCAGATACGTCCGGCTTTCCATCAGCTTTTCGGTGCCACGGTGCAGCAGGCCGATATGCGGATCACAACGCTCGACGATCTCGCCGTCTAGCTCAAGCACTAGACGCAGAACTCCGTGCGCCGCAGGGTGTTGCGGGCCGAAGTTGATGTTGAAGTTGCGGATCTTCTGTTCCCCGCTCAGCGCGTCCGTGCTGCCGTCATCGTATCTTGAGCCGTCCATCAACGCCCTCGTTTCTTCTTCGCATCGGCCCGAACCCGGACCTTTTCCGCCTCAGCCGCCTTAGCAGCAGCCCCGGCCAGCAGAACCCCCAGCGCCCCCAACGCGATCAGCTCCCCCAGACCCATCAGCGACGCTCCAGCTCTTGCAGTTTAAGCCCGACCCACCAGAGCAACGCGATCGTGCCAAAGGGAACCAGACAGAGCAGGCACCAGTATTTGTTGATCCCGAAAAACGGCAATATCTTCACCATCGGAATGATGGTCAGTGCAGACAGGATCAGCCACCAGATGCCACCCATTATTCAGTCTCCTGTTTTTCATCCCCCGGAAGAATGTAGTTCGCACCTTCCCACGGGGACATGAAATCAAACTGACGGTATTCCTGCACCAGCGACACAGGTTCATAGACCACGCGCTTTTGCGCCTCGTCGTAGCGAACTTCGGTGTAACCGGTGGTCGGAAAATCCTTGCGCAGCGGATAACCGCGGAACCCGTAGTCGGTCAGGATGCGCCGCAAATCGGGATGACCCGAGAACAAGATGCCGAACATGTCGAACACCTCACGCTCGAACCAGTTGGCCGAGGGGTGAACGTCGACAATTGAAGGCACCATATCTTCTTCACGGATCGACACCCGCAGGCGGATGCGCTGGTTCTGGTACATCGACAGAAAGTGATAAACCACATCAAACCGCTTGGCGCGTTCGGGGTAGTCGACACCGGTAATGTCCACCAGCGTTGAGAACTGGCAACTGCGGTCGGACTTCAGGAATTCGATGAATTCCACAAGATTCGACGGCGCCACATCGACGTTCAGCTCACCATGCGTCACGTCCCAGGACAAAACGCAATCGGTTCGTTTTAGCTCCAACTGCGCGCCGAGTTCTTTGAGTGCTTCGCTCATCTGCCCTCTCCCTCAGCGAACAATCGTGCCGGTGCGGCGGATTTTGCGTTGCAGTTGCATCAACCCATAAAGTAGCGCCTCTGCGGTCGGAGGGCAGCCGGGCACGTAGATGTCCACCGGAACAACCCGGTCACAACCGCGCACGACAGAATAGGAATAGTGGTAATAACCACCGCCATTCGCACAGGAGCCCATTGAGATCACATAGCGCGGTTCCGGCATCTGGTCGTAGACCTTGCGCAGCGCAGGGGCCATCTTGTTGGTCAGGGTTCCGGCCACGATCATCACATCCGACTGACGCGGGGACGCGCGGGGCGCAATACCAAACCGTTCCGCATCGTAGCGCGGCATCGACGTGTGCATCATCTCAACCGCGCAGCAGGCCAGACCAAAGGTCATCCAGTGCAAGCTACCGGTACGGGCCCAGTTGATGATGTCTTCGGTCGAGGTCAGCAGGAAACCTTTGTCCTGCAACTCGGCATTCAGGGCCTGGGTGGCGACTTCTTTGTCGACGCCCGCGGTGTTTGCGCCCGTCATCACTCCCATTCCAGGGCCCCTTTCTTCCATTCATAGGCAAAGCCGATGGTCAGCACCGCCAGGAACGCCATCATGGACCAAAACCCAACATCGCTGATGTCTTTGAAGCCAACGGCCCAGGGAAACAGGAAGGCGATTTCCAGATCGAAGATGATGAAGAGAATCGCGACCAGATAGAATCGGACGTCGAATTTCATCCGCGCATCGTCGAATGCGTTAAAGCCACATTCATATGCACTGACTTTTTCAGGGTCTGGATTGCGGACGGCAAGCACTACAGCAGCGAGAATCAAGACGATTCCAAGGCCTACAGCGACGGCCAGAAACACCAGGATCGGGAGGTACTCCCGCAACAGGTCTTCCACGTATAGCTCCTTTCCTGCGCATGTCCCAAAAGGGTGCGCCGTCAATTGGCGAGTTGACTGGACATTCTCTATCCCTGTGGGGTCAGAGGGTCAACCGAACAGAAACGCGCAGATGGGCATTATTACAATCGCCCAGCAGGCTATGGCTTAGAATACCTTGCAACGGCCCGACGCGGCTAAACCTACCTATTCCATGCAGGTTTTCGTTTATCGAAGAAGGCCCTGATTCCCTCTTGCGCCTCGTCGGTTTCCCAACGCGTTACCAACTGTCGAATGGTGTGGTCGATCACAGCATCGTCAATGCGTGGTCCCAACGATTGGATCAATTGCTTTGCCGAAGAAACAGCGCCTGGCGCGCAGGACAGATAGGGACGCACTTCGGCCTCGACCGCCTCTGCCAAGGCATCAGCGGGCACCGCGCGCGCCAACAAGCCCAACTCGACAGCCTCCGCTGCATCAAAGAGGCGTGCGGACATGAAGACCCTCCGCGACCTTGCCCCACCCATACGAGCAATAACATAGGGGCCAATCGTGGCCGGGATCAGGCCAAGTCGCGTTTCGGTCAGGCCCATCTTCAGGCTATCCACCCCGATCGCCACATCACAGACCGAGGCCATTCCCACTCCACCACCAAACGCATTGCCCTGCAATGCGCCAATCAGAGGCTTGGGCAGCGTATTCAGGGCATTCAGCATCTCGGCCAGCTTGCGCGCCTCGGTGAAGCGCGTATCGGGATCGGCGGCCATCTGCGCCTGCATCCAACCCAGATCACCCCCGGCGCAAAAGCTTTTGCCTGACGCGGCCAGAATCACCACCCGGACAGCTTCATCACTGGCCAGTTGCCCGGCGGCTTGTGTCAGTTCAGCAATCATCTGCGCCGACAGCGCATTGTGCTTCTCTGGTCGATCCAGCGTTAACGTGGCTACGCCGCGACCATCTGTCTTTAAAGTTATCGTTTCGTACATTTCTATTCCGCTCGCATAGCCCGCGCCATGTCTGCAGCTTCTTCCAGCACAGACGCGTCCAACCCGGTTTCATATCCCAACCGTTCCAGATGCGCGGCCACCGCTTCGGTTGCCACATTACCCGCTGCACCTGGCGCATAGGGGCAACCCCCAAGCCCGCCGACGGCGGCATCAAACACCCGTACACCCAGCGCCAAAGAAGCATCGATATTGTCGATCGCCCGCCCGTTGGTGTCATGGAAATGCCCAGCAAGCCGCGTGACCGGGACCCGTTCGCGCACTGCCAACAGCATATGCGCGATCTTGTCCGGGGTCCCTTGCCCAATCGTATCGCCCAGCGAAATCTCGTAGCAGCCATGCGCGAACAATGCGTCCGCCACCTCGGCCACCTTTTCGGGCGGGGTCGGGCCGTCATAGGGGCAATCAGTCACGCAGGACACATAACCACGCACGGGCAAATCGATATGCCGCGCGGCCTCAAGGATCGGCACGAACCGTTCGATGGATTCGGCGATGGTCGCGTTAATATTTGCCTTCGAAAATCCTTCGGAGGCCGAGGCAAACACTGCAATCTCATCCGCCTTGGCCGCCAACGCGTCCTCATACCCACGCATGTTCGGCGTCAGAGCCGCATAACGAACGCCTTCTGCCCGCTTGATCCCGGCCAGAACCTCACCGCTGCCTGCCATTTGCGGCACCCATCTCGGTGATACAAAGCTTGCAACCTCAATCCGGTTGAACCCGCCACGGCTGAGGCAATCGACCAAGGCGACTTTCTCGGCCACCGGGATCTCGCGCTGTTCGTTCTGCAGGCCATCCCGCGGACCGACCTCGAAAATCTCGACCCGTTCTTTCATCAGCGCATCCCTTCCCGGTTTCTTATCGTTTCAATTACGGATGGCCCGACTGTGCCACGCAATCCACAGGCCGAACAGATCAATCCTCGGCCAACCGAACCAGCGCTGCCCCGGCCTCGACCTGTGCTCCCGCTTCGGCCAGCACTTCTGCGACCACGCCATCGCGGGCGGCCAACAGTGAATGCTCCATCTTCATCGCTTCCAGAATGGCCAGCCGATCGCCTTCTTTCACCGCCTGCCCCGCTGAGGCAAAGACGGCTTTGACCAGACCTGGCATCGGCGCCTCGATCACATTGGTGTCACCCGCCGCGCTTGCGTCGCGGTCCAGAGGGTCAACAACCTCAAACGCCTGCCCATAGTCGTCGAATACAGTGACCTGGGACCCAGCCATGACAACATTGGGCATGGGTGTCCCATTGATGGTCCAGCCAGCGCCACGGCGTTGCGCGATTAGCTGCGTGCATCCGATCTCCCAAATCTGACGATCCGGGCCTTCGACCTGGACATCCAGATCAACAACCTCTCCTTCCCGCAGCAATTGCACAGCGCGATGTAACGGCGCCCATAGCGTAAAGCCCGTTTCCGAGACCGTCTCGGCCAGACCCAACGCCGTCATCGCTGCAGCCACGGCTGATGCGTTGCTTGCACCAGCTTCCTGCACCAGATCGTCAAGATCCCGTCCGATCAGCCCGGTATCCACGTCGCCCGACGCAAACCCGCTGTGCCGCGTCAGAGCACCAAGGAAGGCGAGGTTTGTGACAGTCCCGGCGACCTCGGTCTGGCGCAGGACGCGGTGCAGGCTTTCCAAAGCAACCGCACGCGTCGGGCCATGCACCACCACCTTGGCGATCATGGGATCGTACCAAGGGCTGATCGTATCTCCGGCCCGGACGCCACTATCGGCACGACACTCTTGCGGAAACTGCAGATGCGTCAGCGTACCCGTCGCGGGCAGAAAGCCCTTGGGCACATCTTCGGCATAAAGCCGCGCCTCAAAGGAATGCCCGCTGATCGACAAATCACCCTGCTGTTTCGGCAGGCTTTCGCACGCAGCTACCCGTAACTGCCATTCGACCAGATCGACACCCGTAATTGCCTCGGTCACCGGATGTTCGACTTGCAGGCGCGTGTTCATCTCCATGAACCAGAACCGATCAGGCCGCAGCCCGTCCGAGGCATCGACGATGAATTCAACCGTTCCTGCTCCCTTGTATCCAATCGCCTCTGCCGCACGTACCCCCGCCTGCCCCATCGCTTCGCGCATTTCAGCGGTCATGCCTGGGGCCGGAGCTTCTTCGATCACTTTCTGGTGCCGCCGTTGCAACGAACAATCGCGTTCAAACAGATGCACCGCTTGGGTGCCATCCCCAAAAACCTGCACCTCGATATGACGTGGTTTGGCGACGAATTTCTCGACCAGTACCGCATCATTACCAAAGGCCGTCTTGGCCTCACCGCGCGCGCTGTCCAAAGCAGCCGAGAATTCCTCGGGTTTCTCAACCAACCGCATCCCCTTGCCGCCGCCACCTGCAACGGCCTTGATCAGAACAGGATAACCAATGGTATCCGCCGCGCCTGCCAGGTGTTCGGGGTCTTGATTGTCGCCATGATAACCGGGCACAACCGGAACGCCTGCATTCTCCATCAACACCTTGGCCGCGTCCTTAAGGCCCATCTTTCGGATTGCGTCCGCCGATGGGCCGATGAAGGTCAGGCCTGCTGAATCAACCGCATCCACGAAGTCTGGATTCTCGGACAGAAAGCCATAGCCCGGATGGATCGCTTGCGCGCCAGTATCCAGCGCCGCCTGAATGATCAAGTCACCTTTCAGATAACTGTCACCCGGGGCCGCTCCACCGATATGCACCGCCTCATCTGCCATCTGGACATGATTGGCCGAGGCATCGGCATCCGAATAAACTGCCACGCAGGATACGCCCATCTTCTGAGCCGTTTCCATCACACGGCAAGCAATCTCGCCTCGGTTGGCAATCAGGATTTTGTTGAACATAGCTTACCCCTCTGCCGCCAGATCTTCGACAAGGCGGAACCGTTCGCACAGCAATTCCATCTCGGAATCAAATCCGCCATTTCGTTCGAAATACCGGCGATGATCCTCGCGCCAGCCCTCAAGCGTTTCATTCTCGCCCTCGGCCAACGCGAAGTCTTCGGTTACATCGCAATATCGGTAGATCGAGACCTCGACCGTTTCGATCACCAAGGCCGGGCGATCATCCCATTCCAGCGCAATATCCTGCCGCCCAACAATGGGGGTATCAGCACGGCCATCAGGGTAGTCACGCAACGCACCACAGGTTGCCGTTTTTCGGCCTGATCGCACCAACGCCAGCAGCTCAGCACTCAGCGATGCGTTGTCACCAAACTTGAAAGTCTGAGCACCCGGATAGCGGGCCATGACGTCATTCAATGAAACGCTCATCTTACATCCTGAACACGCCGAAACGTGTCTCCTCAATCGGGGCGTTCAGTGCAGCACTCAGCGACAAGGCCAACACGTCGCGGCTTTTGCGCGGGTCGATGATGCCGTCATCCCACAGCCGGGCTGAGGCATAAAGCGGGTGCGATTGCTCCTCGAACATCTCCAGCGTCGGGCGCTTGAATTCGGCCTCTTCTTCGGCGGACCACGTGCCACCCTGCCGTTCAATCCCGTCACGCTTGACTGTGGCAAGAACGCCCGCAGCCTGCTCGCCCCCCATCACCGAAATCCGCGAGTTCGGCCAGGTCCACAGGAACCGAGGCTGATAGGCGCGTCCTGCCATGCCGTAGTTTCCAGCTCCGAAAGAACCGCCGACCAGCATGGTGATCTTGGGAACGCTCGTCGTCGCCACCGCCGTAACCATCTTGGCCCCGTGGCGCGCGATGCCTTCGTTTTCGTATTTGCGGCCAACCATGAAGCCGGTGATGTTCTGCAGGAATACCAGCGGTGTTTTGCGCTGAGAACACAGCTCGACAAAATGCGCGCCCTTCTGCGCGGCCTCGGAAAACAGCACGCCATTGTTGGCGATGATCCCAACCGGGCAGCCTTTAACAAGGGCGAAACCGGTCACCAGCGTCTCACCAAAACGCGGCTTGAACTCATCAAACCGGGAGCCATCGACCAGACGCGCAATCACCTCCCGAATGTCATAGGGGGTTCTCAGATCAGCAGGGACAACGCCAAGTACCTCTTCTGGGTCGTAATCTGGCTCCTCGGATGCTTCAAACTGTAGGCGGGGCTTCAGCCCGGCACCGCCTAACGACCCCACCGCGCGACGGGCCAAGGCCAGTGCATGCGCATCATCCTCGGCCAGATAATCCGCCACACCCGACAGGCGCGTGTGTACATCACCACCGCCCAGATCCTCGGCGCTGACGACCTCTCCTGTCGCCGCCTTGACCAGAGGCGGCCCGGCCAGAAAGATTGTCCCCTGCTCTTTCACGATGATCGTCACATCGGACATCGCAGGCACATACGCCCCGCCCGCCGTGCACGACCCCATGACAACCGCGATTTGAGGGATGCCCTTCGCGCTCATCCGCGCCTGGTTATAGAAAATGCGGCCAAAGTGATCGCGGTCGGGAAAGACCTCATCCTGATTGGGCAGGTTCGCACCGCCGCTATCGACCAGATAGATGCAGGGCAGATGGTTTTCCTCGGCGATCTCCTGCGCCCGAAGATGTTTCTTGACGGTCATTGGATAATATGTGCCGCCCTTCACGGTGGCATCGTTGCACACCACCATGACCTCGCGTCCCTGCACCCTGCCAATCCCGGCGATCACCCCGGCACAGGGCGCTGCATCACCATACATTCCATGCGCCGCCGTCGCCCCGATTTCCAGAAACGGAGAGCCCGGATCAAGCAGGTTCGCTACCCGACGTCTGGGCAGCATCTTGCCCCGTGATTCATGCCGCGCGCGGGATTTCTCACCGCCACCCATGCGGGCGGCTTCGGCGGCCTCAGAGATATGTGCCAGCGCATCCAAATGTGCGGCTCGGTTCGCCTTGAACCCCTCGGAGGTTGGTATGGCTTTGGATTTTAGTTTCATTCCATCTTCCCCAAGTCGCGCAATTCCACAGCGCGTTCAGCGGTTTCGGTCAGCAAGCAATTTGCGGCTACAATCGAGCGTATCGTTCCATCAGACCATAAGACGTAGGCCAGAGCACATTCAGCATCCCGAAACCCGATCCATGCGCGTTGAGCATCTCGCAACTGGTCCGAAAGTTCGGGGCTTTGTTCAGCCAGTTCCGCTCTACGCAATTTATACTGTTCGTTCAGAAATGAATCCCAAACTTGGGTTTCGGCTTGAATACATTCGGTAATGCCAATGGTTGTTTCATTTCCCGGTATCGTTTGGCAGGTATTGGCAGCTGCGCCGAGACATAAGGACAAGCTATCGCCCTGCTGCGACTGGGAAAAACACTGTTGAATGTACGACTGGTCTACCCAAGTGCCCTGAGCGGAAACAAGCGATGGAACCAGCATCGCAGCAACTGCAATTCGCATCATGTAATTGCCTCCCCTGCAGCCCGCGCCTTCAACTCCTTGCGGATCACCTTCCCCGTCACCGTCATCGGCAACTCGTCCAGAAACGCCACCTCGCGCGGATAGGAGTACTGAGCCAGACGGTCCTTGACCCAATCCTGCAACTCCTGCTCCACAGCCTCAGCGCCCGGTTTCAATACCACATAGGCCTTCACGATCTCGGTCCGCAGCGGATCAGGCTTACCGACCACGCCCACCGTTGCCACCGCCGGGTGGGTAAGCAGGCAATCCTCGATCTCAGCGGGTCCGATGCGGTATCCGGCCGACGTGATCACGTCATCATCGCGGCCGACAAAGCGAAGATAGTCTCCCTCCCACACGCCGCGGTCTCCGGTGATCAGCCAATCACCACGGAACTTCTCAGCGGTCGCATCGGGCCGGTTCCAGTATTCCAGCATCATCGAGGCCGAGCCGCGCCGGATAGCGACGTCGCCCTCTTCATTGGTTGGCCGGCCGTCGCCATCAATCACCGCAACTTCATGCCCGGGCACCGGCTTTCCGATACAGCCGGGGTGCACTGGGAAATCCTTGGCACAGGAGGACACGACCATATTGCATTCGGTCTGGCCGTAAAATTCGTTGATCGTCAGGCCAAACGCCTTTTTACCCCAAGCCAACATCTCGGCCCCCAGAGGCTCCCCTCCGGACGCGACCGAGCGCAAACCGGGGATCGTCTGGTCCGCAGCTTTCAACATACGAAGGGCGGTCGGCGGGAAGAACACATTCCGTACCCCGCCACGCATGACGAGATCAGTGCAGGCCTCGGGAGTGAACTTATCCAACCTCGCCGCAACGACCGGTACACCCAGCGCTAGACCGGGCATCAGCACATCGAACAGACCGCCGATCCAAGCCCAGTCTGCCGGTGTCCACAGACAATCCCCCTGACGCAGATGATTGTGGCTGATCGATACGCCCGGCAGGTGACCTGTCAGCACCCGGTGCCCGTGCAGTGCCCCCTTTGGGCTACCGGTGGTGCCTGAGGTGTAGATCAATACCGCTGGGTCCTCGGGTCTGGTGTCGGCAAACGGGACAGGTGGTCCCTCTTGCCCGATCTGATCGGCAAGAACTGGTTTGGCCAGATCATCAACAAGCGCGGCCCCTTCGGGATCTGTCAGAACAAATTTTAAGCCCGCGTCACCGACACGCGATGATAGCGCATCGTGTTTGAACAACTTGAACAGTGGTACCGAAATCGCGCCGATTTTCCAGATCGCCAAATGTGCCGCCGCACACCAGGGCGACTGGCTCAGCAACACACCCACCCGATCACCGGGTCGGACGTCGTTGATCAGAGCACGCGCAATACCATCTACCATTTCACCCAAATCGCCGAACGTAACTTCACGCGGATCAGAGGCCGTCAGGTCCAGTATCGCAACCTGTTCTGAAGGCTGAGAAAGGCACTGTCGCGCCATATTCAATCGATCCGGTATGGCCCAGCATTGATCACCGCGCAGACCCGGTATGACCCTAGCAGGAGACACTCAGATTCTCCCTTATTTTACTGGCAGTTGACCCATGCTTCATCGGCGCAATTTCGATGCGAAATTGATGCAGATCAGAGTTTGGCGGCCTCGGCCCATCCACAAGGTCCATATTAACGCAACCAAAGGCATGAATATGACAAAGAAACTCGCCGCTTTGACCCTTTCCACCGCGCTTGTCGCGCTGGCTGCTCCGGTGTTCGCCCAATCTCAGGGAGATTGGACTGTTGGTGTAGGTGTCGGTTATCTGGATCCCAAATCCGACAACGGCTCGCTCGCTGGGTTTGACGCCGACGTTGACTCGGACACGCGCCCCATCTTCACCGTCGAGTACTTCGTTCAGGACAACCTCGGGATCGAACTGCTGGCCTCGACCCCCTACAAACATGACGTCACTCTTGGTGGCAGCGTTGATGCCGGAAGCGTCAAACACCTGCCGCCCACCCTTTCGCTGAACTATCATTTCCCGACCAATAGCGCATGGAAACCCTATGTCGGCGCGGGTCTGAACTACACCATCTTCTTCGAAGAGGACTCGCCCCTGGGCGATTTGGATCTGGACAATTCCTTCGGCGTCTCGCTGCAGGCCGGTCTGGACTACATGGTCACCGACAAAGGCGCTGTGCGTCTGAACGTGCGTTGGTTCGACATCGACTCGGACGTCACTTTGGACGGCAACGACATCGGCAAAGCCGAAATCGATCCCTTCCTTATTGGCGTGTCCTACGTCCATACGTTCTGATCCAATCAACAAAGCCCCGGAGTTCCTAAAACTGCGGGGCCTTCCCTCACAGCATTTCGTTCATCATCTCACGGCCGATCAGCATCCGACGGATTTCGCTGGTGCCCGCGCCGATCTCCATCAGCTTTGCATCGCGGAAGATCCGACTGACCGGCGCATCGGAAAGGAACCCGGCCCCGCCCAGCGCTTGCACCGCTTGATGCGCCTGCACCATCGCCTGTTCCGAGGCATATAGGCAGCACGCTGCCGCATCCTGTCGGGTCACATCTCCCCGATCACAGGCCTTAGCGACTTCGTAGACATAAGCCCGCGCCGAATTCATCGCGGTGTACATATCTGCGATCTTACCCTGCATCAGTTGGAAGCTGCCGATCGGCTTGCCGAACTGTTTGCGCTCGGCCAGATAGGGCATGACCTCGTCCAGACAGGCCGCCATGATACCTGTCCCGATCCCAGCCAGCACAACACGTTCGTAATCCAGACCGGACATCAGGACGGCAACGCCCCTGCCCTCTTCGCCCAGAACATTCTCAAACGGCACCTCGACGTCTTCAAAGATCAACTCAGCCGTATTCGACCCACGCATTCCCAGCTTGTCGAAATGAGGCGAGGTCGAGAATCCTTTCATCTCTTTCTCGATCAGGAAGGCTGTGATCCCTTTCGATCCGGCCTCGGGGTCTGTCTTGGCATAAACGACCAGAGTATCGGCGTCCGGCCCATTGGTGATCCAATATTTGTTGCCATTCAGGCGGTAGTGATCATTCCGCTTTTCCGCGCGCAACTTCATCGAGACCACATCCGATCCGGCCGAGGGTTCGGACATTGCAAGCGCGCCCACATGATCGCCCGAAATCAGGCGCGGCAGGTACTTCTGTTTCTGCTCATCCGTCCCATTCAGCTTGATCTGGTTCACGCACAGATTCGAATGTGCCCCATATGACAACGAGACTGAGGCCGAGGCGCGCGCCACCTCTTCCACTGCAATGGTATGCGCCAGATACGACATTCCCGCCCCACCATAATCTTCTGGCACTGTGACGCCCAGCAGGCCAAGGTCGCCCATCTCTTTCCACAGCTCATTCGGAAAGGCGTTCGAGGCATCAATCTCGGCCGCCATCGGCTTGACCCGTTCCTGCGCCCAACGGTGGACCATCTCACGTAGGGCGTTCACGTCCTCGCCCAGATCGAATTGCATTGTGGCCATAAACATGCAGGGCTCCTCCGATTGCATTAATGAACAAGTGTTCAATAATCAAATAGCAGCGATTCCCCCTTCGGTCAACGACGACGCGCAGGCCAACGCAAAACGCCGCCCGGCAAGGGACGGCGTATTCAAATAAATCGAGCGTGCGCTGAAAGCGCACTCCGTTGGATTACGACTGATAGACCGCGCTGACCTCAGCCCGGATTATGCGCGCGATTTGGCTACAATCCTCTAGCGAGAAGGTCAGCGGAACGCGCATATCCATGATCCCGGCCAATATCCGATCACTGACCGGCATAGGGGTACTGTCAGCATAGCGCCAACTGTCATAGCGTGAGGTAAAGCCCGACGGCTCGGCCCCTCCGAACCACTTCAGTTCAACCCCGCGCGCGGCACAGCGCTGGATGACCTCGGCAATACGCTCGGGCGTCCAGTCCAGCAACAGGAATTGGATCGACGAACCGACATAGGTCTCAGCATCGGGCCGTTCTACGATTTTCAAACCGGGTGTTCCCCGCAGACCATGCTCGATTTCATCATATCGTTCATTCCAGCGCTGAACCTGCCGGTCCAGATCGCGTAACTGAGGGCGTAAGATCGCCGCGCGCAGATTGTCCATCCGGCCCGAGACATTGGGGGTGGTGTATTTGATCTGCTCGAACACCTCCGGCCCGGGTGCTGCCAGATGGCGTTCATACAGCATATAGGACCCGGACAACATCGTAGCCTTGGCCGCCAGTTCCGGATCATCCGTGATCAGCAAGCCGCCCTCGCCCGAATTGACATGTTTATATGTCTGGCACGAGTAACATCCGATGGCCCCCGGCCGCCCAGACAGCTGCCCGCGCCACGCGGCACCCATAGTATGCGCGCAATCTTCGATCACGATCACACCCGCCGCATCACACATCTGCATCAGGCGATCCATATCGCACAAATGACCTCGCATGTGGCTGAGCATCAGTACCTTCGCCTGATCCAGCTTGGCCTCAAGATCATCCAGATCGATAGTCAGTGCTTCGGTCACACCAACAAAGACCGGCTTTGCGCTTACCGACGCAATCGCCCCCGGCACCGGGGCCAGAGTGAATGCGTTGGTCAGAACCGGATCACCCGGCTTTACGCCAACTGCCCGCAACGCTGTGGCCAGAGCGTAGCCCCCCGATGAGACCGCCAGACAGTATTTCGCCCCCATCTGGGCGGCGAATTCCTGTTCCAACAGCGCAGTTTCGCTCAACTCGCCAGGTGCAACGTTGTAACGATGCAACCGACCATGGCGCAGGACGGCCACGGCAGCCTCGATGGCGTCTTCGGGGATGGGCTCTTGCTGGGTGAAATTACCCGTGAATGTCTCGGTCATAGGTCTGTTTTGGTGCGGAGTCTCAAGCGGGTCAAGGGATCACGCGGCCGCTCCGATCAAATCGGAGACCAGTTTCGGTAAATCATCAAAATGATGCAGCAACGCCTCGGGCTCCAGCGCGGCCATTTCATCGCCTGACGGGCCGAAAGTCACCAGAACCGAAGGCACGCCTGCAGCCCGCGCCGTGTTCCGGTCGGTATCCGAGTCGCCGATCAGCACGCAATGATCGGGATGCCCCCCGGCGCGGCGCGCTGCTTCACGCAAAGGCTCAGGATCAGGCTTGCGCACTGGCAACGTATCGGCCCCTACCAGCGAAGCGAAACGATCGCGCGCGCCCATCCGGGACAGCAGCAGATCAGCAAGGCCTTCGGGCTTGTTGGTGCAGATACCCACGCCATAACCTGCACCTTTCAGTGCTTCGACGGCTTCAAGCGCACCGGGATAGAAATAGGTATGCGTATCGATCGCTTGCCCATAGACGTCCAGAAAGATCGGATAATAGGCTTCGACGACGTCCGCGTCATAGGCGCCGACCCGCTTCAATCCATGGGACAACATCAAGCGTGCACCGCGTACCGAAACAGCCGCATCAAGCTCGGGCATCAGTACATCCCCATGACCCATCTCGCGAAAACAGTGGTTTGCAGCGGCCAGCAAATCACCGGATGTATCCGCCAAAGTTCCATCCAGATCAAAGATTACCGTACGCATGTTTATCTCCTGAACCGGCGGGATTCCGCCATGTCGTGTTGCAAACGGCAATCTTCTTTGATGCCCGAACCGCTTGCGCCTTTGACCACAGCGGATAAAACGGGCCACAACAAAACAAAAGAGAAAATGATTTCATGAGCAATGCCCTTGTCATTCTTGCCGCCGGAAAAGGCACAAGGATGAACTCTGATGTTCCCAAAGTCCTGCATCCGATTGCCCAGGTGCCGATGCTGGTTCATGCCATGCGTGCCGGTGCTGTCCTGTCTCCCGAGCGCACCGTGATTGTTACCGGCCACGGCACGGAAGCCGTTGCACGCGTGGCTGAAGCCGAAGATGAAAACGCCAGCATTGCGGTGCAGGAAGAGCAGCTTGGCACCGCCCACGCGGTTGCGCAGGCGCGTGCCGCGCTGGATGGTTTTCAGGGGGACGTGGTCGTCCTCTATGGCGATACCCCGTTTCTGCAGCCCGACACCCTGCAGCGAATGATTGAAGCGCGCACAAAAAACGATCTGGTCATTCTTGGGTTCGAAGCTGCAGATCCCGCCCGTTATGGTCGCTTGGTCATGGATGGTGACTCGCTCGAGCGGATTGTTGAATTCAAGGATGCTACTGACGAACAACGCGCCATAACTTTCTGTAACTCAGGCCTTTTGGCGTGTGACGCTGAAACCCTTTTCTCACTGATCGATGCGGTTGGAAACGACAATGCCTCGGGTGAATATTATTTGACCGACGTCGTTGAGATAGCCCGCGACAAGGGTCTGAACGTAACTGCCGTGGCCTGCGATGAAGCGCAGACATTGGGTGTGAACTCCCGCGCGGATCTGGCGGCAGCGGATGCAGTGTTCCAAGAACAGGCGCGCTCCGAACTACTTGATCTGGGGATCACTTTGATGGCACCTGATACGGTGTATCTGGCAGCAGATACCGTGATTGGTCGCGACACTGTCATTGAACCAAACGTGGTTTTTGGCCCCGGTGTAACCGTGGAAAGCGGCGCAACGATCCGGGCGTTTTCGCATCTCGAAGGCTGCCATGTCAGCCGAGGTTCCGTGGTCGGACCCTATGCCCGCCTACGCCCGGGTGCAGAGCTGGCTGAAAACGCGAAAATCGGCAACTTTGTTGAGATCAAGAACGCCGAGATCGCAGAAGGCGCAAAGGTGAATCACCTCAGCTATATCGGCGACGCTTCGGTTGGGGCGGCTACAAATATCGGTGCTGGAACCATCACCTGCAACTATGACGGCGTGATGAAGCACAAAACGACCATCGGGGAAAACGTGTTCATCGGATCGAACACGATGCTGGTGGCCCCGGTCACTCTGGGTGACGGCGCGATGACCGCCACGGGGACCGTAGTGACCAAGGATGTTGAGCCAGACGCATTGGCCGTGGCGCGTCCCAAGCAAGAGAATAAGCCCGGCTACGCGCGCAAATTGTTTGAAATGTTGAAGGCGAAGAAGGCTCGCCGCGACAAAGGAGCCTGAATTATGTGTGGAATTGTTGGTGTTCTGGGCAGCCACGAAGCCGCCCCTATTCTGGTCGAAGCACTGAAGCGACTTGAGTATCGTGGCTATGACAGTGCGGGTATCGCTACAGTTAATGATGGCACGCTTGGGCGTCGTCGGGCTGTCGGCAAGTTGGTGAACCTGAGCGACCTTTTGGTGCATGAACCATTGGCCGGGAAATCCGGCATCGGTCATACCCGCTGGGCGACCCATGGGGCGCCATCAGTGAACAACGCGCACCCACACAAGGCGGGACCTGTCGCTGTTGTGCACAATGGTATCGTCGAAAACTATCGCGAACTGCGGGCTGAGTTGGCTGAACATGGTGTTGACTTCGTCACGGACACTGACACCGAGACCGTTGCCTTGATGACAGAACGGTACATGTCCGAAGGACAATCGCCGGTTGACGCCGCGTTCAAAACCATCGATCGGCTCAAAGGCGCATTCGCGCTCGCCTTTCTGTTCGACGGGCAAGAAGATCTGATTGTTGCGGCGCGCAAGGGCTCGCCTCTGGCGATAGGTCATGGCGATGGCGAAATGTTTGTCGGCTCGGACGCAATCGCGTTGGCATCTTTGACCGATCGCATCACCTATCTTGAAGAAGGCGATCGGGCGGTCCTGACCCGCACTTCGCTGGAGATTCGAACCGAAACCGGTGAGCTTGCCAACCGCGAAGTCCGGCAAATTCAAATCGATCAGACCCGTGCCGACAAAGGCGGCCACAAGCACTATATGGCCAAGGAAATTGCCGAGCAGCCTGTTGTGGTGGCCGAAGCCATCCGCTCGTATCTTCCGACCGGAGGCGATCAGGTGGTGTTGCCCGGTGACGATCTGGATTTCACCAAGCTGGACCGTCTGACCATGGTGGCCTGCGGTACTGCATTCTATGCCTGCCTGACGGCGAAATACTGGTTCGAACAGCTGGCCAAGATGCCAGTTGAAGTCGATATCGCCAGCGAGTTCCGCTATCGCGAGCCTCCGATCTCGGACCGGACGCTTGCGCTGTTTGTCAGCCAGTCAGGCGAAACCGCCGACACGCTTGCTGCCCTGCGCTATTGCGAAGGCAAGGCAGACAAGATCGTCTCGGTCGTCAATGTCGCCGAAAGCTCGATTGCGCGCGAAAGCGATATGGCGTTACCAATCCATGCGGGTGTTGAGATCGGTGTTGCCTCGACCAAGGCGTTCACCTGTCAGCTTAGCGTGTTGCTGATGCTTGCCCTCAAAGCCGCTGCAGATCGAGGCACGCTGAACGATGAAGAGATCGCCGATCACGCGGCCGCCCTTCGCGGCTTGCCGACAGTTCTGAATGCAGTGCTGGATCAGAACGACGCTATTCGCCAATCTGCCCAACGTCTGTCCGAGGCGCGCGACGTGCTGTTCCTGGGCCGTGGCCTCATGTACCCTCTGGCTATGGAAGGTGCGCTGAAGCTCAAGGAAATTAGCTACATCCACGCCGAAGGTTACGCTTCGGGCGAGCTGAAACACGGCCCCATCGCCCTGATCGACAAGCATATGCCGGTTGTTGTCATGGCACCGCGCGACGCAGTTTTCGACAAGACAGTTTCGAACATGCAGGAGGTGATGGCGCGTAAGGGTAAGGTTATCCTTGTCTCGGATGATGACGGTATCGCAGAGGCTGAAGATGGGGTTTGGGGTACGATCCGTGTGCCACATGTGCACACCAGCCTTGCCCCGATCCTCTATTCGGTGCCCGCGCAACTTCTAGCCTACCACACGGCGGTGGCTAAAGGTACAGATGTGGATCAGCCGCGCAATCTGGCAAAATCCGTCACGGTCGAGTGACGGCACATGCAGGCCTATCTGGATCAGATCAAAGCACATGCCGATCCTGAACGCGCAGAACAGGTGGCGGCCTATCACAAGGTTGATCGTCCGTATCTGGGTGTTCCGAATCCGGTGCTCAACGATCTGACCAAAGAGTGGCGGCGTGAACTCGAAATCACTGACCGCGTCGCCGTCGCCGACAGTTTGTGGCAGACCAACATCCATGAAGCACGGGTCGCTGCGGCAAAGCTGTTGACCCAAGCCCGAATCCACCCCGATGACGCGGTATGGGATCTGTTGCAAAGCTGGTTGCCAGAATTCGACGCCTGGGCAGTGGCTGACCATGCCAGCATGGCAATGCAAAAGCGCCTGAAAGCCGATCCGACGCGGCTGAATCAAGTCGAACAGTGGACCAAATCAAATCATATGTGGACTAAGCGTGCGGCACTGGTCGCCACCTTGCCCTGGACCAAACAGAACCACCCCAAACCGGAAGAGCTGGAGTGCCGCGACCGTATTCTTGGTTGGACTGCCAGCTATGTCCCTGACCAGGAATGGTTCATCCAGAAAGCCATCGCATGGTGGCTGCGCGAATTGTCAAAGCACGATCCACAGCGCGTCGTCGCATTTCTTGAAACGCACGGCGCAAACATGAAACCTTTTGCCCGTAAAGAAGCGGGCAAATACCTGCGCGCTCAGTCGGAATAGACTTCCAGTTCTACCAACTCATCAAACGGTACAAGCAATGCGCGCATTGCCTCTAGTGACAAACGGCTACCACCGCCTTCAGGCCCCGGCGCGGGGATAAGCGCAACATAGGCCTGCGCGCCTGTACGCGGTACAACGATACGACCATTGATTTCGGTCTTAACCAGGGGCGTCTGCAGCCAACGTCCCGGCGTATTCGGATCGCCAAGTCCTGCGACCGTCGTTTTTGCACCCGCCCAACCGACCGTAGCGACGACAGTTTCGGGCACCTCCTCAACGGTCTCTGGTGCGGCAGGCGCGGTCACAGGCGCGGTGGATGACCCACTAAACACTCGGTCCGTGGCGGACCGAACGGCATCGCAGCCAGCGACAAAAACACAAACCAAAACCAAAGCATATTTCATACTGAAAACCCTATTCTTCTAAGCTTGACTGTTCCAGCCCAAAACGCAGTTCGCCCTTGCCGTGGCCGGGCCTCCGCTTTACCTATGAGCCATGACAGCTCCGCTAATCGACCCATTTGCCCGCGCCATCACCTATCTCCGCGTCTCCGTCACGGACCGCTGTGATTTTCGCTGCGTCTATTGCATGTCCGAGGATATGAAGTTCCTCCCCAAAAAGGACCTTCTGACGCTGGAAGAACTGGACCGCATGTGCACCACGTTCGTGAACCTGGGCGTCGAAAAGCTGCGCATCACCGGAGGAGAGCCTCTGGTGCGCCGGAACATCATGTCTTTCTTCAACAGCATGACACGGCATCTGGATAGCGGCGCCCTGAAAGAGCTGACACTGACAACCAATGGTTCACAGCTGCATCGTTTCGCCGAAGAACTTTATGCGGCGGGTGTGCGACGTGTGAATGTATCGCTGGATACTCTGGACGAGGACAAATTCGCTAAGGTCACCCGCTGGGGCCGCCTCAAACAGGTACTGAACGGCATCGACGCGGCGCAAAAGGCCGGGCTGCGTGTCAAGATCAACGCTGTTGCGCTTAAAGGTTTCAACGAACCGGAACTGCCCAAGATCACTGACTGGTGTGCCGAGCGCGACATGGACCTGACCTGGATCGAGGTCATGCCCATGGGCGATATCGGCAACGAGGACCGCCTAGATCAATATTGGTCGCTCAAAGACGTCCGCAAGGAATACGAAAACCACTATGCCGTCACCGATCTGGCTGAACGCACCGGCGGTCCGGCGCGCTATGTGAGACTAGAGGAAACGGGTCAGAAAATAGGGTTCATCACACCCCTTTCGCATAATTTCTGCGAAAGCTGCAATCGCGTGCGCCTGACCTGCACGGGCGAGCTGTATATGTGCCTGGGTCAAGAAGACATGGCGGATCTGCGCGGTCCTCTGCGCGACCATCCCGATACGGAGCAACCGCTTGAAAAGGCGATCCGGGCTGCTATTAACCTCAAGCCCAAGGGTCATGACTTCGATTACTCAAGGCAGTCTATCGACGGCCAAATGAGCCGTCATATGAGCCATACAGGCGGCTGAAATGCCCGAAAGCCCACAGCCTACTCTGCTGTACAAATTGTACTGCGGCCTGATGACGACCGCCGAACCGCTGGTCTGGCGTAAAGTCCGTGGAAAACTGCAGGCTGCAGGCGTCTCCAATACTCGCCAGCAGGAACGGCTGGGCCATGCCAGTCTGCCTCGCCCGCAAGGGCAACTGATCTGGTTCCACGCCGCCAGTGTAGGTGAAAGCCTTTCGGTTCTAAGCCTGATCAATCGATTGGGAAATCGCTTGCCGGAAGCCGAATTTCTGATCACCTCAGGTACCCCGACTTCCGCGGAACTGCTCGGGAAACGCCTTCCTGCGCGCACCCGCCATCAATACCCACCGCTGGACAGCGCGGCTCCGGTGCGCCGGTTTCTGTACCATTGGCAGCCCAGTGCAGGCATCTTCGTTGAAAGCGAAATCTGGCCACGATTGATTGTTGAAGCCACCAACAATGGCGCGCCACTGGCACTGCTCAATGCCCGTCTGTCAGACAAATCAGCCACCGGATGGAAAAATCGCCCCAAAACCGCGCGCTTCATTCTGGATCAGTTCAAGCTGTTTCTAACTCAAAACACCAAAACAGCCGACAACCTGATTGCCATGGGCGCTGATGCTGATCGCGTCCAACCCGGCACAAACCTCAAAGCCATGTCTGATCCGCTGCCCGTCCACCAGGAAACACTAGACGCGATCAAGTCACAGATCGCCGGACGCCCAATGTGGATCGCCAGTTCGACGCATTCAGGTGAGGAAGAAATCGTTCTGGCGGCTCATAGGTTGTTGTTGCAGCGTTGGCCTGATCTTCTGCTGCTGCTGATCCCGCGCCACCCTGAACGTAGGGATGAGGTCATTAAACTCGCAGGCGATGCCGGCCTGTCGACTGCTCAACGCAGCACGGATCAGCCGATCAGGTCAGACACTCAGGTTTATGTCGCAGATACATTAGGCGAAACCGGAACCTGGTACGCACTTTGCCCGATCGTTTTCCTAGGTGGCTCGCTGAAGGAGATCGGAGGCCACAACCCTTTTGAACCTGCGCAAGCCGGGGCCGCAGTAATCACAGGTCCGGGCTTCTTCAATTTTGCCGAAACATTTGCACCCTTGATCGAAACCGGCGGCGCGGTCTTAGTCAATTCTGCCAGTGACCTTTCAGATTCGGTCGCCCTATGGCTGTCGGAAAAGGACGTTCTTGCCGCGGCGCAAACCGCAGCCCAATCCTGCGTCAACACGCAAAAATCCGCGTTGGATGAGGTGATCGACACACTGTGCAACCGCCTTTCACTCCACTGACCTTGGGCACCGATCCCGCTTCTTCTGGCTAAAAATATCCCGGGGAGCGCGAGGGGCTGGCCCCTCGCCTCTCATCTTCAAGCCGCAGGCATCCGTTGTTCAACAATCTCTGCCCACCAGCTGCATCCTGCAGGAATGGCTTCGTCGTTGAAATTGTACTCCGGGTGGTGAACCATCGCCGTGTCGCCATTGCCCACCAGAATATAAGCGCCCGGACGTTCTTCGAGCATAAACGCGAAATCCTCACCACCCATAACCAGAGGGGCCTCATCACAGCTTCCCGAGACCGACTTCGCCACCTCGGCAGCAAAATCCGTCTGTTCGTCGCTGTTCACCATGACCGGATACCCGCGAATATAGGTCACATCTACCGTTCCACCGAACGTTGCCGCGACACCATTGCAAATCTCATTGATCCGCTTTTCCGCCAAATCACGCATCTCTTTGCTCATGGTACGCACGGTACCTTTGATCTGCACCGTTTGCGGAATCACGTTGAATGCCTTCGAAGACGTCTCGAACGACGTCACCGACACTACAACCTGATCGATCGGGTCTGCATTGCGCGAAGCAATCGTCTGCAACGCCAACACGGCCTGAGCGGTCATGACGGTCGTGTCGATGGTCTCCTGTGGCTTCGCGGCATGGCCACCACGGCCCTCAAAGGTAATGTCGAACTGATCGGTCGCCGCAAAGAACGAGCCTGGACGGATAGCAAAACTACCGACCGGGCGGCCCGGCCAGTTGTGCATGCCGTAGACCTCTTGGATATTCCAACGCTCCATCATGCCGTCTTCGCACATCTCACGACCGCCGCCGCCACCTTCTTCGGCAGGTTGGAAAATCACAACGACTGTGCCGTCGAAATTGCGCGTCTCCGACAGATATTTCGCTGCACCAAGCAGCATTGCTGTATGACCATCATGACCACAGGCATGCATCGCCCCATCGGTTTTTGAGGCATAATCCAGCCCCGTCGCCTCATGAATCGGCAGCGCATCCATGTCCGCCCGCAGACCGATGACCTTTCCGTTGGAATCAGATTTGCCCTTGATCACACCAACAACGCCGGTGCGCCCGATCCCAGTGACGACCTCGTCACAGCCGAATTCTTTCAGCTTTTCCGCGACCAGGGCGCTGGTGCGGTGAGTTTCAAACAGAATCTCAGGGTTTTCATGAATATCACGTCGCCATTCGGTGATTTCATCCTGCAATTCTGCAAAGCGATTCTTAACTGGCATCTTTTCTCTCTCCTAATTCAAGCCGCCGGCATCCGGCGCTCGACCATTTCGGCAAACCATGAGCATCCCATCGGGATGATCTCATCGTTGAAATTGTATTCGGGGTGGTGCAGCCCGGCGCTGTCGCCATTGCCCAACACGATAAAGGCGCCGGGGCGTTCTTCCAGCATGAACGAGAAATCCTCGCCCCCCATTACCATCGGTGCTTCACCACAGTTGCCGCCTACGGAAATAGCGGCCTCAGTGGCATAGCCCGTCTGTTCCTCGGCGTTGATCGTTACCGGAACACCGCGCGTGTAGGTCACTTTGACAGTGCCACCGAAGGTGTCGGCAATGCCCTGAGCGACCTCGGTCAGCCGCGTCTCGATCAGGTCGCGCATTTCGTTCGAATGCGTCCGCACCGTACCGCGCACCTGCGCCGATTGAGGGATCACATTGAACGCTTTGGATGAGGTCTCGACCGAGGTCACAGACAGAACCGCCTGTAAGATCGGGTCCGCGTTGCGCGATACTATGGTTTGCAGCGCCACAATCAGCTGCGACAACATCACTGTCGTATCAATGGTTTCATGGGGTTTAGCCGCGTGCCCCCCCCGGCCTTCCAGATGAATGTCGAACTCATCCGCAGCCGCCAGCAGTGGTCCGGACCGGATGGCGAACTGACCCGTCGGCACACCGGGTACATTGTGCATGGCATAGACTTCCTGAATGCCGAAACGGTCCATCAGACCGTCCTTGCACATTGCCTCGGCCCCGTTGCCGCCCTCTTCCGCCGGTTGGAAGATCACGATGGCTGTGCCATCGAAATTCCGCGTCTCCGATAGGTATTTCGCCGCCCCCAGAACCATCGCGGTATGGCCATCATGCCCGCAGGCATGCATGGCGCCATCAGTCTTCGACGCATAGTCGAGACCAGTCTGCTCTTGCATTGGCAGCGCGTCCATATCGGCTCGCAGCCCGATCACGCGGCCCTGCGTGTCGGTTTTACCCTTGATCACGCCAACAACACCGGTCCGGCCAATGCCGGTCACGACCTCATCGCAACCGAACTCCTTCAGCTTTTCGGCCACCAAGGCGCTGGTGCGGTGGGTGTCATAGAGGATCTCGGGATGTTGATGGATATCCCGCCGCCAACCGGTGATTTCTTCGTGCATTTCGGCAAGTCGGTTCTTGATTGGCAACTGATCCTCCCAAATCAGGCGACGGGCATTCGTCGTTCCACCAGCTCTGCAAACCAACTGCAACCGGCGGGTATGGCGTCGTCGTCAAAATTGTATTCTGGGTGATGGCACATGGCCGTGTCCCCATTCCCGATAAAGATGTAGGCTCCGGGCCGTTCTTCAAGCATGTAAGCGAAATCTTCTGATGGCATGATCGGATCGGTACTGTCGTTGATCTTACCTGAGACCGCCTCTGCGGCTTCAGCAGCAAAAACCGTTTCAGCCTCCGAGTTCACGGTCACCGGATACCCTGGTGTCCATGTCATTTTCGCGGTTGCCCCAAAGGCCGAGGCCGTATCTTCAGCGATCCGTCGCACGCGCTCTTCCGCGATCTTGCGATATTCGGGATCAAGCGTACGAACCGTGCCTTGCAGACGTACCGTATGGGCGATCACATTCGAAGCAGCGCTGTCGGTTTCAAATGTTCCGACGGTCAGCACGACACGTTTGATCGGATCGACGGTACGCGACACAACCGATTGCAGTGCAACGACAATATGCGATGCAACCAGCGTCGTATCCACCGCATCATGCGGGGCAGCAGCATGGCCGCCTTTGCCAGTCACCACAATTTCGAACTCGTCTGATGAGGCCAGCAATGCGCCTGGGCGGATGGCGAATTCCCCAACCGGCATCCCGGGCATATTGTGCATCCCATAGACTTCTTGGATGCCCCAACGATCCATCAGCCCGTCCTGGCACATCGCCAGACCACCTGCCCCGCCTTCCTCGGCAGGTTGAAAGATCAGAACCACGGTGCCATCGAAATTCCGCGTCTCAGCGAGATATTGCGCCGCCCCCAGCAGCATCGAGGTATGCCCGTCATGGCCGCATGCATGCATCTTGCCCGTAACGGTCGAGGCATAATCAAGCCCGGTCGCCTCTTCGATCGGCAGAGCATCCATATCGGCACGCAGTCCGATAACCCGACCCTTCGTATCTTCGCGCCCTTTGATCACCGCGACAACACCAGTTTTGCCGATGCCGGGCGTGATGTCATCGACTCCGATCTCGCGTAGACGATCAACGACAAAACCCGCCGTTTCTTCGACATCGTACAACAACTCTGGGTGCATATGCAGATGGCGGCGCCACTTGGTGATTTCACCATGCATTTCGGCAAGCCGATTCTTGACGGGCATCTTAGATCTCCCTTCAGGTGTTATTTGCAGAGGCGCTGGACCAGACGCTCCATGAACTTGTGACCCGCATTGAACTGAGAAACTTCTATGAATTCATTTGGTTGATGCGCTTGCGCTATATCGCCGGGGCCGCAAATTACCGCCGAGTACCCGGCCTCTTGGAATTGTCCCGCCTCTGTGCCGTAGCTGACGACATGAGTCGCGTTGTCGCCAGTCAGAGAGCGTACAAGTATCTCAGCCTCACCTTCGGTTTCAGGCACCAATGCAGGCACAGCGAAATGATCGGACACGTCTATGCGTGCTTCGGGATGAACGGCCTGAATCTGCACCTCAGCCTGCCGAACCTGATCAAGATAGGCGTCGCGCCATTGTGCAGCTTGTTCGCCGGGCACAACCCGGAAATCCATCATGAACCGGCAATCCTTGGCGGTGATGTTATGCGCTGTGCCACCCTCGATCATGCCGACATGACATGTCGTCCACGGCGGGTCGAATACGGCGGCAATGTCTGATGGTTCCGCCGCCATATTTTCAGCGTTGCGCTGATTGGCCCAATCGATCAGCGGTGCGGCCGCCATGATCGCATTAACACCGGTATGCATGATCGAGCTGTGAACTTCGAACCCCACCACATGTGTGTCGTAGCCGAACCCGCCTTTGTGTCCGGTAACGGCCTGCATCGTTGACGGCTCGCCCACGATCACTGCCGAGCCCTTGGGTAAGACCTTCTGCATAGCCTGAATCATCGGCGGCGCACCTGTGCATCCCACCTCTTCATCAAAGCTCAGCGCCAATTGCAGGGGGCGTTTCACATCAGCGTATTGCGCCTCAACCAGAGCCCAAATCGCCAGTGCGTCAAAGCCCTTCATATCGCAGGTGCCACGCCCGTAATACTTTCCGTCTTTCTCGGTTACGACAAAAGGATCTGTATCCCAGGGTTGGCCATCGACCGGCACAACATCCGTGTGCCCCGACAGCACGATAGCACCCTCTTCCCAAGGGCCGACATGCGCGAAAATTGCCGCCTTGTGCGGCTGGTCCGGATCCGGCCAGCGATGGGAGTCGATTCCATGGCTTTGCAGATACCGCTCGACCCAATCCACCAGCGGAAGGTTTGTGTCGCGGCTGACCGTTGGGAACGAAATCAGCCGGGCCATGATTTCAAGCGGCGTCAGGCGTTCGGCCATGGGAATTAATATCCGCTGTCAGTCGTCAACACGAAGTGACCGGGCTCGACCTCATTGTACTCCGATGGCTCCGGCTCGTAACCGATTGGATGAATCGGGGACGGAATAGGCTTGAAGTTCAGATCTTTTTCAGACTTGCGCTTGTTCGGGTCCGCAATCGGAACCGCTTTCATCAAGGCTTGCGTATATGCATGCTGCGGGTTTTCGAATACGCGGGCACGCGGACCCAGTTCGACAATACGCCCCAGATACATCACACCGACATGGTGACTGACTCGCTCGACCACTGCCATATCGTGGCTGATGAACAGATAGCTGAGGCTAAGTTCGGATTGCAGCTCCATCATCAGATTCAGCACCTGTGCCTGAACCGAGACGTCCAGTGCCGATACAGCCTCATCCGCGATGATCAATTTGGGGTTCAGCGCCAGTGCGCGGGCGATCGCGATCCGTTGCCGCTGACCACCGGACATCTCATGCGGGAAGCGGCGCATGAAGCTGCGCGGTAGCTGCACTTTATCGAAAAGTTGCGCCACGCGGTTCTGCAATTCGGATCCTGACGCAACGCCATAGTTGCGCATCGGCTCGGCCACCTGATCGACCAACTGCATCTGCGGATTGAGCGAGGCGAACGGATCCTGAAAGATCATCTGCATGTCCAGCCGCGCTTTGCGCAGCCCGGCCTGATCCAGCTTCATGATGTCGACCCCGTCCAGATCAACCTCACCCGCCATCGGTTCGACCAGCCGCAGGATCGAGCGCCCTGCCGACGACTTGCCGCACCCAGATTCGCCCACGAGGCTGAGGGTCTGCCCCCGGTTCAGCGTGAACGAGACATCTTCGACCGCATGCACGTTCGAGATGGTCCGGCGCAGCAATCCGCCTTTCACCGCAAAGCGCGTGGTCAGGTTCTTGACCGTCAGCAGAACCTCGTTGGTGCCCGGGATCGGCGCGATGGTCTGGCCTTCCTCACCCAGCAGTTTCATTGGCTCAGGTGCGGCTTTGCCTTGCATCTCACCCAGTTTCGGAACCGCCGCCAACAGTGCCTTGGTGTAGTCGTGCTGCGGGTTCTCGAAGATTTCTTTGACCGTGCCTTCCTCGACCTTGTTGCCGCGGAACATGACCACAACACGATCCGCCATCTGTGCAACCACAGCCATATCGTGCGTGATGAACATCACCGCTGTGCCGGTTTCGCGCTTGAGGCGATCCATCAGCGCCAAAATCTCGGCCTGAATGGTCACGTCCAGTGCCGTTGTGGGCTCGTCCGCGATCAGAAGGCGCGGCTCACATGCCATCGCCATGGCGATTACCACGCGTTGGCGCATACCGCCGGACAGTTCATGCGGATATTGTTTCAGGCGCCGTTCGGGTTCAGGGATTCTTACCTGCCGCAGCAGCTCCAGCGCGCGGTCCTCAGCCTGCGCTTTGTTCATGTCCTTGTGGATTCGTAATCCTTCAGTCAATTGCCGTCCAACGGTGAACACCGGGTTCAAGGCCGTCATCGGCTCCTGAAAGATCATTCCGATCTCGTTTCCGCGAATCTGTTTCATCAGATCCTGATCGGCACCGGCCAAATTCATCTCTTCGCCATCTCGGCGGTCGAACAGCAATTGCCCACCTGCAATTTCGCCTCCGCCGAACTCGACCAGGCGCATCAACGACAAGGATGAGACAGACTTGCCCGACCCCGATTCGCCTACGATACAGACGGTTTCGCCCGGATTGACCTCGAACGAGACATCCTCGACGCCCACCACCGGGCCATCTTTTGTTTGGAATTCGACCCGTAGTTTTTTGATCTGGGCAATTGGCTGATCCAGCACGCGCGCTCTCCCCTTGGCGGCTTTTCGGATTGAGTGCCAAACGCTAAGGCCGAGGGATGTGAAAAGTCAAACCGATTGGTCAAAATTCGCACGGCAAGGCTTGCAATTTTCCAAAACTCTGTTTCGATACGCCGCGTAACCGTTTTGGGGAGAGGACGGAAAACTCGTGAGCGAAACTATCGTTTTCGTTTGATTCCATGTTCTTACCCCCTTTGACGGCCACGCCAAATCCGCGGGCATCGTGGAGATAATCGAGACACGTATGTGTCCAACATGGAGTGTATGATGAAAATCAAAACCCTTTTGCTTGGTGCGATTGCAAGCACGGCAATGGCCCCGATGGCCATGGCCGAGCGCGGATCGGACGGCAATGTCAGCATCATTTATTGGCAAGCACCGTCAATCCTGAACCCGTTCCTGTCGGGTGGCACCAAGGATGTGGAATCAGCTTCTTTGGTGATTGAGCCCCTGGCCCGGTACAATCAAGACGGCGAGATGGTTCCGTTTCTGGCATCCGAGATTCCAACGGTTGCAAATGGTGGCGTCAGCGAAGACCTGACCTCAATCACCTGGAAAATCGCGCCGGGAATTACTTGGTCAGACGGCACACCGTTCACCTCAGCTGACGTTGTGTTTACCGCAAATTATTGCATGGACCCAGAAGGCGGTTGTGCGCAGGTGACCAAATTTGAAGGCGTCACCAACGTTGAGGCTGTCGACGATCTGACTGTCAAAGTCACATTCGATGCGCCGACTCCGTTCCCCTATGGCCCGTTCGTGGGTGGCGAAAGCCCGATCATCCAGGCGGCCCAGTTCGCGGATTGCATGGGGGCCAAAGCACCCGAATGCACCGAGCAGAACTTTAACCCGATCGGCACCGGCCCATTTGTTGTCACCGAATTCAAGCCCAATGACGTGATCACCTTCAAGGCTAACGACAACTATCGCGACCCGGCGAAACCAGCCTTTGCAACCGTGACCTTCAAAGGCGGCGGCGACGCGACAGCAGCTGGCCGTGCGGTGATGGAAACCGGCGAGTTTGACTATGCCTGGAACCTGCAGCTGGCACCTGAAGTCATCGCGCAAATGCAGGAAGGCGGCAAAGGTACTCCGGTAGCAGGCTTTGGTCCGCTGGTTGAACGCATCATGCTGAACCAGACCAACCCATCGCCAGATCTGCCGGAAGGCGAGCGTTCAACTGCAACGCATCCGCATCCGTTCCTGCAGGATCCGGCCGTATATAAGGCGATGTCGCTGGCCATCGACCGGCCACTGCTGGTTGAAATCGGATACGGTCAGGCCGGTAAGGTCACCTGTAACTGGGTTCCCGCACCTGCGGCGGTGAATTCCGACACCTTCAGCTGCGACACGCAGGACATAGAAGGCGCGAAAAAGCTGCTGGATGATGCCGGCATCGTCGATTCCGATGGCGACGGCGTTCGTGAAAAAGACGGCGTGCCACTGAAAGTGGTCTATCAGACCTCGACCAACGCCGTCCGTCAGGACTTCCAAGCGCTGATCAAAGAGTGGTGGAGCCAGATCGGCATCGAAACCGAGCTGCGCAATATCAACGCATCTGTCTTCTTCGGCGGTGATCCGGGCTCGCCCGATACCTTCCAGAAGTTCTACGCAGACGTTGAGATGTATGCGAACACCTTCAATGGCACCGATCCGCAGTCCTATCTGGGCAACGGCCTCTGCGATAAGGCGCCCAAGCCGGAAAGCCAGTGGCAGGGTGAGAACATCAGCCGTTTCTGCAACGCAGACTATGACAAGCTGCACGCACAGCTGGCCGAAACCGCTGGCGCGGATGAGCGCGCGCAGATCGCGCGTCAGCTGAATGACATCATGGTCGAAAACGGCGGTATGATCCCGCTGGTTCACCGCGGCCGTCTGTCGGCGCACGCAAACACTCTGGGTGGTGTTGTCCTGAATGTTTGGGACAGCGAGCTGTGGAACATTGCGGACTGGTACCGCAAGACAGGTTCCTAAGCGTTAGCCTTGCAAAACCGCGCCCCGAACTTCGGGGCGCGGTCATTTGCAGACCACTCCAACAAGAAGACGCATATAAAGGCGCCTCTTAATGCTCAACTTTACCATTCGACGACTGGTGCTGGCGGTTCCGACGCTTCTGTTCATCAGCCTCGTCATCTTCCTGCTCCTCGAACTCGCACCTGGCGACCCGATGGCGCAGGTCCCGCTCACCGTTCCCCCCGAAGTCAAAGAGAAGATGCGCGAGGCGCTTGGCCTCGGTCAGCCGATGCATATCCGGTTCTGGAAATGGATCGTGCAATTCTTCTGGATTGAACCGCAGGTGCTAATCGATGCGATGTTTGGCACGACCTTTTCCGAAGGTGATCTGCGTGTGATTTCGTGGCAGACGCGTTCGCCTGTTATGGACATCGTCGTTCAGCGTATCCCGCAGACCCTGTGGGTTGTTGGCACCGCCTATGTGGTTGCCATCCTGATCGCCCTGCCCATCGGCATCTATTCCGCGTACCGCCAGTATTCCTGGTTCGACCAAATGGGCACATTCGTGTCAATGGTCGGCTTCTCGGTTCCGCCCTTCTTCTCGGGCGTGCTGGTGATCGTAATCTTCTCGGTCCAGCTGGGCTGGTTCCCGTCGATCTATGACACCACCCTAGTGGTCAACAGTTGGGACAGTTTCATGTTGCAACTTAAACAGATGATCATGCCGGTCATGGTTTTGGCGTTGCAGATCACCGCACAACTCAGCCGGTTCATGCGCGCTTCGATGCTGGACAATCTCAATCAGGATTACGTCCGTACCGCGCGTGCCAAGGGCCTCAGCGAGTACACCGTGGTCATGGTCCATGTCCTGCGCAACTCGATGATCCCCGTGGTAACCGTGATTGCACTGGGTATCCCGGCCATCTTCGGCGGCGCCATCATCACCGAGCAGGTGTTCAAGGTGAACGGTATCGGCCAATTGCTGATCGGGGCCATCCAGGCCAATGATCTGCCGATGGTGCAGACGCTAACCTTCATCTTTGCGGTGCTGATCGTGCTGTTCAACCTGATCGCCGATGTGCTCTACGGCATTCTGGACCCGAGGATTCGCTATGACTGATCATGATCGTACCGATACGCTGGTCCCGGACGAAGGACTTGCGCCCGCCTCGACCGCTCTGCCAACCACTGACGTTATGGAAGAGCTGACTACGCCACCCCGCAGCCAGTGGCGCGATGTCTGGGACCAGTTCAAAACCCACAAAGGCGCGATGATCGGAGCAATCCTGTTCATCTTCATCGTCGCTGGGGTTTATCTGGGCCCATTTCTTTGGAGCATTGATCCGACGCAAATCGACATTCGCGCGCGGAACCAAGGCCCCAGTTGGGCACATCCCTTCGGGACCGACCAATTGGGCCGCGATATTCTGGCGCGGATGATGTCGGGCGGGCAGACCTCGGTTTCAGTGGGCATCACCGCGATGCTGCTGGCGCTGTTCCTTGGATCGTTGATTGGGGTTGTTGCCGGATTCTTCAAACGCCTTGATGGGCCGCTGATGCGCCTGACCGATTTGTTCCTGGCCCTGCCTCTGTTGCCCTTGTTGCTGGTGATGATGCTGCTGTTCCGCGAGCCTTTGTCCGCTGCATTCGGACTGGAACGCGGGATCTTCATCCTGATCGTCTGTGCGATTGGTATCACCTCATGGATGCCCACCGCCCGGATCGTGCGCGGCGATGTGTTGGCAATCAAGGAACGTGAGTTCGTTCTGGCTGCACGGTCCATCGGCACCAGCAACACGCAGATCATCACGCGGCATATCCTGCCGAACGTGTTGTCTCCAATCATGGTGTCTGCAACCTTGGGTATCGCGACCGCGATCATCACAGAAAGCGCTCTATCCTTCCTCGGCCTCGGCTTCCCGCCGGACTTCCCGACATGGGGTCGCCTGCTTTTCGACGGCGTCGACTATTTGCAGCAATACCCCGAGCGCGTGTTCTGGCCCGGACTTGCAATCTCGCTGACCGTGTTGAGCGTGAACTATCTGGGCGACGGACTACGCGACGCGCTCGATCCGCGTATTCGCGGACGCTAAGCAACTTCAGTCGGCGCGCTTCAGCGCGCCGGCTAGTACAATGATCAGGACGGCCAGCGGCAACAGAACCGCAAACGCCAATCTCAAGGTCATCAATTCCGCCAAGAACCCGATCAGGGGCGGCCCGATCAACAACCCTCCGTACCCCAAAGTCGCAACACTGGCGATCGCCTGCCCCGGTGGGACACGCGGATCATTTGCGGCACGACTAAAAGCCAAAGGCATGATCACAGCATAGCCGAGCCCCATCAGGGCGAACCCTGCCAGAGCGAGCCCTGCCTCACTGGCTGATACCACGGTATACACACCCAGTGCAGCGCAGATGCCGCCAAAACGTGCCGTCGCCACGGGTCCAAATCGGGAAATTACAAAACCGCCCGCCAATCTAAACAGCACCATTGTTACCGAGAAAACAGCATAACCTAGCGCTGCAATGCTCTCAGCGGCGCCTGTCACGTCACGCAGGAAGATCGCACTCCAATCTGCCACCGCGCCCTCACCCAAAGCTCCACAGAGTGCCGTAAATCCAACCAGCACCAAAGCACCGGAAGGCAATGCAAAAACTGATCCTTTCTTGGCTTCCGACCGACGAGACGTCCATTGCACCCAGGACAAAGCCAATGCCAGCCCCACAACGATGCCCCCTGCCAGCAGGAAATGCTGAACCACGCTCAGCCCCATTTGAACCGCTGCATAGCCGCTGAGAGCCCCTAGCCCTGCGCCGAGGCTCCACATTGCATGGAACGATGACATGACTGGTTTGTCATAAGCCTGCTCAACTTCGGCGGCCCAAGCGTTCATGGCTACGTCCATCGAACCGTGAAATGCACCAAATACGAACAGGAACGCGGCCAGCGCCCAGAACCCATTCGCAAACGCCAACAGGATCAGCGAGGCAGTATAAAGAACCGCGATAATCCGCGTGATCGCCACAGCCCCAAACCGATCCGTCAGTTTCCCGGTGATAGGAAAAGAACAAACCGCTCCTGCTGCCATAAACAGTAGGCCATACCCTAGTGCCTCGTGACTTAGTTCCAGCCGGTCGCGTACCGCTGGAATGCGCGAGGCCCAAATGCCAAACAAAGCACCATTTAGGATGAACATGGCGGCGACTGCGCGCCATGCGGCCAATATACCAATCACGGATTACCCTCGAGAATTTTGCCAAATTATGACGGTTCTACAGGTCCTCCGGCATTTGGCAAATACCGTCTATTCCAACCGCTTGCGAATTTGACGTACGGCAAGCCAAACTCCCAGTACGACCGGGACTGTCACCACTGCTGTCAGGATCCCCTTGCTGATCCCGATCTTCGTCAGTGGATACAGAAAGTAGCTAACAAGCGAGACCGCATAATAGCTGATTGCCACCACTGAAAGCCCTTCGACGGTGTGCTGCAACCGCAACGCCAGATCGGCGCGTCGGTCCATGCTTTCCAGCAAGGCCTGGTTCTGCGCGCTACGCTCAACATCCACCCGGGTCCGCAACAGCTCACCCGCCCGAATGGCGCGGTCGGATAAGGCTTGCAGGCGACGTTCGGTGGCTTTCACAGTTCGGATCGCAGGGTCATACCTGCGCATCATGAAGTCAGCAAAGTTCTGACGACCCTGAAACCGTTCCTCGCGCAGAACTGTTATCCTCTGGTTGACGATCGCCTCATAGGCTCCGGTCGCCCCAAAACGGAACGAACTGCGCGCGGAAATAGTTTCCAACTCGGTCGAGGTTGACAGCAATTGCAACAACAGATCGTCGGGGGCTGCGGATTCATCGGTCATCTGGACCATCAGATCAGACAGTTTCTTATCAAGTTCACCGATGCGCGGCATCAGGTCTTTGACGCGGGCGAAGCCAAGCATGGACATCGCTTTATAGGTTTCGATTTCGCAAAGACGCTGGAGAATTCGACCTGTTCTGCGTTGACCGGCAAATTTCGAAACAAACAGCGCAAACCGCATGTGACCGGCCGGGTCGATACGAAAATCGCTGGCGCAAATCGCCGAGTCATCCAGAACGCTAGCCACAGCCAGGCTCTCAGGCTCGAACCAGTCCGACAGCGCTTGCGTGACCAGGGCATCCTCTGACCGCTCGACCACACGCATCATGATCGAGGTGATCCGCCGCCCCGGGCTAGCCATCAGCCAATCGGGCGGGAACACTTCGAAATCCGCGGGATTAAAAGCCCGATCACTGACATTCTGCGCAATGGCCGTGTATGTCACAAACTCGGTATGCTGCTCCCATTTCAGCCAATGGCGCCCGATTTGACCAGCATAATGCGTCGCGCCTGGCTGCGGGTGCTGCGCACCATGGCGATTCAGCAAGTCGATCAGATGCGCCATATCCAGATTGCGATCCCGGGCCGCTGCGGCATCCGTTTTCTTGATCGCCAGAAATACCACGGTGCAGGGTGCTGAAGCCACCGGAAAGGGTCGCGCATGCAGTTCATTGGCCAGCGCATAGCGCAGCGGATGGTCATCTATCGGAGTCATGGATCATTCCCCAAGGCTTCCGGCACTATACGCAGCTCACGGAATACATCAATTATCTTTTTATTTCATATAGTTACGAGGATACAATGGTATACAACCCGCTATGTCATTGATTTGGCTGCCAGAGCTCGATGGGGTTCCCCTCGGGATCGTGAATGCGTGCGAATTTGCCAACCTCGCTATCCCAATCAGGATGCGTATCAACCGTGATTCCGGCGCTCTTTAGCTGAGCAATCATGGCATCCAAATCATCGACACGAAAATTGATCATCCATTGCTGATCAGCCCTGCCGAAATAGTCGGTATCGTGCGCAAACGGCGCAAACACGGTATAGCCTTCACGCTGTTTCCAGGGGACGGGGTCGTAGTGATTAACTCCCAGATGCTACTCATACCACGCACTCAGAGCCTCCGGATCTTTAGCGCGAAAAAACACGCCACCTATGCCATTCACTTTCTGCATCTGAATCCTCCCAACAATCGCCCAACGTCACCGTGATACCATATCCGCTTGCTTCATCTGGCCCCAAATACTCCAGGGGGTCCAAGGGGGCAAAGCCCCCTCAATCAAAAAAGAAAAGGGCGCCCCAAGGCAAGGCCCTATAGGTAAATGTTGAAAGAGGCTGAGAGTTCAGCCTCTTTTTCTTTTTTTGCTCCGATTGAGACGATGGAAAATTGACACCAACTAACTTGCATTGGATTTTGGTGCAGCGAAAGACCTCACAACGCGAGAGCGGAAGACATGGAGGTAGTTGGAAAAAGGCATTACCTTCAAAATTGAGTATTGAAGCCAGCAAAGATCTGCCATTTTGCCTGCCCTGGCCCTTTGCTCGCAACTGAGTACTGCGGTTCGACAAATACGTTGTAGGTGATGTCCTTCTTTTTGAACACTTGCCCGATACCCAAGCCGATTGGCACATTATAGCTGTCCGATTCAAAATCGTAGGTCATTATTGGCGCTGACCTTAGGTATGTCCCTCCACCGAGTTGGTAGAACAGAAAAGGTTGAAAAGCTCCGATATTTACATCCTTTGCATCACTGTCTCCGGCAAAACTGGCTTGCCAAGTCAGAAGGTAACCGTATTGGAACTTCGGTGACGACGCATTGAACAATACGTTCGCGATACCGGCTGACCATCTTTCAGATCCAGACCCATCCGTCGAACCTGTTGGCGCGGTTAATTGAGGACCAACACCAAAGCTAACAGCCGGTTTTCCAATATCTATTAGATAAGCAGCAAAAACGTTGAGGTCACCAACGCCAGTCGTTTTCCCACTTTGTGCCGGGAATGAATTTAAAGGCAAAGAGGCCCTTATAACCCAATTTGTGTTCCCCAAGCTCAAAGGTTGCGCATACCTGAGCCAAAACTGATTGCCAGTTTGGTCCGTTCCGGAAATATCGCCAATATAGTAGTTCTGAACGTTGACCGCTTTGAAATTTGCCAGCGGATTATTCGCTTGAGCTGCTGCTGTGGCCGCGTCGTTCTCCTGTGCAACCACAGAATTGCCTGTTGCCGTAGATACTCCCAGAAAGACGAGAAGGCTAAAGAAGAACCTAGCAAGGAAATTCCGGGTCGAAGTTAAATTTGTACCTGAAGCCTTCAGATTGGTCTGCACCTTGCCACTCCTTGACCCACTCGACTGTGTCATCGAAGTGTCGAGGCGCCGCATAACGACGCCTCAACCATTTGCATCAATTCCCGGTTGGAAGGCTTAGCGAGAACCCGTCTTTTTCCAGCTGGTCTCGCACAGTCTTGAACCGGTGATACTCGGTAAGAGTAATCGGACCAGAATATGACTCGCTCTGAACTGGACGCGGCGGATACTCAATGTAGGTTTTTACCACACGTTCAAGTTCCCCCATCAGCGTTGGAACTGTCCAAGTGTTCTCACGCCCGGTTGTCATGAAGATGTCATACCGCTCCATGGGGTCTTCCCACAGGTTGAACACCTGCGGAACGGTGGCAACGTACTTTTCAGCACCGCGCCAACCCAATTCGGCTGCCGGGGCTTCAGAACCGGCCCGCGCACCGTTGTCGCCACGCATGTTGAAGACAGCTTTCCATTCGTTAACGCGCACCGCGCCCGGCGAAAGTTCATTTTCTGTAAAGTATGCCCAGGAGTTGCGCTGCGGATCAGCCTCTCCAAACAGGACTGGAGCCATATCGATGCTGTCAAAGATCGTCGGTTGACCTTCCCGGTCTTCGGTCGGCAACGGCACTCCTGCAAGGCTCGCAAAGGTGGCCATCAAGTCAGTACCACCGGTAATGTCGCTCGACTTCGAATCCGGCGCAATTTTACCTGTCCATTTGGCGAAGAACGGTACGCGGTACGCTCCTTCCCGGTCGGTTCCCTTAGTTCCGCGAAACGGTGTCATGCCAGCATCAGGATGCACATCCTGCCAGGCGCCATTATCAACAGTGTAAATGATCAGGGTATTTTCCCCAATTCCAAGATCTTCCACCTTGTCGAGGATTTGACCAGTGTGGAAATCAAGCTCGACCACCTTGTCACCGTACTTGTTCTTTACCGCCGACTTACCCACGAAATCAGGCGACGGCAGGTTGGGCTGGTGGTTTGCAGCCCAGTTGATCGACATGAAGAACGGCTTGTCCAGACCAGCAAGACGCTCCAGTTCCGCCACTGCCTTTTCTGCACCAACCTTGTCCAACGCAGCTAGATCTGCGGTTGTCATGTCTTCAATGGTCAGCACTTCTTTGGCAGGCTCACCAGCTACACCTTCAAATACGCCAGTGGTGTTCTCTTTATAAAATGCCCGCTGATCATCGGACATCTGCACATTCCAGTCGTCCAGAGCATAAGTGTACGCGTTCAAGTGATAGAGGAATGTATTCTCCATCTTGTCATAACCATGGGCAATTGGCATGGCGTAATCCGCTTCACCGAGATGCCACTTACCCATGAAGTAAGTGTTGTAATCAGCCTGTTTCAAAACAGACGCAATCGTCCATTCTGCCGCCGGCAGTCCACCGCCTTGGCCCTGAAAGGCGACCGTCGTCATGCCCGAGCGGTTCGGGTAACGCCCAGTCTGCATTGCTGCACGTCCGGGTGTGCAGGAAGATTGAGCGTAGAAGTCCGTGAACATCATCCCCTGCTTGGCCATTTGATCAAGGTTGGGGGTGTCCATGCCACGCGCTGCGCCACCATGATAGGCACCAAGGTCCCAATAACCAGTATCATCAGAAACGATCAGAATGATGTTGGGTTTGCTCCCGTAGGTCGATAGCGATGTCGGATCGAAATCCTGAGCCGTCGCGGAGATCGCAAAAGTACAAAAGAAAGCAGCCAAAGGCGTGGCAACTTGGTGAGGCTTAATCATGTTAGTCTCCTTCTCGGGAAAAGCATCAAAGTTAAGAAATAGCGCCCTTTTAACGGTCCATATACCGTGCAGGACACAACGCGCCTTGGGCTATTCCGAATAGCTTCCTATTCTTGTGGGTAGATCAGACTTTCGCAGCGCCGTTTAATCACCCTAAAAAACTAGACGATGCTTCGACTGCCTTTAGATGTTCCTGATGATCGTTTTCGGGAACTTCTTGCGTCGTTTTAATGTCCAAACCAACGATCCACTTATTTGATCGATCTAGCCCACGAATAGGGCTTGTTTTTCCCGCAAACGAGTTTGACCGCCTCATCTTAACCGAAGGTTGTCAGTGGAAAGCGGTTAAGAACCGACAACAAAGATTACAATATTTCGATTCTAGAATTTGTCAAAAAATTCCTCTTGTACGAACCCAGAAATAGACTTCGTCAAACGTGGAGGAGAAAGAACTGGGCCCACTACTACAAAAAGCGGAGAGAGATATTGGTACGAAAATTTTCGACCGCTCAAATGCTAAAGTAAACAGCGGCTTTGCGCTTGCCAAGTTCAGAAACTGAAGAGATCCCGATCATACACAAAGCCCTTCGCAATACCGAGTTTCATAGCTGGGCTTTTGTGTTCTTTTACCATGAGGTCGGTGTAGTTATGGGCAAACCTCAAGATGTCCACCAGCTTCATAACCATCACCGGATTGTAGTACTGCTTGTAGTACCAAAGACTTCTACGGCCCGAGGTTGCCAAGCCACGCTCAAATCCCATGACCTTAGTTCGTGCCCGAGCGTGATACATGTCCACCGGATGTGTTCCCGCCCGAACCGCGAACTGGGCCATGTGGGCAAAGTCTAATCGTGTTGGGTCAGTGCGGAAAATCACCCGCTTATGCGGCTCATTGATGAAGTGGAACGGATAGTGAATGCCGGCCGTTTCAGACTGACCGGTATGATCCATTAGGAGCGCCCTGATATCGGAGAGTGCCATATTGCCGAAGGAAGCTTCCAAAAGGTACTCCATGGCGCCGTCCTGTGGTCTGGGGACAGCCTGATCACCGTCTCCAGGCAAGAACCCTGCCTGACGCATCAAATACTCCACGCGCTCTAATTCCCTGTTACCATCAGCCACAAACCCCAGGCGCCGCGGATGGCTTTCATTCTTTGCTATGGTGACGTCTGCAATCCGCACCACTCTCTTCTGCACTTCATTTTTGAACACAGCCAAAAAGGCTGAAGAGACACCCGTATCGCGGTCGACTGAAAAGTTCAGCAGTCGATACTTCCGACCGATCTTCTTCTTGAGCAGCATGATATGCGCAAACTCGGCCGCGTCTTGTCGAACCCTAGCGGCCATCTCAAGGAGCCTGATATCGTCATCAAGCTCTCTCGGTTTTTTGTTACGATGCCACCTACTTGATTTTGGGTTGGTCGCCTCGTGTCGTTTGCAAATGTACTCGATGTACTCACTGGCAAACCAAATCCGAGCGTTCTCCCGCATAGAACGAGGTTTTTCTTTGTCTCCGATAATATCCATCGCCTTTTCGACGGCAAGCGGGTGAACGTCAGGATCAACATCTGTTGTAGACGCAATGACATACTTGCTGTCGCTGTGGACGGTACACATGTGGCGCACTTCTACCAGTTTACGAATACCTTTGTCGGGCCAGTTCACCTGAAGGATTTGTGTGTCCGTGGCGAAGTGAGGACAGTCACCTTCAAAAACTTCGGGCAGTCGTTTCTCCCGATCTGCTGCAAACGCTTGGCATTGCTCGTGGATGAAGTCGATCTTCGAATAGACTTCCGGAAGTGATGTATCGAGTAATCGTGAGATAGCTGAAAGCGTCACGCCATTAACCAGCGATCTAAAGACTTTACCATTTAGGTCGCTACGCTTATGTCGCCTCGTCGAGCGACCAATCGAAAAGGTCTTCTTACACGCTTTGCATTGATATCTTGGTCTCCTTTGGCCGTCTTACCGAACTTTCGATACCGGCTCGGCATAAGCTCAACGGTCGCTCCATGATTGATACATGCAACACTCGGACAACTTTCACGTTTTGTTCTTCTATTCAGGCGAGAGAGCCTTGCGTATTCTTCCGCCAGAGCCTTGTTGGACTTGAGGATGCTAGACCGTCCGCAACTTGGGCAAACATAGGTGCGTTCATCTCCAGAACCGGAGACCTTGCCCCGCGCCATGTTCGAACCAGGAGTAGCTGGTCGACCGCGCCCATCTCGTGGGTCAGGTAATACGCCGTAAAGGTCACAAATTGGATTGCGGCAAAAATTGACTGAGAAACCTCCAGGCTGGCGAGGAAGCCGAGTTCTCATTTTGTTCGCAGATTTTTGCGAAGCCTTCTTGGGTTTCGGCACGTCACAAGCTCTTATTTCTAAACGAAAACGACCAACACCCTAAATGCTGGTCGATAGCTCGTCAACATTTACCTATAGTGGCTTGGCCCCAAGGCGCCCTTTGCAATTTGGTCATGTCCCGTGATCAGTCGATCATTGGCAACAGCTTGTCCAAGGACGCCTTGGCATCGCCATAGAACATGCGGGTGTTTTCCTTGAAGAACAGCGGGTTTTCGATACCCGAATATCCGGTGCCCTGACCGCGTTTCGACACAAACACCTGTTTGGCTTTCCAGCATTCCAGAACCGGCATCCCGGCGATCGGGCTGTTGGGGTCCTCCTGCGCCGCAGGGTTCACAATGTCGTTCGAGCCGATGACGATGGCGACATCCGTGTCAGGGAAGTCATCATTGATCTCGTCCATTTCCAGAACGATATCATACGGCACCTTTGCCTCGGCCAGCAGAACGTTCATATGGCCAGGCAGACGACCAGCAACTGGGTGGATCGCAAAGCGCACGTTCTTGCCTTTGGCACGCAGCTTACGGACCAGTTCACTGACCGATTGCTGCGCCTGCGCCACGGCCATGCCGTAACCGGGGATGATGACGATGCTATCGGCGTCGTTCAGAGCCGCAGCCACGCCGTCAGCTTCAATCGCTACCTGCTCGCCTTCAACAGCCATCTGTTCACCCTGAGGGCCGCCAAAGCCGCCCAAAATCACGCTCACAAAGTGACGGTTCATCGCCTTGCACATGATGTAGGACAGGATCGCACCAGACGAGCCCACCAGCGCACCAACCACAATCAGCAGGTCGTTGCCCAGCGAGAAACCAATGGCCGCCGCTGCCCAGCCCGAATACGAGTTCAGCATCGACACAACCACCGGCATGTCGGCACCACCGATGCCCATGATCAGGTGATAGCCGATAAACAGCGCCGCCAGCGTCATCAGGAACAACGGGAAGAAGCCACCGGTCGAGGTGTACCAAACCAGGCAGATCAGCGAGAGACCCGCAGCCGCCGCGTTCAGCGCGTGACCGCCGGGTAGCTTGGTCGCAGCCGAAGTCACCTTCCCGGCCAGCTTGCCATAGGCCACGACTGAGCCAGTAAAGGTGATCGCACCAATAAAGATGCCCAAGAACAGTTCTACGTGCAGGATCGCCAGCTCGGCCGATGTTTTCTTAGCAATCAGCTTGGCAAAGGCGCCCAGATTGGACAGGTCCGCTTCTTTCGCGCTGTCAGCAATAGCCATGACTTGCGCCACGTTGCCAATCTCAAAATGCGCATTGAAACCCACGAACACAGCCGCCAGACCGACCAGCGAGTGCATCGCCGCCACAAGCTGCGGCATCTCGGTCATCTGGACGCGCTGCGCCACGTACTGACCGATCAGACCGCCGCCGACGATCAGCAGCAGCGACAGCAACCACAGGCCGGACCCCGGGCCAACCAGCGTGGCAAAGACCGCCAGCGCCATACCGACGATGCCGTACCAAACCGCGCGCTTAGCGCTTTCTTGGTTCGACAGACCGCCGAGCGAAAGGATGAACAGAACAGCCGCAACAACGTAGGCGGCAGTAGTGAAGCCAAATTCCATTTGCCCGGCCTCCTTAAGATTTCTGGAACATGGCAAGCATGCGCCGGGTTACGAGGAAGCCGCCGAAGATGTTGATCCCGGCCATGAAGACGCTAAGCGCTGCCAGCAGAATGACAAGGAAAGATCCCGATCCGATCTGCATTAAAGCCCCAACGATAATGATCGACGAGATCGCGTTGGTGATCGCCATCAGCGGAGTGTGCAAACTGTGCGAGACATTCCAGATCACTTGGAAGCCCACGAAGATCGCCAACACAAAGACGATAAAATGCTGCATGAAGCTCGCCGGAGCAACCAACCCGACCAGCAGCATCAGCGCACCACCGACTCCAAGCAGGGTGAATTGTTGCTTGGTTTGCGCCTTGAAGGCCGCGATTTCCTGCGCTTTTTTCTCTTCAGGGGTCAGTTCTTTGACTTCAGGCTTCTTCTGCGCCGCAATTGCCTGCACCTTGGGCGGTGGCGGCGGGAAGGTGATCTCACCCTCATGGGTCACGGTCGCGCCGCGGATCACGTCATCTTCCATGTCGTGATTGACTTTGCCGTCCTTCTCGGGCGTCAGGTCGGTCATCATGTGTCGGATGTTGGTCGCATACAGCGAAGAAGACTGCGCTGCCATCCGGCTGGGGAAGTCAGTATAGCCGATGATGGTCACGCCGTTGTCGGTCACGATCTTCTCATCCGGCACGGTGAGCTTACAGTTGCCGCCCTTTTCTGCAGCCAAATCAACGATGACCGAACCCGGCTTCATCGCCTCGACCATGTCCTTGGTCCAAAGCTCGGGTGCTTCGCGGTTTGGGATCAGCGCAGTGGTTATGACGATATCCATTTCCGGAGCAAGCTCGCGGAACTTGGCCAGTTGTGCCTCGCGGAATTCTTCAGACTGGACCGAGGCGTAACCACCGGTCGCCGCTCCGTCTTGCTGTTCTTCCTCGAAGTCCAGATAGACGAACTCGGCCCCCATGGATTCGACCTGCTCGGCCACTTCCGGGCGCACATCAAACGCATAGGTGATCGCACCTAACGAAGTCGACGTCCCGATCGCCGCCAGCCCCGCCACGCCAGCGCCTACGATCAGCACCTTGGCAGGCGGAACTTTACCGGCCGCCGTCACCTGACCGGTAAAGAATCGGCCAAAGTTGTTGCCCGCCTCGATCACCGCGCGGTAACCGGCGATATTGGCCATCGAAGACAGCGCGTCCATCTTCTGCGCGCGCGAAATACGCGGCACCATCTCCATCGCGATGACAGTCGCGCCCTTGGACTTTGCGGCCTCCATTCCCTCTTCGTTGCCGGCAGGGTTGAAGAAAGAAATCAGGGTCTTGTGTTTGTTCAGCCGCTTCAGCTCGGTGGCATCAGGCTGACGAACCTTGGCAATGATATCTGCCGCCTTCCAAAGCGAGGCTGCGGTCTTCATGACCTCAACGCCTGCAGCTTCATAAGCGGCATCCGAAAACCCCGCAGCAGCGCCCGCGCCTTTTTCGATCAGGCATTCAAAACCCAGTTTCTGCAACTGCACGGCCGAGTCCGGAGTCATCGCGACCCGGTTCTCGCCCTTATACGTTTCCTTTGGCGTCCCAATTTTCACCAGTCGGTTCCCCCTAATTTTAGATTCAGGCCAGGTGGGTGTTCAGCATAGAATGACAAGCAGACATGTATCCTGCGCAAGATTATTTCGCAAGCGCAGCAATTGTAGTGCTGTGTCATGATGACCACACCCTTAAATCCATCGCCGTGTTTTGCGTTCGTAGCGCGCGAAATCGGCGCGGAATGTGCGGCGCAACCGGTCTTCCTCGGGAATGATAAAACGGCGCTCCAAAAGCCAGACAAAGATCGGAAGCAACACCAACGACAACACCGCGTCGAAGCGCAAGATCAATCCCGCCAATATCAGCACATCGCCCAGATAAATCGGGTTGCGGCTGCGTTTATAGATACCGGATTGAACCATCGCCGACGGCGTTTCATGCGGAAGAACTGTGGTGCGGTGACGGCGGAATTCGACCACAGCCATGATCGCAAGAAGAATGCCGCCTCCGACAAGAATGCCGCTGAGCAAATCCGTCACCGCCCCGTTCAAAGACAGCCCCATCGGCAGCACGCGCGCTTGCACCCAAGCCAACGCGGCAAAACCCACAAGCCAAACAGGTGGAAGATCGATCCAGCGCATGGCCTTCCCCAAAGCGGTGACACACACCCACGCATGTCGTTTCTGGGCGCTGTGTTATCGCTTTCTGACTTTGAAGGCAAAAGCAAAGGTTGTCGCATCCTGAAAAGTAGGCGCACGTTCAAGCCAGCAAGGCACGAGGTGCCAAGAATGGACAGGTTGGTTCAGATCAGATAGGCCAAAGTCAAACATCCGAACCAAAGCTGTAGAAAAGAAAATCCATGACCGATTTCGCCACAACCAAATCCATGTTCAATCTACCCGAAGGCGTGTTGTATCTGGACGGCAACTCCCTGGGTCCTTTGCCGAAATCAGCGGCGAACCGCGTCGAGAGCATGTTGAAGGATGAGTGGGGGCAGATGCTCATCACCGGGTGGAACAAGGCCGGATGGATGGGTATGCCGACCGGACTGGGCGACAGGATCGGACGGCTGATCGGTGCTGAGCCTGGCAGCGTTGTGGTGGGCGATACTCTGTCGATCAAGGTGTATCAGGCGGTTGCCTCAGCGCTAGAACTGAACCCTACTCGCAGAGTAGTCCTCTCTGACAACGGCAATTTCCCGTCTGACTTATACATGGCCGACGGTCTGCTGCGGTCACTGGGGCCCGACTATGAATTGCGCGTGGTCGACCCTCAGGATGTTGCCGAGCATATCACCGAAGAGGTCGCGGTTCTGATGCTGACCGAAGTCGACTACCGCTCGGGTCGTATGCATGACATGAAAGCACTGACCGAACTCGCCCATGCCAATGGCGTCGTGACGGTTTGGGATCTGGCACACTCTGCGGGGGCCGTCCCGGTTGATCTGTCCGGCTGCAATGCGGATTTCGCCGTTGGCTGCACGTACAAATATCTCAACGGTGGCCCGGGTGCGCCCGCCTTTATCTATGTGGCCCCACGCTTGTCTGGAAAAGTGCGCCCGGCGCTTTCGGGCTGGTTGGGGCATGAAGCCCCCTTTGCTTTCGATCTCGACTATCGCCCCGGTGCCGGGATCGAGCGGATGCGAGTCGGCACCCCACCGGTCATCCAGATGGCCGCCTTGTCGGCGGCGATGGACATCTGGGATATGGCCGAAATGGCCGATGTGCGTGCCAAATCCATCGAATTGACCGAGTTGTTCATCGCTCGCGTCGAAGCCACCTGCCCCGACCTATGCCTGGCGAGCCCCCGTGATCCTGCCCAGCGCGGCAGTCAGGTCTCGTTTCATTTTGATGAAGGTTACGCTGCCATGCAGGCCTTGATCGCGCGGGGTGTGATCGGTGATTTCCGAGCGCCCGATATCATGCGTTTCGGCTTCACGCCGTTGTATATCGATGAAAGTGATGTGGAACAGGCCGCCCAAATTCTTGCCGACATCATCACCAACAAATTGTGGGACAAGCCGGAATACAAAATCCGTCAGCGCGTTACCTGATCTCAAGTGCCGCGCCCAACAGCGTGGCCAATTGCGAAATGCCCTGCTCGAATTCTTCAGCGCTGGAGGCCGTCATTTTGATGCCCTTCAGCGATGTTGTTATCGTTTTTGCGGCCTCATCCGGACCAACCGGCAAATGCGCACGACCAGCAGAGTTTTCACGACGCAACCAATCCGCGTAAAGACGCGTTAGTTTAGCCTCACCCTCCTGAACGATGTCGGCCGACATGGACTTTGTTGCATCGAGCATTTCAAGCCCATGTGGCGATGCCAAAATCTCGGCCATCCCTTGGGATTGTGCTTGGACGGCGCCTGCAAGAATTTCCGGCAAAGAGCCTTCACCGGCCAATGCCTCAGCCACCAGTATGACTTTTTCGTCGTAGTAATACTGAGTCAGCTCGCGGACGATGGCCTCTTTATTTTTGTAATGCAGATATACTGCGGGCCGCGACATCCCTGCCCCTTTGGCGATGTCATCCATGGACGTCTTGCGAAACCCATAAGCTGCGAAGGCTCGAAAAGCCGAACTCAGAATGGCCGCAGTCTTGGATTCTTCATTTGCACTCGTCATGAGAGAACCTCTGACATTTCTTGTATATTTTGTCAATTGACAAGCTGACACTTTCCATTAAATATGTCAGAGACCAGCCAAAGCTAAGAGAGGTGCGCCATGGCGACGGCCCTAAAGATCAACGGAAAGACCCATCAGGTTGATCTGCCTGATGATGTGCCCTTGCTGTGGGTGCTGCGAGATGAGGTTGGACTGACCGGCACTAAGTTCGGTTGCGGCGTGGCCGCCTGCGGTGCCTGCACAGTTCATATTGATGGTGAGGCCGTGCGGTCCTGCCAGGTGGCACTTTCGGATGTTTGGGGAGATGTCACCACGATCGAAGGGCTTGGTACGCCTGACGCCATGGCAACGATCCAGAAGGCCTGGGTTGATCACCAAGTGGCCCAATGCGGCTATTGCCAATCGGGCCAGATCATGCAGGCCGCGGCTTTGCTGGCCGAAAATTCAGCGCCAACTGACGCTGATATCGACGACGCTATGCAGGGCAACCTGTGCCGCTGCGGAACCTATCCCCGCATCCGCGCTGCCATCCACGACGCCGCATCCAAGCTGAAGGAGGCCTGATCCATGGCAAGCATCGGAAAAATCCTGCGCCGCACCTTCCTGATCGGATCAGCTGCCATTGTCGGTGGCGTGGCCTTTGGCGCCTATTATGTCACTCGTCCTGCCGCGAATCCGCTGAAGCCGCGTGAAGGTGAAACCGCGCTCAGCCCCTTTGTTCTGATCGACCAGCAGGGCGTGACCCTGTTCGCGCCGCGTGCTGAGATGGGTCAGGGCGTGATGACCACCTGGGCGGCGCTGATCGCCGAAGAATTGGATGTCGAACTGGACGATATCCGCGTGCTGCACGGTCCTGCTGCTGCGGCCTATTACAACCACGCCCTCATGGGGGAAAGCCTGCCAAACAAAGGTTATGACGTCTCGGATTTCCAGCACAATCTGGGTGAGGCACTGGGTGTTTTGGGCCGAACACTCAGCCTGCAGGTCACCGGTGGCTCGACATCGATGAAAGACGGATTCGAACGGATGCGGATGGCTGGAGCCACCGCGCGCGAGACGTTGAAACAGGCCGCAGCGGACCAGCTGGGCGTTGATCGCGACCAGCTCAAGACCAAAAATGGCGCTGTGGTCGCGCCGGACGACACCCGCATACCCTATACCAAATTAGCAGAATCCGCAGGCCTGATTGAACTACCTGAGGTCTCCTTGCGCGACCCGTCCGAGTGGCGTTTGATCGGCAAGGCCCTCCCGCGCGTTGATATTCCGGGAAAGTCCACTGGCACCGCAACCTTTGGTATCGACGTACGGCCTGAGGGGTTGAAATTCGCCTCGGTCCGCATGAACCCCAAACTGGGCGGCACCATGAACGGCTTTGACGCCAGCGCGGCAGAAACCATGCCCGGGGTCGAAAAAATCGTTGATCTGGGCACAGGTGTTGCAGTGATAGCCAACAATACATGGCTTGCCATTCAGGCGGTCGAGGCGATCGACGTAGATTGGGGCGACGCCCCCTATCCTCCCGAAACCGATGCATTGTTTGAAAAGATCGCCAAAGCGTTTGATGACGATCCGAACTCGACCATGCGCGATGATGGAGATGTAGATGTTCTGCCCGAAGGAGCCACCGAAATCACGGCGGACTACACTGTTCCTTATCTGGCCCACGCCACGATGGAACCAATGAACGCCACCGCGCTCTATACCGGCAGCAAGCTGGACCTGTGGTGCGGCAATCAGGCCCCGACGCTGATCCAGATGCGGGTGGCCAACACCGCCGGGCTTGAGACCGAGGCAGTTGAGATTCACACCACCTATTTGGGTGGTGGCTTCGGCCGTCGGGGCGAGCTGGATTTCGGCGAGATTGCAACCAAAATCGCCATGGCGATGCCCGGCACCCCGGTTCAGACCACCTGGAGCCGTGAAGAGGATATGCGCCACGATTACTACCGTCCAGGTGCGATAGCCCGAATGCGTGGTGCGGTGAAGGACGGCAAAGCCGTTCTGATCGACGGCAAGGTCGCCTCCCAATCCCCAACCCAGCAAGCCGTGAAGCGATATACCGGCTTTTCCGGCGGGGGACCCGACAAAGTCCTTGTCGAAGGTTTCTTCAACCAAACTTACGCCGTTCCGAATTATCGCATGAGCGGCCACATCGCTGATCTGGCCGTACCGGTTGGTTTCTGGCGCTCGGTCGGCAACAGCCACAATGGTTTCTTTCACGAGACCTTTTTGGACGAGATGGCCCATGCCGCCGGGCGTGATCCGCTGGACTTTCGGATTGAACTGACCAAGACCGAATTCGCCCCAGCTGCGGGATGTCTTGAAGCCGTCAAGGAGATGTCAGGTTGGACCGGCAAGACCCCAAATGGTGTCGGACGTGGCGTGGCGATGACTTACAGCTTTGGGACCCCGGTCGCGCAGGTGATCGAGGTGGTGGACGAGGATGGAACCATCCGCATCCGCAAGGCCTGGATCGCCTGCGATGTCGGCCTCGCGCTCGATCCGGCAACAGTTGAGGCGCAGATGATTGGCGGCATGATCTATGGCCTTTCGGCCGCGACCTCAGGCGAGATCACCTTCTCGGATGGTGAAGTCGAACAACTGAACTTCCCGGACTATGACGGGCTTCGGATGCATAGCACTCCGGTAACAGAAGTCCGGGTACTCGAAACCCAGAAACATCTGGGTGGTGTCGGTGAGCCGGGTACTCCTCCCTCGATGCCCGCTTTGGGGAACGCGTTGTTTGATCTGACCGGAGAGCGCGCGCGCAGCCTGCCGCTGAACAAACAGTTCAACTTAATGGTCTAAGAACGATTTGGTCCGGCGCCGCGTCGGGCCAATTCACCTTCAGGCCGTGCGCTGGAAACGAGCCGCTTCATTCCCTTCGGCCCAAGCGTGAACAGCGCGTCCGAACGCCTGGAACAGCGGCCGTGAGACCGGGTCATTCGCCGCATCCCACTCAGGATGCCACTGGACCGACAGGGTAAATCCGGGCGCGTCCTTGACATAAATCGCCTCGGGCGTTCCATCAGGGGCGTGGCCGTCAATCACCACATTCTCGCCCAATGTTTTGATCCCCTGCCCGTGAAGTGTGTTGGTCATCACTTCAGCCGCACCCAACAAGCGGTGGAAAACTCCACCTTCGGTCATCTTCACGACGTGCCGCAGGGCAAACTTTTCCTCCAACGTGCCATCGGGTGGCATGCGGTGGTTCTGGCGCCCAGGAAGATCACGAATTTCAGGATAAAGCGTGCCACCCAAGGCGACGTTCACTTCCTGAAATCCTCGGCAGATCCCAAAAAACGGCTGCCCCCGCTCGGCACAAGCCCGGACCAGAGGCAGCGTGATCGCATCCCGCGCACGGTCGAACTCACCATGCGCTTCGGTTGCGGGCTCGCCATATTCCTCAGGATGAACATTGGGGCGCCCGCCTGTCAGCAAAAAACCGTCGCAAACCTCTAGCAATTCGTCGACCGATACATAGCGCGGATCAGCAGGTATCAGCAGAGGCAGACAATCCGATACATTGGACACCGCATCAGAATTCATCGTCCCGCCCGCATGCGTCGGGTACTGATCATTCATCAAGTAAGAGTTGCCGATAATTCCAACAACAGGGCGCGCCATTCCAAGTCCTTTGTTTCGCAGGTATTCTGCAAAACCTATCGGCAGCCCGAGCCGCGCGCAACGACACAGACCCTGCATGGCAGCGCAAGCGCGTGTTCAGCCGCGCACATCACCTGTAAAATCGATCCGAGGGTTTTAGATCTCGCCCACGAGCCCGGCACCCTCAATGCCAACTAGCGCGGCTTGGGCGTCATTGTCGGACGTGTCGCCAGTGACGCCCACGGCACCAATCACTGCACCCTTACGGTCACGCACCAGAACTCCGCCTGGGACTGGTACAACCTGACCGCCGTAAACCCCGTTCACCGCCGCCATGAAATAGGCCTGCCCTTCGGCGCGCTGCATCTGCGCAGTACCCGCCATGCCCAGCATCACCGATCCGTATGCTTTGCCATGCGCAATTGCAAACCGCCCCGGCGCGGCACCGTCTTCGCGTTCAAAAGCGATCACGTGACCGCCCGCATCCAGAACCACAACCGAGAGGGGCTTCAGCTCCATCTCACGCCCTTTTTCCAGCGCTTTTCGAATGATGGTCCGCGCTTTGCGCAATGAAATAACCATGCCCGATCCCTTTCATCTGGCCCAAAATATCCTCGGGGGAGCGCGAGGGGGCAGACAGCCCCCTCGTTCCCGCCCCTACCCTTAGCGCAAGCTTGCCTTCAGTTCTAACCGGCGCGCGTGCAGCACCGGTTCAGTATATCCTGAGGGCTGCACTCGCCCACGGAATACCAGATCACACGCCGCCTGAAAGGCGATCCCGTCAAAACCCGGCGCCATCGGCTTATAGGACGGATCATCCGCATTCTGCCGATCCACTACAGCAGCCATTTTCTGCAGCGCTGCCATCACCTGCTCCTGACTGATCAGATCATGATGCAACCAGTTCGCCAACGCCTGAGACGAAATCCGGCAGGTCGCGCGGTCTTCCATCAGACCAATGTCGTTGATATCCGGCACTTTCGAGCAGCCGACGCCTTGATCGACCCAGCGCACAACATAACCCAATATGCCCTGAGCATTGTTCTCGATCTCACGGGTAATCTCCTCAGCGCTGAGATTGCGGCCACCCAACAGTGGCACCGTCAACAGATCATCCAGCGTCCCCCGAGCAGCGCCAGCGGCTAACTCGTCCTGACGCGCCAGCACATCGACCTTGTGGTAATGCGTTGCGTGCAAGGTTGCGGCAGTGGGCGAAGGCACCCAGGCGCAGGTTGCGCCCGCTTGAGGGTGACCGATCTTGGCCGCCAGCATATCCTCCATTCGATCCGGCATTGCCCACATGCCTTTTCCGATCTGTGCCTTACCCTTGAGGCCACAGGCCAATCCGATATCGACGTTGCGATCCTCGTAGGACGCAATCCAAGGCGTCTCCTTGATATCGCCCTTGGGCAGCATCGGACCCGCCTCCATCGAGGTGTGAATTTCATCCCCTGTGCGATCAAGAAAGCCAGTATTGATAAATGCCACGCGTGACTTCGCGGCGCGGATGCATTCCTTGAGGTTGGCCGAGGTGCGACGTTCCTCATCCATGATGCCCAGTTTTACGGTGTTCCGTGGCAGGCCCAGAATGTCCTCGACCATGTCAAAAATCTCGACCGCGAACGCGACCTCTTCGGGGCCGTGCATCTTGGGTTTGACCACATAGACCGAGCCGGTGACAGAGTTGCCGCCCTCACGCTTCAGATCATGCATGGCGATCAGCGTGGTGCAGAGCGCGTCCATCAGACCCTCACCAATCTCGCGCCCTTCGGCATCCAGAACGGCGGGGTTGGTCATCAGGTGGCCCACATTTCGCACCAGCATCAGCGAGCGGCCTTTCAGCACGGCTTGATCGCCGCTGGCAGTGGTGTAGCCCACATCACCCGCCAATTTGCGGGTGAAGGTGTTGCCGCCCTTGGTGACCTCTTCGGTCAGGTCACCTTTCATCAAGCCCAGCCAGTTGCCGTAGGCCACAACCTTGTCCTCGGCATCGACACAAGCGACTGAGTCTTCGCAGTCCATGATCGTCGACAGGGCGGATTCCAATCGTACATCCGCGATGCCCGCAGGGTCAGACGCACCAATGATACTGGACGGGTCGATCACTATTTCAGCGTGGAGGCCATTCTTCTCTAACAAGATCGACGACGGCGAATCCGGGTCGCCTTTGTAGCCTACAAAACGCCCCGCCCCATGCTTTTGCGATCCATATATGTACGCTCTTTCGTCATCGTCCATTGTGACGACTAGGTCCCCGTCCTCGACGGAAAAACCTACAACACTTGACCAATCGTCAATCGCTGGCGTGCAGAATAAGCCAAGATGGTGTTTGGCCCACGCAATCACCCTTGCGCCACGTTCTGCGTCATAGCCTTTGCCAGCAGGCAGATCGCCCAACGCATCGGTGCCATAAAGCGCATCATACAGACTGCCCCAACGGGCATTCGCCGCGTTCAGCGCAAAGCGTGCATTGGTGATCGGCACAACCAACTGCGGGCCTGGTGTCAGAGCGATTTCGGGGTCAACATTGGTGGTTTCGATTTCGAAATCCTCGCCTTCATCAACCAGATACCCAATCTCACGCAGGAAAGACTGGTACTCGCTGGCATTGATGGGCAGGCCGCGCCGCGCCGCATGCCAACCGTCGATACGCCCCTGAATGTCGGCACGCTTTTCCAACAGCGCGCGGTTCCTCGGTCCCAGCTCATTCACCAAACGCTCCAGACCCGACCAGAACTGATCAGCCGTGACCTTTGTGCCCGGCAGTGCCTTCTGTTCGATGAAGTCCACCAGAACCGGGTCGATCTGCAGCCCGCCGCGGATCTCTCTGCTGCTCATGTTCCGAATCCCCTACGATTGTGTGCCATTGTATGCGACCATCAATTAGGTGGTTTGTTTCCGATAGGCAACTTGTGCCCATAGGTTCAGTTTTTTCGGCCAAGCACGAAACTGTTTCAAATCTATCTGGACAATTGCCCATTGGTTGCAGCGCCAGCGCGAAGCCCCTAACGTCACGCCAGATTCCCAGATGATGAGGCCCCCGATGCGCGACGCCGCCCCCACCACGATCTATCTGAAAGACTACACCCCGTTTGGTTACCTGGTGGACAGTGTGCATCTGACTTTTGATCTGGCCCCAAATGCCACGCGCGTGACCTCTCGGATAAGATTCCGTCCGAATCCCGAAGCCACGGACCGCACATTCTTTCTGCACGGGGAAGAATTGAACCTGATCCGAGCTGCGATTGATGGCGAAGTGATTACGCCCGAGATCACCGCAGAAGGCCTCACCGCTACAGTGCCTGACGCGCCTTTCATCTGGGAGGCCGTGGTCGAGATTGATCCCGCTCACAACACCGCGCTTGAAGGTCTCTACATGTCGAACGGCATGTACTGCACCCAATGCGAGGCCGAAGGCTTTCGCAAGATCACCTATTACCCTGACCGCCCGGATGTGATGTCCACCTTTACGGTGCGCATCAACGGAGACCTGCCGGTGCTGCTGTCCAACGGCAACCCCTCGGACAAAGGGGAAGGCTGGGCGGAATGGGTCGATCCGTGGCCCAAACCCGCCTATCTGTTCGCGCTCGTCGCCGGAGAGCTTATCGCCTACCCTGGCCAGTTCACCACCAAATCCGGTCGCGACGTTGAATTGAACCTCTGGGTTCGTCCCGGAGATGAAGGCAAATGCGCCTTTGGCATGGAAGCGTTGAAGAAATCCATGAAATGGGACGAGGATGTCTATGGCCGCGAATACGATTTGGACGTGTTCAACATCGTCGCGGTCGACGATTTCAACATGGGCGCGATGGAGAATAAAGGGCTGAACATCTTCAACTCCTCCGCCGTTCTGGCAAGCCCAGAAACCTCGACCGATGTGAATTTCGAACGGATCGAGGCGATTATCGCGCATGAGTATTTCCACAACTGGACCGGCAACCGCATCACCTGCCGTGACTGGTTCCAGCTGTGTCTGAAAGAGGGGCTGACGGTGTTCCGCGACGCGCAGTTCACCTCGGACATGCGCTCGGCCCCGGTAAAACGTATTCACGACGCCATCGACCTGCGCGCGCGACAGTTCCCCGAGGACAACGGGCCTTTGTCGCACCCGGTGCGGCCCGAGAGTTTTCAGGAAATCAATAACTTCTACACCTCAACCGTATATGAGAAAGGCGCTGAGGTAATCGGTATGCTGAAATGTCTGGTGGGTGACGAGGCCTACTCAGAGGCGCTGGACCTCTATTTCGACCGCCATGACGGACAGGCCTGCACGATCGAGGACTGGCTACAAGTGTTCGAAGACACCACTGGTCGCGATCTAAGCCAGTTCAAGCGCTGGTACAGTCAATCGGGAACGCCAAGGGTCTCGGTCGCTGAAGATTGGGCCGATGGCACCTACACCCTGACCCTCAGCCAACGCACCGAACCGACGCCGGGACAAGAGGACAAGCAGCCTCAGGTCATTCCTGTCGCCGTGGGTCTGCTCGGCCCGAACGGCGATGAGGTACGCGTAACCGAAGTGTTGGAACTGACCGAAGCCGAACAGACCTTTAAGTTCACCGGTCTCGCCGCGAAACCTGTGCCTTCGATCTTGCGGGGTTTCTCGGCTCCGGTGATCCTGGAACACGATTCAACGAATGCAGAACGCGCATTCCTACTTGCTCATGACACCGACCCGTTCAACCGCTGGCAAGCGGGAAGGTCGCTGGCCGAAGACACCCTTCTGCGCATGATCACCGAGGAAGCAACACCAGAGGCCGACTACCTCGACGGTTTGTTGTCAGTCCTTCGCGATGAAACGCTGGACCCTGCTTACCGGGCGCTCATGTTGGGTCTGCCAACGCAATCAGAACTGGCTGCGGCGCTGCATGAAAAGGGGATCACCCCCAATCCGATGGCGATCTGGAGGGCAGTTGAAACCTTGCGTCAAGCCACGGCGCAACATGTACAAGACCTGCTGCCCCGGCTTCACAGTGAAACGCTGGTGGATGCGCCCTACCAACCGGACGCCGAACAATCTGGAAAGCGCGCCTTGGGCAGCGCAGCGCTGGCTCTGACTTCGCGCCTGGATGGAGGTATCAAGGCGGCCGAGGAGTATGCGCGCGCCAACAACATGACCCAGCAACTCACCTCTTTGTCCTGTCTGCTGCGCGCGAGTAAAGGTGAGGCTGAATTGGCCGCATTCTATGATCAATGGCGACATGATCGGTTGGTGATGGACAAATGGTTCGCCCTGCAGGTTTCGATGGCCGGTCCAGAAACTACGGTCGAAACCGCGCGCAAACTGACTGAGCACCCGGATTTCAATTGGAAAAACCCCAACCGCTTTCGAGCGTTGATGGGATCTCTGGTCGGAAACCATGCGGGGTTCCATCAGACCGATGGCGCAGGTTATGCATTGCTGGCAGACTGGTTGATCCGACTCGACCCGGTGAACCCGCAAACCACCGCCCGGATGTGCAGCGCGTTCCAGACCTGGAAACGCTATGACGCGAACCGTCAGGCCCTGATCCGAAAACAACTGAACCGCATCGCCGAAACTCCAGGCCTGTCTCGGGACTCAACCGAAATGGTCTCGCGCATCCTGGGCGCATGACCGCTTTCACATTCACACGACAGAACCGAAATCCGCGCATGGTTTTGATTCTAATCGGCATCTATGCGGTTCTGACCGGGCTGATCGTCCTGTTCGATGCGGTCTGGTGGCTGATAGGCCTGCTGGCCCTGACTACTCTGCCCGCGCTTTGGGATGTACTCCAAGATACCAGCGCGGGGATGGAACTGTCAGATGGCACTTTACGCTGGCATACAGGTCAGCGTCGGGGCACGCTGGATCTTTCTACAGTGAAACGCTTTCGGTTCGACACGCGATGGGACTTTTCGGTGCGGGTCTCTGCGATACTGAAATCCGAAAAACGACTGCGTCTGCCAGATGAATCACTTCCTCCGCACAAACAGCTTGAAGAGGTTCTGCAGCAGGCGGGAATCGCCGTTGAACGTCATCATTTTAGAGTATTTTGAAACGATTCATCGAATCTGAACACGATTGGTGCCTGAAATACCGGCTTGAGGTAGTGTCTCTTTGAATTGAACACAATTTTTGGCAAACTGAACGCGTTACTAATTTGTTCCAGTTCGAGTTCTGCCATGTTTTGGTCTATCAAGGCTTTTGCCGCCCGTTTTTTCGGTTCCTCCCCTTCAACGCCCCTGCCTGCGTCAGTCGCTGATGCCACCGCCTGGCTTGTCGCATCGGGCCAATTGAATGTCCCTATCGTCGAAACGGACGAACAGGATGCAAACGGACATCACGTGATTGAACGCGGTCGCTATCTGGCGCGGCAGGATATGTGGGCCGAACTTTCGCAAGAGATGCGCGCTGCAGATCAGGCACGCAAATCCACGCCCTGCGGACAGCCCATAACAGACCTGTTGGCCTTTGGCGCCCGTTCAGATGTCGTGCTGGCTGTCGAGCACGCGCTGTCAGATGGCAAGGCGATGTCAGACTACGATCTGCTGGGTGGAATTTTCGAGCTGGAAGGCGAGATCCAAAACCATCCCAACGATCCGATGATCACGCTGGTCGTTGCACTGGCCCATATTGATCTTGCCTGGGCATGGCGCGGCGATGCGCATCCAGAGGCGCTGCCTTCATTGCATCAATCTCGCTGTGCGGCGCATTTCGACCGTGCGGCAGCATTGCTGCCACTTTGCCGTTCTGCAATGCCAGACAGCCCTGCGATTGCCGCAGCCGATTGTGCTTTGCTGGCAGGTCACGTCGATCCGCGCACCCGTGTGGCAGATAAGTATGAACACTTGATCACTCTAGACATTCAGAACCATCGCCATATGCGCGCGATGGGCAGCCACCTGCTGCCGCGCTGGTTCGGGAGCTATGAAGAGCTTGAAGTTCAAGCATTGCGCAACGCGGCGCGGACCCAGAAAACATGGGGCGCAGGCGGATACACTTGGGTCCAGTTCGACGCCATCGCATTGGATGACGAGGCCTGCGCACGGGTGGATGTGGAATATTTCCTTGAGGGTCTGCGGGATATCGTAGCGCGTCGCCCGGATCAGCAAACTATCAACTTACTCGCGGCCTATTGCGCGATCACCCAGCAGAACCGAATGGGGCAAAACCCTCAGGCGGATATCGCCCGCAAACAGATTTGTGAGGCTGCCAATTGGCTGATCCGCGACCACCTGACCGAACTGCACCCACTGATATGGGCCCATGCAGCAAACGGGTTCAACAATAGCCTTCGCGTCAACTCATCCGAGCGATTTGCTGCACGCGGTCGCCGCGATGCGTTAAAGGCCATCGCCAACCTGTTACGCGAAGAACTGCGCAGCGGGCAAAGTGTGACGTTCACTCCCTCAGGGCTGCAGTTCTCGGGGAACTAAACCGCCATTGCCCCTTGCCCCTTCGGCGCGCCGGGCCTAATACGCAGGCTTAGACTTCTGCGGAAATGAGGCGCGCCATGCTCGACCTGACATACGAAATGCCCAAACCCAAAACCATTGCCGGGGCCAAGCACGATTGGGAACTGGTGATCGGGATGGAGGTGCACGCTCAGGTCTCATCCAATGCCAAGCTGTTCTCGGGCGCGTCTACCCAATTCGGGGCCGAGCCGAATTCGAACGTGGCGTTTGTGGACGCCGCGATGCCGGGGATGCTGCCGGTGATCAACGAGTATTGCGTTGAACAGGCCGTGCGCACCGGGCTGGGATTGAAAGCGGATATCAACCTGAAATCGGCCTTTGACCGTAAGAACTATTTCTATCCTGACCTGCCACAAGGGTACCAAATTTCCCAGCTTTATCAGCCTATTGTGGGTGAAGGGGAAGTTCTGGTCGAGATGGGTGACGGCACTGCGCGCATGGTTCGGATCGAACGCATCCACATGGAACAGGATGCGGGCAAATCGATCCACGACATGGACCCGCATATGTCTTTCGTCGACCTGAACCGGACCGGTGTCTGCCTGATGGAGATCGTCAGCCGCCCCGATATTCGTGGCCCGGAAGAGGCAGCCGCCTATATCGCCAAGCTGCGTCAGATCATGCGCTACCTAGGAACCTGCGACGGCAACATGCAGAACGGCAACCTGCGGGCGGACGTGAATGTCTCGATCTGTTTGCCGGGTGCTTATGAGAAGTATCAGGAAACACAGGACTTTTCGCATCTGGGCACGCGCTGTGAGATCAAGAACATGAACTCGATGCGCTTTATCCAGCAGGCGATTGAGGTCGAGGCCCGCCGTCAGATTGCCATTGTCGAAGCGGGTGGGACCATCGATCAGGAAACCCGCCTGTATGATCCGGACAAGGGCGAGACGCGGTCCATGCGGTCGAAGGAAGAAGCGCATGATTACCGCTATTTCCCCGACCCCGACCTGCTGCCGCTGGAGATCGAGCAGGCGTGGGTCGATGATATCGCTGCCAAGCTTCCGGAACTGCCTGACGACAAAAAATCCCGCTTTATCAGCGAGTTCGGACTGACCGACTATGACGCATCGGTGCTGACCGCCGAGGTGGAATCGGCTGCCTATTTCGAAGAGGTCGCTAAGGGCCGCGGCGGCAAGCTGGCTGCAAACTGGGTGATCAACGAGCTGTTTGGCCGGTTGAAGAAAGAAGACCATGACATCACCGAGTCTCCAGTGTCTCCCGCTCAGTTGGCGGGAATCATTGATCTGATTTCGTCGGATGCAATCTCGGGCAAGATCGCCAAGGACCTGTTCGAGATTGTCTATACCGAAGGCGGCGATCCAGCACAGATCGTCGAAGAGCGCGGCATGAAACAGGTGACCGATACCGGCGCCATCGAGGCTGCTTTGGACGAGATCATCGCCGCCAATCCGGCGCAAGTTGAGAAGGCCAAGGTGAACCCTAAACTGGCGGGCTGGTTCGTCGGTCAGGTGATGAAGGCCACCGGCGGCAAGGCCAATCCGAAGGCCGTTAACGAATTGGTCAGCAAGAAGCTGGGTTCGTAAATCTTCCAAGTTGAACAAACCCCGCACAGGGGTTTGTTCAACTTGTACATAACGAAAAGTTAATTTCAGGCTGCTCAAAACGGGCAGGCCTTCAGCTTGACTCCCCGACCGAATGAGCATTCTTCTTCCCGCAACGCGGAGAGGAAGCAGACATGAAAAATCGGTTTGATCAGGAACTGGAAACCCGGCTGGTACGCTACGCAGCCATCGACAGTCAGAGCGATGAGACCTCGCCCTCGACCCCCAGCACCGAAATCCAGTTCGACATACTAAACCTGCTGCGGCAAGAGCTGACCGAGATCGGTGCGCAGGATGTCGAGATGACCGGTGACAGCGTTGTCGTGGCAACCATCCCCGGCACGGCCGACGGACCAACGATCGGTTTTCTCGCGCATGTGGACACGGCCCCTCAGTTCAACGCAACCGGGGTCAAGCCGCGGGTGATCAAAGGGTATAATGGTGGCGAGATTACCTTCCCCGATGATCCCGATCTGGTGCTGTCACCCGAAGAACATCCTTATCTGGCCGAGAAGATCGGGCATGATCTGATCACCGCCTCGGGCACCACCCTGTTGGGGGCTGATGATAAGGCAGGCGTTTCGATCCTGATGACGATGGCGAGGCACTTGCTGGAGAACAATGACATCCCCCACGGTCCGATTCGCATCGCCTTTACCCCGGATGAAGAAATCGGGCGCGGCGTTACCGAACAGCTGCCCAAGGATCTGGGCGCGGATTTTGCCTATACGCTGGACGGACAGGAACTGGGTGAGATCGAATACGAAAGCTTCTCGGCGGACCGAGCCGTGGTCAAGATCACCGGCGTGTCGATCCACCCCGGTTTGGCCAAGGACAAAATGGTAAACGCGGCGCATCTGGCGGCAAAGATCGTGCAGACACTGCCTCAGGCGACGATGACGCCCGAGGTCACCGACGGGCGTCAGGGGTTCATCCATGTCACCGATATGAATGGCGGTTCGTCCGAGATGGAGATCAAGCTGATCCTACGCGATTTCGAAATGGAAGCGTTGGAAGCCCAGCGCGAAATTGTCCGTCAGGTCTGTGCTGCCGTTCAGGCCACCGAACCGCGCGCGACCATCACCTGCGACATCTCCCATCAATACCGCAACATGCGCTATTGGCTGGAAAAGGACATGACCCCTGTCGATCTGGCGCGCGAAGCCTGCCGCGAACAGGGGATCGAGCCCGTTTCAGTGCCGATCCGAGGTGGCACCGATGGCTCGCGCCTAACCGAATTCGGCACACCCACACCCAACATATTTACGGGCATGCAGTGTATTCATGGTCCACTGGAGTGGATCTCGGTGCAGGACATGGCGATCGCAACCGAAACCTGTCTGTCGCTTGTGGGCAAAGCCGCGCGGAGCTAAAGCCACAGTGCGGGCCGAAATTCGCCAATGCGTGATCTTGGCTTTCACCCGCCTGTCAAAATGTTAATTTGCCCGGGTTACGCAATTAGGACCAATTGATGCAGCGCTACGAATATAAAGTTGTCCCCGCTCCGCAAAAGGGAACCAAGGCGAAGGGCGTGAAAACACCCGAGGGCCGGTTCGCCACCTCAATTGAGCAGTTGTTGAACCAACTGGGCCAAGAGGGTTGGGAATATCAGCGCGCAGAATTGCTGCCCAGCGAGGAACGCACAGGTTTGACGGGTTCAACCACCAACTGGCGAAATGTGCTGGTATTTCGCAGGGTGCTCGCTCCAGATGAGCCGGATTCGAAAAACCCGGTTGAAGAAGGCGCCACCCCGACCGCGCGCCCGGTTCCCGGACCTGACGATGGACTGACAGAACCTCCGGCCGCCCCTGCCCCGATCTCAGAAGAGCCGGAAGACCCGCCATTGTCGCTGAAGCCCTCGGATGAAACGGCAGAAAAAGATCAGACCGGGCCTTCGCGCTAGCGTGACTTCGAGAGTTCTAATTGGCTGGCTTGCATTGAATGTGATCAGCTCTACCAATGATATTTGTGCGCGATCAGGATAAATCCACATCAACCCTGACACATCGCGCCAACCTCTTGCGATGAGCCCCAACCGGATGTTCGAAACTGTCTGAATTCGTACGAACGAAGTGGTGGATGTGGTCGCACCTAGGTTTGAATGGTGCCCCCACACGGACTCGAACCGCGGACCTACTGATTACAAATCAGTTGCTCTACCAGCTGAGCTATAGGGGCACTGGGTGTCGATTAATCGCTCGGAACAGGGACTGCAAGCCCGAATTTTCGCGTCGCCTTAACTTTGTGATGGTTTGCCTTAGGATAACCTAATAATTAGGCCTCATCCAAATTTGACTGCGCCGGGGACAGGTTGTAACCCAAGCGATAATTTCGCCCGAGGCAAGGACAATTCCAATATGCAGATGGTCATCCAAGCCGGAGCACACTTTACCGACCACGACCCGCTGCTCAATCTGCTTCAGGCGAACGTCCAGCTTGTCGCTGAGAGCCATGCGGCATTTTGGGGGATGCGTCCGTTCAGAAAGATCTTTCGGCCAGCACTGAAGCCTGCGGCTGACCGCCCTTCGCACCAAGATACGCGGGCAAGGTTTCAGAAATTAATGCCTCAGGGGCAACAAGTTGATCGAGCGATCCTGTCAAGTGCGCTGTATCTTGGTGAACGGGCATCAATCATCATGGATGGGCAGTTCTATGCGGATGCGGGTCAAAGGATGTCCTATATGGACCACCTGTTCAGCGATTCGTCTGTCGAACTGTTTGTGGGGCTGCGCAATCCCGGCAGCTTTATTCCGAAGGTATTGATGTTGCTATCGGCCCCGGAGCGCGAACATATAGTTGCGACGACCGATCTGAGTTGCCTGAGTTGGCTTGCGATGGTTGAGGACATTCGCGATCTTGCTCCAGACGTCAAGATCACCTTGTGGAGTAACGAGGATTCTCCTCTGATCCTTGGTGACATTGCGCGCGCACTTGTCGGACTACCCGCGGACACGCAGCTTGATCAGGAATACGCGCTGCTATCCTCGCTCATCTCGGATCTGGGTAAGCAGGAGCTGCAAAGGTTGATGGAACAACAACGCCCACCCAACGATCCCATTCTCAGAGGAAGGTTAGCACAGATCTTTCAGCAGCATGCGCTGACAGAGGCGATCGAGGAAGAGGTGGAACTGCCCGGCTGGAGCGAAGACATTATCGCGGCGTTTACCGAACTTTATGAGCAGGATCTAGCACGGCTTCGGACCATGCCAGATCTCCGTTTTTTGGACCCGTAAGCGGCTGAAGTTACATCCCCAGCGCTTCTTTGTACATTTCAAGAACCGCTTCTTCCTCGGCAATATCGTCCTTGTCGCGCTTGCGCAGGGCGACGACCTTGCGCATGACTTTGGTATCGTAGCCACGGGCTTTGGCCTCGGCCATGACTTCTTTCTGCTGGTCGGCAATATCTTTCTTTTCGGCTTCAAGACGCTCGAAACGCTCGATGAACTGGCGCAACTCGCCTGCGGTCACTCGGTAATTTGCTGCGGCCTGATCTTCGGTGATGTCTTCCATCTGCGTCTCTCCCAAGGGCTGAAAATAAGCAGCCGGATACATCGGCACCGACCCGATCGCAAGCAGACAATCCATACGGCGGGCTTGTCTGAATGGTATCGATCCGCTAAGCGCAACGACGGGTTCAACGGGTGAGCGTAAACAACTATGTTCGACATTATCGTCTGGGGCGGTGCCGCCCTGTCCATGGCCGGGCTGATCGGTCTGGTCTGGTGCATCTTGCGGGTGATGAAAGCGCGCAAAGCTAACCTGACCGATGAGGAACTCCGCGTTGCGGTTCAGGGCGTATTACCCTGGAATCTTGCATCCCTTTTCCTGTCGGTTCTGGGGCTAATGATGGTTATCCTCGGAATTTCTTTTAGTTAACCGAACAGATCACACGGGCATATTGTCGAACCGCGCCTCTAACGCATCTTCGCACAGCGCCGCATCTAACCGCCGCAAGCGCGAAGGTATCTGAACACGCTGCGCGCGCATTTTATCCAGAACCTGACTGACACGGGGCTGAAGAGCCAGCCGAGTCTCCAAGCATGCACCATGTAGCCTTTCTTCCAGCCGTTCCGCCTCTGTATAAAGATCCTGAGCAGTCATTTGCATCCTCCCATACAATGCCAGTCTGCCTGATATTGGTAACAAGATTAAGACCAGCACGAGACCGGGCCAAAACACCGCGGAATCTTGCCTGTGAGGGCCAAATACCGTCAATATGACCTTGGTCGCCCAAAACATATGCTCAATTCGCGAGATTTGCTTTGACAGACATCAATTCGTGATTTGGCACTTTAATCACATTCCAGTATTGATATATGAGATAGAGCCGAACGGAGGATCCCATGACGCCCATAGTGAAAGCTTTTTTTGACCCTCAGACCTTCACAGTCTCATATGTGGTGCAGGAGCCCGAAGGACAGGCCTGCGCCATCATCGACAGCGTTTTGGATTTTGATCACGCCTCGGGTCGCACTGACACCAGTTCGGCCGATCAGATTGTCGAATATGTGACCGACAACGGGTTGAAGGTGGAATGGATACTGGAAAGCCATGTCCATGCCGACCACCTGTCAGCAGCGCCCTATCTGCAGGAAAAGCTAGGGGGAAAAATCGGGATCGGTGAGAATATCGTAGTCGTGCAGGACACATTCGGCAAAGTGTTCAACGAAGGGACCGAGTTCCAGCGTGATGGCAGCCAGTTCGATGCTCTGTTTACGGAAGGGGCCAGCTTTCACATCGGCCAGATGCGCGGGGACGTCCTGCATACGCCGGGTCATACTCCGGCCTGCATGACCTATGTGATCGGCGACGCAGCATTCGTTGGCGATACATTGTTCATGCCGGATTTTGGAACCGCACGCTGCGATTTCCCGGGCGGATCTTCGGAGGATCTATTTGCCTCAATCCAAAAGATTTTAGCATTACGCGACGAAACACGGGTATTCGTAGGGCATGACTATAAGGCACCCGGACGAGATGAATTTGCCTGGGAAACGACGGTAGGCGAACAGAAGGCGTTAAATGTCCACATCGGACAAGGCCGAAGCGTTGAGGAATTTGTCGAGATGCGCGATGCGCGGGATGCGACCTTGGCAATGCCACGTCTGATTTTACCCTCTCTGCAGGTCAATATGCGGGCCGGTCAGATGCCACCGGCGGATGAACAAGGTGATGTTTTCATGAAAATTCCGGTCAACAAGCTTTGACACGGAATATCGGGTGAGGAACTAGAAATGAATGTGGAGTGGATGTGGGGTCTTGCGGGTGGCCTGCTGATCGGGCTGGGTGCCGCTGTATATCTTCTGTGCAATGGTCGGATCATGGGAGCCAGTGGCATTCTTGGCGGATTGATTGAGCGCAGCGACCGCAGTGCAATGACGGAACGTTTAGCCTTTGTTGTTGGGCTGATCGGGATGCCTTTCTTGCTGCGCCCTTTGATTGCACCACAGACTCAGACTCATCTGACCCCGGATTTAGCAATTGTGATCCTGGCCGGGTTACTGGTCGGTGTGGGCACGCGGATTGCAAATGGGTGCACCTCGGGTCACGGCGTCTGCGGGATTTCTCGCTTCTCCCTGCGCGGGATTGTCGCCACGGTTTTCTATATCCTTGCTGGCGGGTTAACGGTTGTTCTGTTTCGCCAAGTTCTGGGGGTGATCTGATGCGCTCAGTATTTGCTTTTCTCGCCGGAGGTTTGTTTGGTATCGGGCTGCTGATCTCGGGCATGACCAACACCACCAAGGTGCAGGGATGGCTGGATGTGTTCGGCAACTGGGACCCGACGCTGGCCTTTGTCATGGGCGGGGCGATCCTGCCCATGTTGGTGGCGTGGCAAATGACCCGGAACCGAACGCCGCTGGTAGGTGGCAAATTTCCTGCTCCACCTCGTGTTGAGCTGGATCGTCGGCTTATCGTTGGTTCGGTTCTGTTCGGGGTTGGCTGGGGGTTGGCAGGTCTGTGCCCGGGCCCGGCGATGGCCTCGCTCAGTTATGGTGGTGTTGGCGGAATTGTGTTCCTGATCGCAATGATTGCGGGCATGTTGGCCGCGCCAAAACTGGGCGCACAACTGGACAGGATGGCTGACGCGGCCTAATCAGTTGTCATGGAGATTCGACCGATTACCCCCCGCTATGCCGTCTCACCCCAGATCACGGTTGAGGACGTGCCAGCCATCGCCAAGGCAGGTTTCGTCAAGGTGATTTGCAACCGTCCTAATACCGAGGTGCCGCCAGATCAGCAGTCTGATGCCATCGGGCAGGCCGTGCGCGAGGCCGGAATGGAATACGAGGTATTGGAACTGACGCACCAGACTATGACGCCAGAGAATGTCGCCCTGCAGCGCGATCTGGCCGAAAGCTGCCGCGGGCCTGTCCTGGCCTATTGCGCATCCGGTACCCGTTGCTCGGTTGTTTGGGCGCTGGGACAGTGCAACCGGCTAAGCACGGATGAAATTCTGGACGCGACGGGTAAGGCTGGCTATTCGCTCGACGGGCTTCGCCCAGCGCTGGAGCAGTTGCGCGCACAGGACTAAGCCACCTAGTACGGCCCATCGCCCTCAGGCGCTGGCAGTCCAGCAAGATGTGAAATCTCGGCAACGCGTTGGTCAGGATTCGATGGCAAAATATCATCCGGGTTAAGCAGAGTATCATTCATTGCCTGTTCGCTGGTCACAATTTCTTCGTCCAGCAACGCTGACTTTTCGTCATCGTCCAGTTTGGAAACTGGGCCAGACTTGCGAGCCAGAAAGGACTGTTCGTCCTTCGTTGGCAATGTCGCGACCGGATTGTGTTCATTTATCCGAACCGCGCGCATCCCACCGCATTGGCCCAACCGACCAATCGCTATACGGGCACGGTCGATTGACAGAACTTCAACCCGATCCACACGCGCGCCTTGCAACGGAAGGACGTCGCCAACAGTCAACTCTGACAGAGCAGTCAACGGCAGTGAAATACGGCTGATTACAGCGTTCAGTTCAGCGCGCATCACGCCGGATGCCTGATCGAGGTTCTTACCCGCAAGACTGTTTTCCGCCTCCTGCTCCGCATCAGATAGAGGTCGGTCAGGCAACAACACGCAAACTTCCCCCTGTCGGCTACCGCCAGCCAACTCGACTGTCAGATCGAATACACGATATGCCTCATCCACCAGCGCCAGTGTCAGGCTGCGCCGATCTTCAGCCCGCGATGTGAACTCAAACCCCGACAGGCTGGCCATATCCGCCGCGGATTCGACCAGCTTCTGCGCCCGGCCCAGCATATCCTCGATTAAGGGGGCGACCATGGCGGCGTCAGTATCCGTAAACATTCGCTCCGACGGTGGATCAGAGGTGACAATTGCGATCGTTTGCTGCTGAATCACGGCCGACACGCATCCCGGGTCCAGACATACTGCCGCCATGCTACCTTGATCCGAGCCAAAGAGCAGCATCAACCAACCCTGTTTCAATCGCGCGGTCGCGTCCTCCTGCGCACGCAACGCCTGTTTGGCCCCGATGACTGCCAGCGCTAGCCCCATGCCATCACCTGCCGCCCGCGCCAAACCAAGCCGCAGGGCACATAGAATTGAACGGGGCGTATCAACTTCACCCTGCCTCGCCGATAGTTTGCGTGCCAATGCTGATTTGGTCATCGCCCCGCACTGCCGTCTTAGAATACACCTAGGAATTGTGTAACCCGCAGATCGTTACAAATATCTTTATGACATCCTCATTGCGCGGCCTGCCGATAAGCAAGAGGCAGACTGACACGGAAGGCGGCTCCTGCCTGCCCCGGCAAATAGGCGACTTCGCCCCCTAGGCGCTGCATGATCTCGCGACAAATCGCCAAACCCAACCCGGCCCCACCCGCCTTGTCCGAGCCAACGCGGGCAAATTTCTCGAACACCAGCGATTGCGCCTCAGTCGGGATGCCGTCGCCATTGTCGATGAAATCAATCACCACCTGCCCGCCAACGTCATGCGCCGATATCGTCAGCACCGGTTCATCAGCGTCGCAGTATTTCTGAGCATTCGAGATCAAATTTATGAAAACCTGCCCCAGCCGATCCAGATCAGTGTAGAGCGGGATGCGTTCGTTGGCGCGCACCCGCCGCACACCAATCTTGCGATCACTGCCTGCCAGAGCGCTTGAGACAGCGCGATCCAATACCTCGTTCAGCGTTGCGTCATCCATATTCAGGCTGACCTGCCCGCTTTCCAGGACGCTCAAATCCAGCAGATCGTCCAGCAGCCGGGTCAGACGCAGCGACTCGTCATGAATGATCGCAGCATAGCGGGTCTGCTCATCTGCGCTCAGGCCCTCGGCGTCGCGCAGGATTTCGGAAAATGCGCGGATCGAGGTCATCGGCGTGCGCAATTCGTGGCTGACCTGACTGAGAAAGGCGTCTTTCTGCTTTGATACTTGGGTGAGCTTGGCGTTGGCCTCCCTTAACTGGCGCGCAGTGCGGCTGAGTTCAGCCGATTTCGCTTCGAGCTGGCTGGAGTATTCCAGCATCTGAGCGGATTCGTCGGCTACGGCCAGCAGGTCCTCGACCGAAACAGACGCACCACCCACGATCTGACCAATCATCGCATGGGCGGTTGCGGCACCTACCGAACCGCTGAGTTCACGTTCCAGCCGTTCCAGAAACTGCGGAGTTGGTTCGGGGAGACGTCCAGGCCGGCCATTCTGCCGTTCCGCTTCGGCCTGAAAGAATTCCTGCGCGGGTATGGTGCCCAAAATCCGCTGGGTCATGATCATCAGATCTTCGCTTTGCGCGACTGACCCGGTCCAGCCGCGCGCCGAAACCGAGTGGTCGAAGACATTGACGAATTGTGCACCCTGCAGGCGTTCCAGCGGGCTTGGAAAGCTGAGCATCGAAGCGACGCAGAAGGCGATTGTGTTCAATGACAGCGACCACATGACCGTATGCACCATAGGATCAATTCCTTCGATCCCAAAGAGCGCTTGCGGGCGTAGCCAACCCCAGCCGAAAGGTCCGTTTTCGATCACCGACGCCGGGATGATACCACCTTCCATGCCGGGCAGCAGCAGAGTGTAAATCCACAGGAAGAACCCAACACTGAGCCCCACCAACGCCCCGGTTCTGGTCGCACCGCGCCAGAACAAACCACCCACCAGAGCGGGCAGAATCTGAGAGATCCCGGCAAAGGCCACCAGACCGATTGAAGCCAGTGCAGCCCCGCCACCTGACAAGCTATAGTAGAAATAGCCCAGTGCCATGATCACAGCGATCGAGACACGGCGGGCCATCAGAACGATGGTCCGGACATCACCGGATACCGAGGCGGTGCCTTCCTGCGTATTCAGCCAGATCGGCATGACCACGTGGTTCGAGACCATGGTCGACAGCGCCATGGCCGTGACGATCACCATCGACGTAGCCGAGGAGAACCCGCCGATGAAAGACAGCATCGCCAGCCAGTCATTGCCCTGCGACAGCGGCACGGTCAGCACAAACAGGTCCGGGTTCGATCCCTCAGGCATCAGGTCCAGCCCGACCACCGCAATCGGCACCACAAAAAGGCTCATAAGTAGCAGATAAAGCGGAAAGGCCCAGGCTGCAGTGCGCAGGTGGCCTTCGTCATCATTCTCGACCACCATGACCTGAAACATCCTTGGCAGGCAGACAAAAGCCGCTGCCGAGAGGAAGATGAAAGTGGTCCAGCGCCCGGCATCCACATGCCACTGACCAATCTCAGACGCGTCGATCTGGTCCATCATCGGCCCCAGCCCCCCCGCGACGCCCCAGACGACAAAGATACCAACCGCCAGAAGCGCAAAGAGTTTAACGACTGATTCCAAGGCAATAGCCGTGACAACGCCGTGGTGGCGCTCATTTGCGTCCAGATTGCGAGTGCCGAAGAGGATCGCAAAGACCGCCAGACCGGCAGCGACCCAGAATACGCTGGATCCCTCGCGGTAAAGGCCGGTTGGGTCAGCCTCGGCAAAGATCGAAAAGGACAGCGTGATCGACTGCAATTGCAGCGCGATATACGGCGTGCCACCCAGCACCGCCAAGATCGTCACGCAAACCGCCAGGGTGTTGGACTTACCGTAACGCGACGAGATCAAGTCAGCGATGGAGGTCACGCGCTGGCTGCGTCCGATACGAACCAACTTGCGCAGGCCCCACCACCAGCTGATCATTACCAGAGTTGGACCCAAATAGATGGTCACAAATTCCAGTCCAGAACGCGCGGCGTTGCCGACCGCGCCATAGAATGTCCAGGCGGTGCAATAGATCGACAGAGACAGCGTATAGATCAGCGGGGACCGAAGCCATTTCCCACCTCCGCGTGCCGCAACCCGATCAGCGGTAAAGGCCACGCCGAACAGCAGCACCACGTAGCCCAGACAGACCAGGATCAGGACATTCAGCGTCGCCATGACTCGGCCCCGGGCTCGGCGCTCTCGCGTGCTGCCATACGCCTGGCAGCAATGCCAAAGACCACACTGATCAGAATCAGAACCCCCCAGCAGGCAAAGATGTAGAACATGGCTGAGGAAAGCGACAACGCCTCGGCACTTTCACTTTCATCAGGCCACAGAAGCGGTAGCGCAAGCAGGGCGGCCCCCAGAAATGGCAGCAGCCGCGCCGCATCAGCCAGTCTGCGCCGACGATAACCCTGCCGCTCGAGAAACAGAGACGGTCGGGCCGGCGAGGGCCGGTCTTTGCCGTCGTCCGGGGAATTCATGACTGTGACGCCTGCGCATGCAGGTCACGCACCGCCGTCAAAACCTCGGTATTCGAGAACGGCTTGGTCATGAAACGACTAACCCCGGCCTGTTCGGCCATCTCCCGGTCACGGGATTGCCCGCGTGCGGTCAGCATCAGGACGGGCAATGCCTTCATCTCCTCATGCTCGCGCAGATCACGCAGCACATCCATTCCGCTTTTACCCGGCAACATCACATCCAGAATCACCAAATCGGGCTGAGCGGACAGGATTATCTGCACCGCGTCCGTTCCCTCGGCATGCGTTTCAACCTGCCACCCTTCACGCGTCAGCAAAAAACGGATCGCCTCGGTGATATTGGGTTCATCCTCGATCAACAGAACCTTACGGCTCATATTTGTACTTCCTCCCCAGGACCGGTTGCACGTCCGGCCACCTGTCCAGACCAGCTTAAGCGCAGCGTCACGAAACTGTCAAAACCCTTCGCTCAAGATCGACGGTTCCCGACGTGCGCCGCAATCTCGTTTGGGGCAAATCCGACAACTGACCCCGACTTGCGCCGCGTTCTCCGTCGGCCGCACGGTGTCTTCAACCGGCAGCACCAACATGACCGAACGGTAGACCGGCTCGGCTCCGAACGCCTCGGCCGGTTGGGGGGAGGCGATGGCGAAACATTCAAACTGGGCGGCGGTGCGGCCAAGCTGCACGACGCGCTTGCGGATCGGCACCAGAGGACGGTTCAGCGCCGTGAACAAAGGCCAGAGCGGGCACGCCTCGCCATGGCGCGGCAGGGCAAAGCCCGGCGCAGGCTTATAGAAAAGAACGCTGCCCGAGGCGTCGCAGATCACCAGCCCTGCAGGACGTGCCAGCGTGCCTTCGGGCAGAAAGGCCAACCGTCGCAGCACCGTAACCAAATCCACCGAAAATGCTGCCGCCAGGGCCAGCGGGTCAGGATCTGTTGTATCAAGCGCGGAGCGCACCTGATCCAACGGCATGGCCAGCGCATCGGCTGCGTAAAGGTTCAGCAAGCCCGAGGCTACGGCGTTGGCGGCGGAGGACTCGAGCCCATCCAGCAGCACATCGGTTAATTCCCCTCCGGCTTCGAGTTCCGGGAAATGATATCCCTGTTCAGCAAAAAAGGCCTCGACCGCATCAAGGGGGATGCCACGCAGATCGCGTTGCCCGTCACTGTCATCAAGATAGGCCACAAGCGCTTTGGAGCTTTCAGCGAGCCGCTCGGCATCCTGATGCAGATTGCGATGGAAGCGGTCGCGCCATTCGGCCTCGATCTCTCCGGGTTCGGCCAGAATCGCGGCAGTTGAGCGGATGGCGGCAGCGGTCGACAGCACCTCATGCATCGAAGCGGCCAGATGTGGGTCATGGGTCAAACGATCCGAAAGGGTTTCGACTGTACGTTCCAATGTCACTACGCGGCGATGCATCTGTGCCAGAACACCGGACCAGCCAGGAAAACGCCCGGCGAATTCTTCGAGCCCGTCAACCTCGGCCTTTTGACCAACCGAATCTGCCGCCGCCTCGCGCAGGGCAGAGATGAGCGTATCTTCTATCCCTTGCGTCAGCAGCGATGGTTCCACTGACAATGCCGCCGCAATATCAATCAGAAGCTTGCCACCAATGCGGCGGCGATTGTGTTCGATCAGGTTCAGATACGATGCCGAAATCCCCACCTGCCGCGCCAGTTCCGCCTGTCGCAACCCAGAGATTTGCCGCCTTTCGCGTATCCGGCTGCCGGTAAGGGTATCTCGCATCTTGTTTGTATCCTTGACGACTGCAAACTGATTTGCAGAATAACTTCATGATTTTTAACCCTTGGCGAAGAATTATCAAAGAAGATTTACAACTTTGACAGAGACAACAGAAAGAAACCCACCCTTTCCCGCCACCTGCTCTTCTAATTCAACGCAATACCCGTCACGATAAGTACATGAGCGATCCCGCCTTCGAATACGCCCCTATCGGCCTTGTTGAGCTTGAGAACCGGATCATCCGGCGGTGCAATTTGCAATTTGCGCGGACCTTTGGCGGGGATGAAGCTGATTACCGCAACATGCCCTTGCTACATCTTTATCCCTCGGTTGCCGACTGGGAGCGGATTGGAGCACGCAGCCTGCAAGTGATGCGCGACACCGGGTACTATACGGATGAACGAGTTATGCGGAGGCGCGACGGGGACCTGTTTTGGTGCCGTGCACGAGGGCGGTCCCTTACGCCCGACGATCCGTTTCGTCACGGGATATGGAGCTTTTCGGATATCTCTGAAGAACGCCCACTTGTGCAATTGACCACCCGCGAACGCGAAGTCGCCATCCTGTCCTGCCGCGGCCTGTCTGCAAAAGAAATCGGAGTGGAATTGGGGCTGAGTTATCGCACAATCGAGGCCTATCGCGCTCGTCTTCTAGAGAAATATGGCGCTCGAAAGCTGCCCGAGTTGGTGGCAAAACTGTCAGGGACGCCGCTGTAATTGCAGCGCCCCTCGAACTTGAAGCGAAAACCCCTATTTAACGGGCTCAGTCGACGCTTTTCATGGGCGTCTGCATAGCTTATAACCCTGCGTAATCAGACCAAGCCCGCAGGGAACAGACGGGCCATAGGGGAACCTTCGAGGACACTCATGACAGATACCAAACACGAAGCGGATGTCGCGTTTATCAAGGCACTGGCCGAACTGCTGCGCGAAAACGACCTGACCGAACTGCAGGTCAAACGCGAATATGGCGATGACGACAGCCTGAATGTCCGCGTCAGCCGTATGTCGCAGACTGTTGCCGCTCCGGTTCAGGTGGCGGTTCCTGCGGCAGCACCCGCAGCCGCACCTGCTGCTGCACCCGCACCAGCCGCAGAGGCGCCTGCTGCGATGGACGATCCCGCCAGCCACCCCGGCGCGGTGACTTCGCCCATGGTCGGCACCGTTTACATGCAGCCCGAACCGGGCGCGCCTGCATTTATCTCGATTGGTGCGTCGGTATCCGAAGGCGACACGCTGCTGATCGTCGAAGCCATGAAGACCATGAACCACATCCACGCACCCAAGTCGGGCACCATCAAGCGCATTCTGGTCGGCGATGGTGATGCCGTGGAATTCGGCACGCCTCTGGTCATCGTTGAGTAAGGCGGGCCCATGTTCGACAAAATCCTGATTGCCAACCGAGGCGAGATCGCCCTACGCGTGATCCGTGCTGCCCGCGAGATGGGGATCAAGACGGTCGCCGTGCATTCCACCGCCGACAGCGACGCGATGCATGTGCGCATGGCGGACGAATCGGTCTGCATTGGCCCACCGCCCGGCCCGCAAAGCTATCTGTCCGTGCCCGCGATCATCTCGGCCTGTGAAATCACCGGCGCGCAGGCGATCCATCCTGGCTATGGCTTCCTGTCCGAGAATGCCGAATTTGTGCAGATCGTCGAAGATCACGGCATCACCTTCATCGGACCCACCGCGGAACATATTCGCGTCATGGGCGATAAGATTACCGCCAAGGACACGATGAAGGAACTGGGCGTGCCTTGCGTTCCCGGCTCCGATGGCGGCGTTCCCACACTGGAAGATGCCAAGCGCATCGGCGAAGAGTTCGGCTATCCCGTCATCATCAAAGCCACCGCCGGCGGCGGTGGTCGCGGCATGAAAGTCGCGATGACCGCAGATGAGATGGAAAGCGCCTTCATGACCGCGCGCGCCGAAGGCAAAGCAGCCTTTGGCAATGATGAGGTCTATATCGAGAAATACCTGACGACGCCGCGCCACATCGAGATTCAGGTCTTTGGCGACGGCAAGGGCAAGGCGGTTCATCTGGGCGAGCGCGACTGCTCGCTGCAGCGTCGCCACCAGAAAGTGTTCGAAGAGGCCCCCGGCCCATGCATCACCCCTGAAGAACGCGCCAAGATCGGTAAGGTTTGCGCCGACGCGGTGGCCAAGATCAACTATATCGGCGCTGGCACCATCGAGTTCCTCTATGAGAATGGCGAGTTCTACTTCATCGAGATGAATACCCGTCTGCAGGTGGAACATCCGGTGACCGAAGGCATCTTTGGCGTCGATCTGGTACGAGAGCAGATCCTTGTCGCCGCTGGTGAGGACATGTCGTTCGGTCAGGACGATTTGGAGATCAACGGTCACGCCATTGAGGTTCGTATCAACGCGGAAAAACTGCCGAACTTCTCGCCTTGCCCCGGTAAGATCACGGCCTATCACGCGCCGGGTGGTCTGGGTGTGCGGATGGATTCGGCGCTCTATGATGGCTACTCGATCCCGCCGTACTACGACTCGCTGATCGCAAAGCTGATCGTGCAAGGCCGCGACCGAGCTGAAGCATTGGCCCGTCTGGAACGCGCGTTGGGAGAGCTAATCGTCGACGGCATCGACACCACCGTGCCGCTGTTCCACGCGCTGTTACAGGAACCAGACCTGCATAGCGGTGACTACAACATCCACTGGCTGGAGCACTGGCTTGCGGAGAACATGGCCCAATAGGAAAACGGGATCAGAGGGCTACGGCCCTCTGGTCCCGGGGCACCCGGCATGAGCCTTTCCCCTGAACTTCTGCTGCATGGCTACTCCATCGGCATCTTTCCGATGGCAGAGCACCGCGATGACCCCGAGCTGTTCTGGGTCGATCCGAAGATTCGCGGCGTGTTCCCGCTGGATGGCTTTCACATCTCACGTAGTCTGGCGCGTCGCTTGCGGGCGTGTGGGTTCACGATAAGCATCAATCGCGATTTTGCGGGCGTGGTGGATGGTTGCGCCGACCGATCGGAAACCTGGATCAATCCTGAACTGCGCCGCCTGTATCAGGAACTACATCGGGCAGGCCGCGCGCATTCCCTCGAAGTCTGGGAGGGTGCTTCGCTGATTGGCGGGGTCTATGGTGTGGTTCTGGGCGCAGCCTTTTTTGGCGAAAGCATGTTTTCGCGCCGCACGGACGCATCAAAGATCGCACTTGCCTATCTGGTGGATCGGTTGCGCCAAACCGGGTTCACGCTGTTCGATACGCAGTTTTTGACCGCGCATCTGGCCTCATTGGGCGCGATCGAAATCCCGCGTGCAGTTTATCACAGCGAGTTGAAACAAGCGATTGATCTAAAAGCGGATTTCACCACTGATCTGCAGCAGACGCCTCAGGGTGTGATACAGCGGATCACCCAGACATCGTAACGCGCATGGTCCAGCGCGTTCAGCGCGGGTGAGGTCGCGATCATCCAGCCATCAAATAACTGCTGCGCCTTGCCCTGTTCCCAGATAGTCAGATAGGCAAAGGCGTCGCCTGTGGGGTTGTCAGCCGGGTAGCGGCAATCGCCCAGTGCAACGTCCAACCCGAACACGGTCGCCGTCTGTCCGTTCTGAACCTCGATATCCAAGGTCTGCCCGCTAACCTTATCCAGCCCGCGCAGCATGGCGCCCGGACCGGATTCTACCTTTTGCTGTGCAGCCGCAGCAGTCACGGTGACCAGCAGCGCAGCGAGGGCCGCACGGATCATTCGCTGCCGTCCCCTGCAACAAACTTGACCAACAATGAGATCAGGCTGACCGCGCCCTGCGTGTCCTCGATCTCATCACCCGGCTCAAAATAGAACGGAGAGCCGCCGGGCATCACCTCAACAAAATTGCCTCCCAGCAAACCTTCTGAGGAAATTACAACTGCGCTGTCATCCGGGATCAGAATGCCATCCGCCACAGAAAATTGTGTATCGGCACGGTAGGTGTCAGAATTCAGTGTAACGCCCGTTACTGTACCGATTTTCACACCGGCTAGGCGCACATCAGTTCCAACGCCGACACCTTCAAGAGAACGAAAAGACGCGCCCAGCTCGTATCCTGCGCTGGACTGGGACAGGCCAGTGGACTGGCTGGCATAGACGCCAAAAGCAATGGCGCAGGCCAGCACGGCACCGCCGACAATAACTTCGGTCTTGGTATGAGCTGACATTGCTTATTCCGGGCTCCACGCCTCGTAATCCGAGCGCTCTACCGGATCAGCACGGCGCAGCGACCCTGCCGGAGCATAGGCCAGCGCGGTTCCCGTCAGGTTTTCCTGATGCGGTTTCTCCCAGGATTTGTGGGCCAGAGGTTTGTCGGTTGGCGGTTCATCCCAAGTGCGATGCAGCCATCCATGCCAATCAGGGTCAATCCGGCTGGCCTCGGCCTCACCATTGAAGATCACCCAACGTTTGCTGTCGTCTGCGTTACGATAGAACACGTTGCCTTCATCGTCTTCACCGACCTTGATCCCTTTGCGCGCAGTGTAGAACTGCGTGTTCAGGGTGGCTCCGTTCCACCAGGTCACGGCCCGCAAAAGACTGTTCAGGATTCCCATCGGCTGCCTCCGGCATTTCTGTCCCCGAAGATATGGACCAAAGGCACGCTGAGGTCCAGTGCCACCGGGCTTGCCTGCGTCATTCCGGCAGAATAGCGGTAACTTCAATTTCAATCCGGTATTTCGGATCGATCAACCCGCATTCAATCATCGTGGCTGCGGGAGGGTTCGCGCCAAACGTCTCGGCCAAAACAGGCCAGCAAGGCTCAAACTCGGTGCGATCCGGCAACATATAGGTGACGCGCACGACGTCTGAGAATGATGAGCCAGCCTCGATAAGCGCATTTTCGATAATCGACAGAGCCGAGCGACATTGGTCAACCACCGTGTCCCCCTGACCTACAGTCCCCGCGACATGAACCCAGCCTCTAGTGACAACTGCGCGGCAATAGCCGGCCTTGGCCTCGAATTCGCCGCCAGAAGATATCCGTTTGATTGCCATGGTCGCCTACTAAAATTGCCTCAATGACCTCAAAGCCGATTCAATGCGAGGCTCTGCCTCGCGCTCCGAAGCATTTATAGCCAGATGAAGAGCGGACCCCTGCTTCATCTGGCTATAAATACCTCGGGGGGTCACCCAACGGCGACGGGGACAGAGCCCCCTAACCAGTGCCGCGGGCAATCAGCCTCGGCTCAACCAGCGGAAGCAGATTCAGCTGTGTCAGCGTAGATGATCAGCGGTTGCGACTCTGACGTCACCGCCTCTTCGTTGACCACAACTTCGGTCACATTCTTCATGCCCGGCAGCTCGAACATCGTATCCAGCAGGATATCTTCGAGGATCGAGCGCAAGCCACGTGCGCCGGTTTTGCGTTCAATAGCCTTCTTGGCGATGGCTTTCAGCGCGTCATCGGTAAAGCCCAGTTCGGCGTCTTCCAGTTCGAACAGGCGCTGGTATTGCTTGACCAAAGCGTTCTTGGGGCTGGTCAAGATGGTAACCAGCGCATCTTCGTCCAGATCTTCGAGTGTTGCCAGAACCGGCAGACGACCAACAAATTCAGGGATCAGGCCAAACTTCAGCAGATCCTCGGGTTCAAGATCCTTGAAGATCTCGCCCACACCTCGTTCGTCATTGTCGCGGACATCAGCCCCAAAGCCCATAGCCGAGCCCTTGCCGCGCTGCGCAATGATCTTGTCGAGGCCTGCAAAGGCACCACCACAGATAAACAGGATATTTGTGGTATCCACCTGCAAGAATTCCTGCTGGGGATGCTTACGGCCACCCTGCGGCGGAACGCTGGCCACGGTGCCTTCCATCAGCTTCAGCAGCGCCTGCTGCACACCCTCACCCGAGACATCGCGAGTGATCGATGGATTCTCGGACTTACGAGTGATCTTGTCGACTTCGTCGATATAGACGATGCCGCGTTGTGCGCGTTCGACATTGTATTCGCTGGCTTGAAGCAGCTTAAGAATGATGTTTTCGACATCCTCACCCACGTAGCCGGCTTCCGTCAGCGTGGTTGCGTCCGCCATCGTAAACGGCACATCCAGAATCCGTGCCAGCGTTTGCGCCAGCAAGGTCTTTCCGCAACCGGTGGGACCGATCAACAGGATGTTGGATTTGGCAAGCTCGATATCACTGCCCGCTTTCTGGGCGTGATTCAGACGCTTGTAGTGGTTGTGTACCGCAACCGACAGAACCCGCTTGGCGGTGGCCTGACCGATCACATAATCATCCAACACTTCGCAGATATCCTTGGGCGTTGGCACGCCGTCCGAGGATTTCAGGCCGCTGGCCTTGGTCTCTTCACGGATGATATCCATGCACAGCTCGACACATTCGTCGCAAATGAACACGGTCGGGCCTGCGATCAGCTTACGCACCTCATGCTGGCTTTTGCCGCAAAAGCTACAATAGAGCGTGTTCTTGCCGTCACCGCCTGAATTCGTCGCCATGCTTTACCCCTCGGGCTCCGTCTCAGCAGCCCGTCTCGGGGCCGCGCTTGCCGTATATGCCTGCAGCTTAGGCCAGCCCTCTGGCAGCTACAATCTCAAAATCAATCCTCACGCCTGACGCGCGCGGATTTGAACCTAGGCGTCGTCGCCGTCCATTTTGGCGCGGTTTTCGACGATCTCGTCGATGTGACCCCACTCCTTGGCCTCTTCCGGGCTCATAAAATTGTCGCGATCCAGAGCCTTTTCAACCGCCTTTTTTGTCTGACCCGTATGACGAACATAGATATCATACAGGCGATCCTTCAGCTTTTGGGTCTCTGCTGCGTGAATCATAATGTCGCTGGCTTGACCTTGATATCCACCGCTGGGCTGATGCACCATGATCCGGCTGTTGGGCAGAGAAAACCGCATTCCCTTCTCGCCACCAGCCAAAAGAACGGACCCCATCGAAGCCGCCTGACCGATCACCAATGTAGAACATTTCGGCTTGATATACTGCATTGTGTCGTAAATCGACAAACCGCTAGTGACCACGCCACCGGGCGAATTGATGTAGATCGAGATTTCCTTGTTCGGGTTTTCAGCCTCGAGATGCAGCAGCTGAGCGACGACCAGATGGCTCATTCCATCGTGGATCGGTCCGTTGATGAAAATAATTCGCTCTTTCAGAAGGCGCGAGAAAATATCATACGCGCGTTCGCCCCGGCTGGTCTGCTCGACGACCATGGGGACGAGAGTGTTCATATATGTTTCAACTGGATCGAACATTCGGAACCTGCCTGCTTTGCGATGGATCGGGACTTTACCCGAAGAAGAGTTACCCGAGTCTTAGTGCTGCTGTTGGGGGGCTGCAAGGGGGGCTGAGCGTTCCGAGGAATTCCTTCGGTTTCCGAAACTCCTCCACGAGAGGTCTGGCAAACCGACAGGAATATACCATATAACATCACGTTATTTTGATCCGTGCATATAGTGATACATGCCTAGTAGTTGTACCAATTGCACTTTCAACCTAGTAACTTCAGACAATCTCGAACTTGGGCGAATATAATCGAGGAACACGATCATGGCTTTGCCGCAAATGACCGAAGATTTGTCACAGTCCGAACTTGAGCGGATGGTTGAAAACGCAACCCGTGCGTCGAATTTTCTCAAGGCGATCAGCCACGAAGGGCGTTTAATGATCCTGTGCCACCTTGTTTCCGGCGAGAAATCCGTGACCGAGTTAGAGCGGCTGCTGTCGGCCCGGCAGGCGGCCGTCTCACAGCAGTTGTCACGCCTCAGATTGGAGGGGCTTGTCGTTCCCAGACGGGAGGGCAAGACAATCTACTACCGATTAGCGGACGAAAGACCCGCGCGGATACTTGAGGTGGTGTACGAGCTGTTCTGTAGTCCGGAAGCAGGCTAATCCTTGTAAATCTGGCTAAAATCCAAGGTGTAACTGGAAACGGGCCCAAGGCCTTCTCCGTAGTCTTGAGGTCGTATTTACGCGCCGTTCGCTATACGAGCGATGTAAGCGACGGAGCCTTTAAAATCAGTGGCTCTGATACATAAAAACTGCTACCCAATTCGAGACAATCACTTATGGAGCAATCGATGATCCGAGCAATTCTAATTGGCCTGGCCCTATTCACACTTACCGCTTGCGAGACCGCAAAGGGTGCGGGCAAAGACATCGAAAATGCAGGCGATGCTATCCAGAACGCGGCTGAGGACGTTCAGGAAAACATCTGATTGCGACGGGATGTTGCGGTTTAGCAACGCCTAATCCGCAATATGTAGTTGCCAGACCCAAACAACAGGCGTAGTGTCGTCCGCACAGGTGCATAGACGCGGCATTGCATTTCTGACACTTCTACGGGGTTCTTTTGCGCAAGCAAAAGAACCCCGTTCCGTTCCGGAGGTTTGTGCGTGGTAGCCTGTATGAACCTTAAGTTCTAAAAAAGGAAAAGGCGCCAGGTGCTCAGACGCGGTCTTTGCATGCATCCTTACGGACACTCCTGACGCCTTGCCGGTTCGAACCGCCCGAGGGGCGTCCCGATCCAGTTGCCTCTGCCCCCGAAGAGGCATTGGCGACTGCCACACGCGCTATGTCGCGTCGCAGCCCGCGCAGACCTTCTGAGAAGCTGACCACCTAATCCGAACCGAAGCCCAGTTTATCTGATCCACTACCGGTAAACCATTGCAACCAAGAGCAAATCCTAAAACCTGCCTTTGTCGCCGTGGCCCCCTTGGCCTTTGCGTCCAGCCCCTGTTCCGAAGATCAGAAGCCGTATCCAGACTTTTGCATCAGGACCCTGTTCGGGCAAGAAAATAGCACTGCAGCATGAAAATTAGACGGGGATAAACTGTTGATATCCGGCGGGAGATAATTGTGGATAACCCGAGAATTTGCGTCATGACACAGGCTTGGACGCAGACAAATTAAAAAGCGTACTACGAGCCCGATATCACCCAGTTTCTGCACTTGCGAAGGTTCTGAGCGTTGTTCTTGAGGTGCTGAACCAAAGGAATCGGTATTCTGAACCCCGATTTTTCGAATCGAAGAACCAATGATTCCTTAGCGCACGTGACAATTCCATTCACTTGCGATCCTCAGGACGAGTTGGCATGCCGGATTAACGTAACCCCATCTGATTGCGCGCAAACGCATTGGTGAAATCACCTCTTCCGAAATCGGCCAAGTGTTCATCATTTCTAATGCGCTTTTGGGCAGCCCTGTATTGCGCAAATACTTTTTGTATTCTGTAAACTAATGCGCATGGCACCTGTTTCGTATTGGGATCCGACAGGAGCAGGCATTCACTTGAACTGCCACCAATCGCCAATGTCACAATAGTGCCAAAAACACGGTAGTGCATTGGCGGTTCATGTTAAGACCGAAACGTCATAGGCTGCGAAATGGGCTGCAAACGGAGGAACCAATCATTATACGAACAATCGTACTCGCGTTTGTGGCAAGCGTCATTGCAAGCCCTTCTTTTGCGACGTTTCTTGTGTCCTGTGAAGCACCTGATGAGTCAGGCGTTGCGGTAGCATTTGGCTTTGGATCCGTACCCGGCCTTGCGATTGTCAGCGCGACTATCCACGCGGATGGACAGGACTGGAGCATGACAGAGACAGAAGGTGCCCTGCCCCTTGTTTTGGCGCAGGGGGCTGCGGAGAACACGCACACATTGCTGGATTTCACCGATCCTGAGTTTGACCGCATTGTTGCATCAGTGCGGCTGATAACGGCTGTTGAAGGCGACGACCAAATCACCGTTGGCACGCTCAAGATCACGGAGGTCGGGGTCTTTCCGCTGGTCTGCGAAGGACCATGACCCACATCTTCGCTAGGAACGTGTGGGCGGGCACAGGGAGAGTACCAATGCCTCTGAACTAGTGAACGAACATCCAGTAATAGCTTCATTTTCCGTTTTTTAGCGATCTCAACCCGCACCTGGCCTATAGACATGAGGTTAACCCCCGGGACATGTTCAGAAGTGGCATTTTCTAGCTACATTCCAGACTACGCCCGTCCGGCAACCTTCTAACGGCCGTGCCACCGCAGGAGACAGTCGCATGATCCAAGAAATACATCGACCCGGAGATCCAGTAGCTGACATTCTCTTCAATTGGCTTCCATTTCTTGGGATGGTTGCGCTCGGCGTAGTAGGATTGGTCATCACTGCGCGGGGCTATCGGCACTATCTGAATTCGACATATTTGAAGCGAGCCGGTCGACCTGGGCAGGCGCGTGTGACCGACAAGTGGGTCAAGAAGGGCCACGTTGCTCGCGACGAACGGAATCGCACGAAACCTTCGAAACGTCACTTTTTGCGCTTCCAACTTTTGGATGACCCGCGCGCATTTTCCCTAAAAGAAATCGCTCCGATAGACCTTTGGAACGCGGTCGAGGTCGGCGACATGGTCGACGTGCTCTATCACCCGCAGCGGCGCTTGATGCGCCTTGCTGCCTGGACGAACTACAGCGGGACAAACGCAGGTGCAGCCCAGATGGCAATTGGTGCGGTCATGCTGTCAGCAGCCGTCGCTTCTGTTGCAGAAGGCGCAGTCTCGGCTTTGCGAAGTCCTGAGCAGCGCATTGCTGGCGAAAAATGGGTTCGTAGCAAGGCAGAGGTTTTGAACATGGGCAAGCCCGCGGATCCGTATCTGCGCATGTTTGCTCCAGGGTCCCGGATGATCCGCGTCGTGTTCGGAGAAACCCATGGAGGCGCATTCTTAGGGAATGAGCGCATTATCCATGTCACTCCAGCAGAAATCGAAACTTACGACATCGACGAAGGCGCGATCCTAGGTGCCTGGATGGACCCGGAGAATGAATTCAATGCTGTTCTGGACCTTGAGCGGCGTGACACAGATTTGCGTTGATTGTTTTGGATCGAATTGTACGGCGACAAATACACTCAGATGGTGGGTTTGTCCCGGATTGTGTGATTGATCGCGGTTGCAAAGAAAGTGCAGTCTTGATTCTGAAAAAGTCGAAGTACTGAATGACCAAATTTGCAACGCGAGCATCGGCATCGCTTTGTGTCTACCGCATATGAAAACATGCTGCGACAGCGCTCTCTGAATTTCAAAAGTCTAGAAGCTCCGCGAGTTGCACGTTGATGATTGATCTGATGCTGCGTTGTCGATGAATGTCGGCAATGTGGGCTACGACCGTAGCATACGAATTGGCCGGTGAATGTTTCTTTTCGGCCGTGTGATCGGGTAATAAATTCGATATAAAAGTTATTTTGAATAATACATAATGATGAAAAGAGCCGCATGAGAACTTGGTTTTTAAGAAAGGGCTCAGCCGTAACTCGGATTGCTAAATCCTGCTTTTCTGAAAGTTCTAAACAGCGTTTTCGCCACCTCCCTCATTCATTTTGCCATGTACTTTCTCCCTGAACCGTTGCGCGATGATGTAAAGGGGCGGGATGACAAATATGCCCACAAGAGCAGCTGCGATCATCCCTCCGAAAACCGGCGTACCTACACCTCTGCGGGCGAGCATAGAGGCACCGTCGGCCACAATCAGCGGGTAGAGTCCGGCAATAAATGCAAAGCTGGTCATCATGACCGCGCGGAAACGCGCACGGGCGCCCTGAATGGCTGCATCCACGGCGTTCAGACCTTGCCGGTACCGATCCATTGCGAATTCGACGATCAAAATTGCATTTTTGGCGGCAAGCGCTATCAGGACCACCAATCCGATCTGGGCGTAGAGGTTGTTCTGGAGACCCAGCAACAGCAGCGCACCCAACGCGCCGCACACCGCAAAGGTGACCGAGAAAAGGACCGCAAGCGGTATCGTCCAACTCTCGTAAAGCGCAACAAGGAAGAGATATGCGAACAGCAAAGCAAGCCCCAGAACAATTGGTGTCTTTCCGGCGGCCTCAATCTCTTGCTGCGCGGTTCCGGTCCAATCGTAGCTGTAGCCTTCTGGCAGAGTCTGGGCTGCAATTTCTTCCATCGCCGCGATGGCCTCGCCCATTGATACGCCCGGAGACGGTCCACCGTTTATGGTGACGGCCCGAAAATTATTGTAGCGGGCGAGCAATTGCGGACCCAGAATGAGTTCTACCTTCGCCACGGCGCGCACTGGCACCATATCTCCGTCGTGATTTCGGACATGAATACGAGCAATATCTCCGACATTGGCCCGGTATTTCTCATCTGCTTGTAAGTTGACCTGCCACGTCCGACCGAACAGGTTCATGTCATTCACGTGATACCCGCCCAAAGTGACCTGCATGGCCCGGAACAGGTCGTCGACATCCACGCCAAGCGTCTGCAGCCTTTTACGATCGAGATCGAGATTCAGTTTTGGCGACTGCGCAGAGAATGTCGTGTAAACGCCCGACAACCGTGGGTCGGCGTTGGCGGTTGTGACGAACCCCGCCGCAGTTGCACCAAGATCTGAAACGCTGTCGCCATGCAAGTCCAAAAGCTCGAACTCGAACCCGGCACCAGTGCCCAGACCAAGGATCGGGGGCAGATTGAAAGGAAAGGCAATGGCGTCCTCCAAACCGGCAAACTCGCGCCGGACATGCCGGATCGAGGATCTTACGGATAAGGCCGGATCGGTTCGATCTTCAAACGGTTGCATGATCGCGATGCCAAACCCACTGTTCGACTTGTTCAGGCCGTCGACAAAGCTAAAGCCCGTGACTGTCATGACATCCTGTACGCCCGGTGCGGATTTGATGATGGCCGAAACGTCCTCCATCACTTTGGATGTGCGATTGATCGAGGCGCCTTCGGGTAGCGCGACTTCAACGAAATAGGCCCCTTGATCTTCGACGGGAAGAAACCCGGAAGGTGTGGTCTTGAACAGCCATCCTGCGCCAAAAAGTGCAAAACCGAGCAGTAAAACAGCCAGGACTGTCCGTCGGGCGAGGATTGAGACCGCATAGGCATAGCCATCGCGCGCGTTGTCTATACGGCGCGATATCCAGGCCAGCGGTCCACGCCTAGGGGCGCTCTCACGGCGCAGCAGCACCGCGCACAGGGCCGGGCTGAGTGTCAGGGCGTTCAAAGCAGAAATAAGCATTGAAAAGGAAACAGCCACAGCGAATTGTTGGAACATCGTTCCCGTAATGCCGGGAATGAATGCAACCGGTACAAACACCGACAGCAGCACACAGGTTATGGCCAAAATGGGGGCCGTAATCTGTTTCATTGCCTCGCCGGTGGCTTCGGCCACGGTCATCTCAGGGTTTTCGCCCATTACCTTTTCGACGTTTTCGATCACCACGATCGCATCGTCCACGACGATGCCGATCGCAAGTACCAGCGCCAGCAACGAGACGGTATTGAGCGAAAAACCCAATGCCAAAATGAACGCCAGTGCGCCAACAAGCGATACCGGAACCGCGATCAGCGGGATCAGCGCCATCCGCAGGTTGCCCAGAAACAAAAAGACGACAATCACTACCAGAGCAAACGCCTGTATCAGCGTTTTCACAACTTCATCGATACTGGCGCGGACGAAGGTCACCGAGTTGTAGGGCACACTCCAGTTAACCCCATCGGGAAAGGCGCTCTGCAATCCAGTCAGCGCCTTTTTTATGGCCTCTGATGTGTCCAGGGCATTCGCGCCCGGCTCAAGGTAGACACCGATCATTGCGGCTGGCTTATTGTCAAAAGAAGAAAAGGAATCCCGGGTCTTTGCCCCAAGATCTACTCGTGCGATATCACTGATCAGAACGAATGAGCCGTCTGGACGAGCCCGCACGACAATCTCTTCGAACTCTGCGACGGTGCTCAACCGGCCTTGCGTCTGAATACTCAGCTGAAAAGTCGGGTCATTTGTCATCGGCTGCGCACCGACGCGCCCCACCGCTGCCTGAACGTTTTGCGCATTCAGCGCGGCAATCACATCGTCGACGGTCACCGAAAGACTGGTCATCTTGTCGATGTCGAGCCAGATACGCATGGAGTAATCAAGCGCCCCGAACAGCGTCGCGTCCCCTACCCCGGGTGATCTTTTGATGCTGTCCAGAACGTTGATTGTCGCAAAATTCGACAGAAACAATTCGTCGTTCTTCGGGTCGTCCGACGTAATGGCCACGACCTGCAACAGAGCCGAGGACTTCTTTTTGGTGTTGACGCCTGCGCGTGTGACCTCTTCAGGCAATGCGGACATGGCCAGGCTGACACGGTTCTGCACATTGACGGCGTTGATATCGGGGTCCGTTCCAGGCTCGAAAGTGACCTGCAGGTTATAGCTGCCATCCGAACCGCTCGTCGATTCCATATACAGCATGTCACTGACCCCGATCACCTGTTCTTCGATGATCTGGGCAACGGTCGACTCGACAACTTCAGCCCCAGCCCCGGGGTAACTGGTAGTAACCTGAACCTGCGGCGGGACAATGTCGGGCAGTTGCTCCACCGGCAGCAGTGTAATGGAAATCAACCCGGCCAGCGTAATCACCACCGAGATGACAATTGCAAATCTGGGGCGGCGGATAAACAGTTGCGAGATCATGGGATCAGTTTCCGCTGGTGGCTGACGATGTGTTCTGGGGTGTGGAGATACTGACCTCGACGCCCGCATGAACGCGCTGAAGGCCGTCGGTGACAACCTGGTCCCCTTCGGTCAGACCGCTCGAAATGACGGCTTCGGCCCCTTCGGTCCGTCCCAATTGAATCGGCTTCTTTTCAACCTTGTCGTCGCTTCCGACCGTGAAGACAAAGTAACCCGACTGATCTTTTTGCAAAGCCTTGGCGGGGATCACCAGCGATTTGTCCTGCGTGGGATCTGTGACAAGAACCCGCACCAGCTGATTATCAATGAGTGACCCATCCGCATTAGGAAAAGACCCCCGGACCAGAACGGTATCCGTGCCCGACTGCACCTGCGTGTCAGCCACTTCAATGCTGCCTGTTGCACCGTATGTCGTGCCATCGGCAAGAATCAGCTGCAGTTTCAGCGGTTCAGAGTCTGACGCCTTGGCACGGCGGGCGCGAAACTCAAGCAGTTCGGCTTCGGTTACCGGAAAGGTTACATTGATGGGATCGATGCTGGACAGCGACAACAGGGTTCCACCCTCTGGGCTGACGAATGCGCCCACGGACAAGTCCGTCAGTCCGATCCTGCCATCAAAGGGCGCGGTTATCTTTGTATAAGACAGGTCAAGCTGAGCGTTTTGGAGGCTGCCCTGTAGTTCCAGCACATGCCCATCCGCCTCACCTTGCTGCGCTTCCGCTTTCTGAACGACAGCCTGAGGTGTGTCGCCTTTGGCGTATAGCTTTTGCTGTCGATCAAGCTCGATATCGGCAATTTTCTTTCCCGCTTGTGCCGCTTGGATTTGTCCTTGAATTTCCGTGACGGTCGCCTCGTAGGAATCCGGTTCGATCTCGATCAGGACATCCGCCGCTTTAACGCTTGAGCCGTCCTTGAAATTAATGGACTTCACAAATCCAGGTACGCGCGCGATCAGGTCGACACGATCCAACGCCTCGATCCGGCCAGTGAACACTTCGGTCAAAGATACCTGTTTCATCTCTGCCGACGTCACGGTCACCTTAGGCTTCGTTTGGCTGTCCTGCGCAATGACAACAGAAGGGTTCAGACCAAAGTTCAAAATCACTGCGGTGACTAACAGCCTTACTGACAAATTACATCCTCCAGAAGAGTTTCGTCTGTGCTCTCGTCGAAACCAAGGTAACGTAATGCTATTGAAAATCCAGCAATCACATTGAGTGCATTTTCCACCGACTCAACCAATTGGAAGTCTTTACAAATTAAGCAAGGCGCCTTGGTCTCATAATGCAGTCGACAATACGTCGAGACTTTTGAGCAATCTATAAGTTCAATAAGTTTCTGATCCCGCAGGCGCAGCGAATGTCAGGAGAGAGGGCTGCAACTGCAGCATGGCAATGGTATGACGAATGTCCGAATAGGCCATTCCAAGAAATTCATGCTCCTCGCAAAAGCCAGTCGCTGTCTCTGGCGGTGAAGTGCGTGCTAAGGCGTAATTCCAGAACAGCAAAATCTGCCTCGCGAAGGTACTCCGACGCGTCATCTGCCGATTTAAAGAACTGTGCATTGTCTTTGAACATTCGGTCGTTGCTCGTGGGAAAATATTTATCGGCGTTCTCTGCCATCGCGTTTCGACGCGTACGGTCGTTTGCATAAACTCAAAAGGTGTTGGGAAATCATCTTTTGACTACGCGCCACTCACATTTCTTGGTTTTGCATTGAGACCGCAGCCTCAACCGAACCGTGTCCAGACGGTATGGCAATCTCTGGCAATCAAAGTTGGTGCAACTAATGCTTCGGGTGGAAGAAACTCTAATATGAATGACTGCTTTCCAAGATTCGCATCTGGATTTCGCATCCACGGTGAATGTCTGCTCCCAGCCCAACCTTTCAAGCAAATTGAATTAGTCAACGTCCCAAGTATTGGGCTTTGGCAGCTGAAGTCCTCCGTTTGAGACAATGGCAAACTTATGAGCTCAAAATGGCAATCCCTAGGGCCAAAATGGCAATACTATGGGTACGTCAACAATGTTCCGTTGGGCATAAATAACCCATAATCGGCAGGCGACAAAATTTAAATCATTGATTTTTATAGATGTTTAATATCACGCTTGATTGTGCCGCGGCCACTTCGCCCATCTTGACAACTCATTGTCGCCCACAAAAAAATTTGGGCAACAAAAAAAAGCCGCCCCAAAGGGCGGCTGCTACTTCAGCTTTTTGTTCTTCTAGAATTCTGAGGTTCTGTAGAGCTCCACTCCCGCCGCTTTGGGTTCCCAAACTGGCAAGATCCCTCGAGATTTTAACTTCCTTCGAGCTTCCGGAACTGTTGTTGCCATTCTCGTCGCAACGTCGGTGATCTTTTGGTAGTCCACCTTGAAACGGTCCACGCTAGCAGGGCTAACAAGATCGCGCATCTGCCCCATGTGTCTAGTTTGTCCGCAAATTTTCAGAACCGGTTCCATTCCGTCTGGTGGAGTTCGAAGAAGGAAGTCGACTGAGGTGGCAGAAAGGCCAAGCTTTCGTGCGACATCCGAAATCGATTTCCCGGGAGAACCAGTTCGGCAACCGAGTTTTTCACCCACTTCTGCCACGTCAACAAGTACAGATTGGTAACGCAGTTCTTCGTCGAGAAGCTGAACTCCAGTTAGTTGCCTTTGGAGCAACAGTTCGACAATCTTGACAGCAGGCACTTTCAAGGCTTCAGCCGCATTGGCAATTCCCAACACACCCTCTGAGTGTTCTGATACGGGCTGTCCGAAACTTCGCAAGCGGTTCACGAAATTGTCCAGGTCGTTGGCGTCAACTCCCTGAGCAATGCTCCTTCGGCGATCTCTACAGCCCGCGATTGGTTTAAGCATCCCAGCTTCGATGAGCTGCGTCACTTGGGGCCGTTTGCAGCCTAGATATTTTGGAACCTCAGAAATCGCTACCGAACGCCGCATCCTCCTAAGAAGGTCTTCAGCACATGCAACATCAATGGCTCCGAAATCCCGTTTCGCATCATAGTCCGCAGGCAGCAGATCGGCGACCATCAGCGCATTTTGAACAGTTCTGGGATGCACACCAAACTTCTGGCTCAGTGACACTACAGAATGACGCCGCCGCTGCAAAACGGGTTCTCCAAACAGAATCGTTCCGGCACCAATTGGCATGGTTTCCAGAATATGTTCACGGAAAACCTCCCGAAATGGCCCAATCGGTTTTCGGTTTTTTTTGAACTGAATCCACTTATATAGAACACCGAACACACCTTGCGGCCCGGCTTGGACCTTGGAGCATGGCGTCTTCTTCTGCACCGCTTCAAGACCTTCTCGAACGCCTTCAGGGCCACGTTTTGTAAACTCGTAACCAACCGCCCCGGCCAAGTCCCAATCCGCTTGCGACAGATTTGGAAGATTGGCGTTTGGACCAAATGCGATACACGCACCAAGCATTTCAGTTGCACGTGAGGCTAGGTCAATCAGTTGCCCGTCCAGCCACTCCGGCCCAGGGCGCCCTTCAAGTCTGGCTTCAAGGTAAGTTTGCAGTTCAGAGACGCGCCTCTGCTTCCCATTTTCGGCCAGCTTCGCCAATCGTGCTTCGTCAGGCATATGGGCAGCCAAGTCCAGAAAGAGATTGCCTCGGCCTCTCCCAGACTCTCGCACCAAAGGAAGGGAGTGAACGGGACAAGTTCTCACAGGTGAAAAAGCCCAATTGATCTTCCCAACCGGCATTCTCAACGACTGATGGCAGTCCGAGATGTCGTTCAAGATGCATTGCGGGCAATAACTTACCCGATTGCCCGCAACGAATTCTGAATGAAACTCTTCAGCTCGATGCTTGTAGTAGCGAAAGGCAAGCTGTTTGTATCCGCCCTGCGTAAGTCGCTCCGCAGGAATGCCGGTCAGCTGATGCATCTGCTCAACCGCGTTGTCTCGGGTCCTGGCGAGGTCCTGAAGCGGAATACGCACAAAAGAAGAAAACTCTTTCGCAGACATATCACATTGAACACGGGCGAACCGGCTGACCCATGAAACAAAGCTCTCACCTGGCAAAATGGGCATCATTGGCAAAATTGTACTCAATGAATCACCCCCGTCCAACTTGCTGATGTTGCCGCCGGGTTCGTTTTGCATCAAACTCTTCGGCGTCGCTATCGATCTCCAGCGCCGCCCAATCATTGATCTCGAACACGTTTTGATCCCAAGAGCAGCCTTCTTGGATGCTCCAAGCTTCCGCAAAATGAGATCGCTTCAAACGGCAGCTCTCTTCGTAGAGGGCTTGTTCGATGGCCGCGAGGATAGTCTCGATTGCTCTTCCGAACAGACCCCGGCTGCCATGGATAAGTCGCCTCAGTGTATCGGTTTCGATGTCGGGTCGGATGCCGGCCATCTGACAGTATGTATCAATCAAGCCTTGAAGATTTTGTTCGTGGTGGCCCACGACGAGCGGTCGAGACATGATTTTTCTGAACCGTCTGTCAACTTGCTGATCATAACGCGCCACCTCAAGAAGCCGGTCAGTGCCACTGAGAACGAGAACCACTGCTTGGTCTCCTTGCATCAGCGATTTAAGCGTTTTGAGCATGTCGTCAATCTCACGTGCTGAGCGTGACAGGAAAACGTCTTGGGCTTCATCGATCCAAAGCACGACGATGCCCAACAACGACAAGCGATGCTTCACGACACGCCAGATGTCCCAAGCGGGGGCCCGCTCTGAAACGTCGTTCATTCCAAGTGCTCCGAGAATGGCGCGGCCCAGGCTTTTGAGTGTCGCTGGACTTGGCACCTGAATGCGGATGTACCGAGGCGAGTCCTGCCCCGTCGCCGCTTGCAGCGCCGGGTGGCGGCTCAGGACCCTGTGAACCGCGGTAGTTTTGCCATCCCCCGGCTTTGCAACAACCATAAGCCCCCTGGCCTCAAGCCCTCCTGCATGGAGTTCCGGAGCAGGCAACCTACCACCTTGCTGATCGGGTTGAAGCAAACGGTCAAGTTCACGCGTAATTTGGTGGTGCCGATTGTTTGTGAAGTACTTGGCCCGCAACGACTGCATAACAGTCTGAGGGTCGATAACTGGGTTGGTGTGGTTCATTTGTCACCCTCCTCGTCGCTCTCCCAAACATCTTTTTCAACGGGTGGATGACGGTCCTGGTTACCCTCGTCCTCGGACAAGTAGTCCGGTTTTTTCGGAGCAACGGTAATGCCAAACTGCGTTGGCCCCTGTTCCAGCCGTGTCTCAGACGAGGAAACGGTAAATCCAACAAACAGTTCCTTTTCCAACGCCTCCATGCGTGTCTCAGAGTAGACCTGTGAAACCAGACCGAACTCGAGCGATTTTTTGAGGTTCATTGCGTCAATGGCTTCAAGCGCATTTGCGACGACATTTTGTTCCCACGCTCTTTGGCGCGGTTCAGCACTCTTCATCTTGCGTCGAGCTGCAACCCACTGTTGTGCATGAACACTGTCGAATTCTTCGTAAACCGCTGGGACTTCATGCCAGTGTTCCCCAAGCTTCACAGAGATCGTCCCAATATTCTCAGGCAACCAGCTGACTTGCAGATCCTGCTTGCCACGATGCGCAAACCACTCCGCCAGTTGCTCTGAGTGGTACTGAACACCCAAAACTGTGACACCTGATTTGCTCAGGGTCCGTTCGAGTTTCTTTCCAAAAATCAGCCGCCTCTTGCGCATATCAGGCGTTGCCTGAGCGGGGAAGTTGCCGTCCGCGATGTCTTTGTTCCACTGCTCGAGCGGTGTCCGGCCGTGCAGACCTTCATGAGGTGTATTATGGTAAACGTCCACAATCCAGCGCACCAGCGCAAAGCAAAGATCTTCTGTGTTCAAGCAGGTGCGCTCCTCTGTCGGATGATCTCCGCGTTCAACCGAATTCGAAAACGTGCGACCATGAAGTCGGGCAGCAAGCCCCGTCGATGCAGTCTTGAAAAACCTTTCGACTGTTCCGCGCATACCAGGCATGCCGGCGATGGTTTTTTCGACGGTAATACCCAGATCCAGGCAAGTGCTGATGAACTCTTGAGATTTGAAGGCAGCTCCATTGTCCGTAACAAGGACTTCCGGCAAACCAAACATGTCCCAAGCCGCTTCGGCGCCTACGGCATCCACCCAAGCACCTTTGTCCTGTACCGCCATTTGCAAGCAATCGATTGCTGTGGCGGATTTAGGGTTCTTCGTCAGCTTCATCGCAAGAATGCAGCGGCTGCGGCAATCAATAATGACAGACAACCACCAACGTGTGCTCTTTGCCCCCTTTTCGCCTAGCAAACCAAGGTCCTCGAGCTCTTTCTGATTGAACAGTTGGCCAAGACTTGTGCTGTTCACAAGGGTGCAAAGATCGACCCGCCATTCATCCATTTGAGCCTTTTGGAGCAATCGAGAAGTCTCAATTCCCCGCCCCACCGGCTTGCAGCGTTTCATCGCTTCGTCGTACCCGTACCGGTGCAGCAAAACTTCGAACTCACTATAGCTCTTGATGCATCGGCGCACTGCATCGCGACTAGGCACGCGGAATGGGGTCAGACCCTCTTTTTCACGTTCCTCGTTGACCCTTTCAAACGCTCGCTGAACGTCTTCGGTAGTCTTCTTTTGAGTCGGTCGGTTGAGATTGAAGTAACTTTTTCGCGTTTCTGCATCGAGCAATTTTTTCTCTTCGGAACTGAAGTAACTAAACCGATTTCCGCGGTTATGGACGCTATCGATAAGACCAAGCTTGCCGTTTCGACGATATGCAGTCACCCACTTCCTCAGGGTGGTCGCATGGACGGGCTCAACGCTCCCTACAATCCGTCCGCCGCCATGACGACGCCGCCGCTTTCCAGACCGAATTTCTTCGTCGCGCATGCACTCTTCTGGGGATGGCATCTCTTCCGAGGCAATTGTTGCGGCCAATTGACAAATTTCCGCCATACACTCCTTGATCGACTTGTCATTTGGTGAGACACGATCCTCGCTTTCCAGCTCCAGATAAGCGCTTACCAAGCTGTAGCGTTTCCAGAACCGCTCTTTCTGCTTTTCCGTCAAATCGAACAGCGAGATAGAGTTGTTAGAGTTTTGATTGCGATCCGCCTTGGGCAGGAAGTGGTTGCGCTCATGCACAATTTCGCCAGAGGCGTTGCGACGGCTCAATTCTTCATAACCAAAAAACTCGGCAAGTCCTGATCCAGAAGTTGGGTAAAGGACATAGCCATTTGCCGTTTTGCCGGCCAACCGCATACGTTTCCCTGCAATCGTTACGCGGTCATGCATCGAGATTTCGAAGCGGCTTTTTGTTGAAGTGCTTGCGGTATTCTTCGCTTCAGCCATTTTCTTGATCAGATCATAGTGAACAGTCATGGGAATTATCCTTTCCGTTGGACAAGTGTTTGGGGGTCGATGATTTCACGGGTAAGCGGCACAAGGTGTTGCGCGGAAACCAAGCGCACGAGCGCTCGCCAACCGTCGGCACCAAGTCCGGTTTTGATTGTCAGGTCACGCAGCGAGGCTGCGCCCAGAAGGCTTTGCGCCACATTCCAGGCTACGTCGTCAGCACTTGGCATAGGATGCCGCACGGCCCAGAAAAGCTGTGCATTCTGCTGCTCAATCTGATCTGCGCTGCATTCCGTCAGGATACGTACTTCATCGCAAAAGCCAGACTGAACGGAGAACCACGCAACCTCCTGCATTTTTTCTGCAAATTCCGATTTCGCAGCCTGAAAACTTGGCTTTACAGCGAAAGCAACTTTGGAGCCTCCACGGATGTGCGCCACGTAATCAAACACGTGCTCTCGCACCTTTTCGCTGAAGCCATTCCAACGGAACCGCACTTGATCGAAGATGTCTTCAACCTCGAGCTGCGCGTGCATTACCAGCAGATTGACCAACTCAAGATGAGACTCCGCCTGAACCCTTACACCCGGGTTTGAACCGATCACGGTGTAAGCAGTGCAATGGCGTGTCGCGGCCTTCGCAATGGCACGGTCTGAACGAAAATCTGACGGGAGCCGGATTCCATCAGGAAAGCTTTTCTTCATGTGAATACCTCACGTCTTATCGAGCCCACCGAACGCGTTCGGTAGAAAAACTCGTGATTTGAATTTTGGTGGGAAGCAGGCGGCCGAAACCGCCCGATCACACGGCTATTCGCGTGAGATTCAAGAAACGCGGAGCAAAAGAAGGAATGATGTCGCGATGGCTATCGCAACACGTCTTCAAGAACCCCAAAAGTTTTGTAGTAAACGCCATGACAAGCGCCTCATATCGACTTAGTGCCTATAGGAGCTCACAGCATAAGCAGGATATGTAAACCTATCGCTGAAGAGAGCTAACAACGGATCGGAAACTCAGAAAACCCGTATCTGATTGGGCGCGATATGATGGACAGCATTTTGCATGGGCGTTTCTCGTACTCAAAACTCGGAGGTCTGCGCAAGCGAAAAGATGCGAGTGTGGATGATGTGACTTCTACGCCAATTAAATGTGACAAATTTGTCAGATCAGTCGACCGCGCTTCAAGCAACTGGCAGCCTCATTGATTAGCCGATTTGTGCATTTCGTCTTTTTCAACGAAAAGGCGCCTCCGACCTCAGTACTGCGCTACCGGCAGCAAATTTTTCTACAACGAATGGCATATCTCTCACCCTCGCTTTCATTTCGTGCACCCCCCAATTTGGGATAGGTTCGACACGCCAATCAGCATACCAAATTCCTGCGGGTTTCTCAATAACATACTGTTTTTAAACATTTATCCTTGGGCGCACTTGCGTTGCAAAATGCGGCCCTGAATTAGGCTCTGCCTAATTCACTTCTTGCGAGTAAGGATAAATTCAAAGAGAGATAGCTGTCGTTGCGGCATGAGAGAGCGCTCAAGTGTAAGAATAGAATTCTTTCACTTTCGTCTGGTCAAATGGCCTCAACAGCCAAATCACCCGTGTCCTGTGCGAGGTGATTCGCCGCTTGTTGAAACTGCGCCCGGGCTCTTTGGAACCCACGGCAGTCTCCGCTCAATGTGCTCCGACACTATCGCAGTCAATCAATCGGGACGGTTTCGCGGCAGTTAGTCCAATAGTGATATTGCGCGGATTGCCCTGCAAGTCATCAACGGCAGAAATGTTCACTTCCCGGAGCTGTCGAATGCACGCACCGGTTTTGCAGCAAAAAGCCGGGATTTAATGAATTTATTCAGGTCGCGAAAGTACTGCATTTGCAGTATCGCGATCTCGCATCCTGCGGACCCGATCAGTGTTTTGAATAATCCCATTTCAATGCGATTGGCCTTTTCGCCGCGTTGCTTGATGATCTTCAACAGGCATCGTCCGTCGCACTCATCGCTGATCTCCTTCCTTTGAGGCCTTCACTGCTTGATAGCAGGCCCACAACCGCTCCACCTCGTCGCGCGGATTGTCAGATGTCCGCTTGTGTGATTTCAGCTGCTGTTTCATCGCTCGACGAGATGCTTCATCTTGCATGATTTGGTCCGTGCGAAGTACGTCGACTTTGTGGAGATGCCCAACCTCTGCTTCAGCCAATAGACGCTCCAACAATCCTGAGGTTGCTGAAGAATCCGAGTAGATCCATCCGGCTTCACAGCGCTCGATGAGACCGAGTATTTGGTTTGCTACTTCCTCAGCGGCCGGAGCCGTCGACAGGTCGATTGGAGACGCATCCAGAACCTGTTGTGGCCATGATTGGGCAGGGTAAATCGGCGAGCTCCAAATGTGTGGCTTGTCATCGATCACCCTCAAAACCGCAATCTCAATCGGGTAAAAACTGTCTTGGAAGCCGACGATCCTTAAGTCGCAGAATAGGTGGCTGACGATTGGTTCCGGGAGGCCAAGGTCTTGATAGACGCTACCAGATCCTTCTGTGATTTTGTCTTTTTCGGTCATTTTGGCCACTTATTCTCTTTAATCCAGATGTCTGTCCACTCTGCCGATCCATCAGCTGGAGCAGCGTCCACGATGTGCTCTTGTACAGTCGTCAGAAGTGCTGGCCATGCATCTGAACCCTCTTTCAGTCGTGCTTTCAGCTCATAAATCAGGTCATCCAGAGGGATCGACTCCAACGGACGTCCAAAGATCTCTTCATCGGAAAACTCATCACTCATCGAAGGGGTTCCAATCGCCTTGCTCCTGACAGTGTGCACACAGGGCGGTTGCCCTGTGCTTCTTCCGAACGATATCACCCACATGGCCACATCTTGCGCATGTTCGCTTGCTGTCCAGTACGAGACGTTTGAGCGGGAGATCCAGGCATTGATCGTACCGACGGAAGATGATCTGGATTGAACCGTCTGAGCCCGTCGTCACATCCGAGATCTGCACTTGAAACGGTGTCTCAAAGGTCTCTCGAACAAGATGCTCCGCCTCTGCGAGGAACCGGCCAAGCAAGACCAGCCTGCCCGGACCAATGCTTGGCCACAATGAGGCCGTATCAGCGCTCACCAGGTCTGGAAAGCGATTTGCTACGTTGAGCTCAAGATCCGTTGGCCACCTCGCCTCAGCATCTTCAAATCGATCTTCGAGGTAGCTGTTGTAGCACCAGCAACATAGGGTGACTAAATATCCCCTGACGTTTTGGATTTCGGCAGAATTTACGCATCTCTCACACGTCTTCTCGATCTCTTCGACACGCGTCTCCAGCTCGTCGAAGATGTTTCGATTGCATTCTCGTGTGTAGACGCGCAATCCGCCGAGTTTTTGCTTGATCTGCACGACCACCGGCAGCTCACTCCCAAAGATTTCGGGGTGTTGAGCAACACTGCGCTTCACATCTTCCAACACTAGTGCGAGCTGATCAGCCCAGCTTGCGCGATGCTCACCAAGCGCTTTTAGAACGCTTGTTTGGATGTCATTCCAGTCGACAACCTGTTTCATCACCCATCTTTCAGCGCGTCAGCTGTCTCATGAACAACACGCCTGATTTCTTCGTCCGTCAGATCTTCTATACGTTCGAAATCGGCGGTTGAGATTGGGGCCACAACGCTGCTTTCACTGTCGTTAACCGCAAATGCCATCTTCAGGAATCGAAGATCTTCGGTATCTTTGAAAATTGGCTCAATTGTCCTGGTCATCATCGTCACCCAATCGACGTTTGTGCGCTGCAATGTGCTCGGCTAGGTCTCCAACAAGATTGCCTGCTGCGATGTCCTTTTCCAAAAGCTCAAGGAAAGCTTCGATGGCTGGATCTGTATGCTCGTCCTCGCCCTGGTCCTCGCCATTTACTTCACTAGCAATGCGCTCATCCAATTCGCGAATGCTCGTCCGAATCTGCGACAGCAATTCGTTGTCACTACCTTCATGTACCTTGCGCGCTCTGATCTCATCTGCGGAAATCGGATCAGATAGTTTTGCCCGGCCAAGTGCGATCCTTGCCTCTTGCAATGCCAAAAGCGCCCTGGTCAGTGGATCAATCTCGACGTCAGCAGCGAGCGCGTCGAACTCCTCTGCGCCAACCGGATCTGACAGCGATGCTTGTCCGGCGAGAAACTCGGCCTTCTTTAGCTTCAGGAATGCGCGCGTCACCTCATCAGCCTTAGGGCGGGACTCTCGCGCACCGGTCTTCTCCAGCCACGTGGCGGCGATCTTCTCAACGAGCGCCCACACCGTCTGCCTGCGATTATGCTGCGAGATACCGAAGCGTACTGCTTTCTCTTCGATACCGAGCTCCTCGGACTCTCGTTCGTTCACGCGCACTTCGTAGTCGCAGAGACCATCGGTGTCATCGCTGACGTTTCCAGCATGTGCCCGGGCGATCTCTCTTTCGTTTGCGTAGACAACGATTTTGAGCATCACTCACCACCCTTTCGTCACACATGCAGGACAGCGTCCGCGGTCATCAGATCGGTCGATCTGACCGAAATATCCACAAACTGAGCAGGTCATTCGATCTCGAACAGACTTTTTCCGAACACCAAAAAGCCTCTTCCTTTCGGGGTGGCGCTTGCTCGCGACGTCATGCGCGCACCAGCAGCAAAGTGTCGTGTACCAACCGTCGAGAAGTTGGGTCTCAGCAGCGTTTGAGCATCGCTCACAGGTACGGTTTGCTCGTGCAATTGTGGCGGTGATCATTGACTGGATGTGTCGATCATCACACCTGTGGTAGATGCAGAGCTCGCCTAGTTTCTCTTTGATCTGGAGGATGAAGGGGTAGGTGGCATCCTTCAGATCGCAATATTCCTTGACCTCTGTGAAGAGCGTCGTGACCAAGCCAGACCAGCCTTCGGGTGTGCGGCCGAGGTTCTCCTCGACCGATTTCTTGATATCGTTGAAATCAATTGCGTTCGCAACGTCGTCCGCCATGTCGGACTCCTCCTGAGGATGGTAGGAGGCGTCGGAATCGAACCGACTCGTGCACTCTAATCTGGAGCAATTACAAGGATATAAGCCTCGCCCGCATACCAATGCTGCCTCCCACGGATTTCGCGTGGGTTATCGACCTCAGGCCGATATTCGATGGCAGTGGATGCGTGAGTACGTCATGACCTGAAGCTGAACCAGTTCGTGTCACTATGTCAAGACGGAGTGCGCTGCACTTCGAAATTCACCGCGTAGTTTCGGGAACCTTCTCGCTACACGAGTGCCAAATAGGTTGTCCGCATCGCAGAATTGTAAGCACTGTTGGCATGGCCCGCCTAAGGCTTCCTCTAACCACATATACGGAAGTCAGCGACGGTCGTTACCGAGTCCAAGTTGACTGATGCCGCGCGAAGCTCCAATGACAGCGATGCGCAGAAAGCGGACTTTGCAAGGTTTAACGAACGACCCAAAACGTGGTGGGCCTGTTACGTTGCGAACCACCGAAAAGAACCCCTTAGCAGACTCTAGAAGGGTCATTGCAATAGTGTGCTTACTGCCCACTACGCCGAAATTTGCTACATTCTTTTTTTTGCAAGGCTGGCCCTACTTGAATTCACAGTTTGCGCGGTGGAAGGGGCGGTCAACTCCTCTTGTCCGATACCCGCTGTATTGGGTGACATGGAGTGGTAATGTAAGGTGGATTTCCTCACTGAATGTGTGCGAATAGATGGGTCATGCTCAAAAATGCCAAACCGATTCAGAAAGAGAAATTTCACGATCAGGTCTATGATCAATTGTGCACTCTTTTGCGCGAAGGTGAATTCACCCCTGGCCAGGCGGTGCATGTCGCTCGGGTCGCTGAAGCGTTTGGCGTGAGCGCCATGCCTGTTCGCGAGGCGCTCACGCGCCTCCAGGCGATTGGTGTGGTAGCAAATGTATCGGGGCGTTCGCTGGGCGTTCCCAGCCTCGGATATGACGAACTGACTGACCTGCGCGATGTGCGCCTGGAAGTTGAAACGTTGGCTGTCAAATGGGCGCTGTCCAATCGTGACGATGCGTTTTTGACCGAGCTCGAGGTACTGCTGAAGCAGTTGGAGGCAGCTGAGCAATCCGACGATGTACAGGGATATATCAAGGCCAACTACGAGTTTCATCTAAGGATATATCAACAGTCGCACTCTGCGGTTTTGATCGACATCATCAACACGCTTTGGTTACGGGTCAGCCCGCATCTGTATCAACTGGAGCGAAAAAATCAGTACAAAGTGTCCAACAATCATCACCGGAAAATTGTGCAAGCCATTCGCGACGGCGACGAACCAACCGCCACGCAGGAACTGTTTCTCGACATTTCGGATGCTTATGACGTGCTGGTGAAAACTTTGTTTGATGATGGCACGCCTGCCTGAAGCATGCAGCAAGAACGCGGTGTCGATTTTGCAGAGTGTCGAATGCCCAAGATGCACATCGTGATAGGCGATGTTCAGGAATTTCATTTTCGGCCTCGATTCTTAGAATCGTAGTGTTAGGTGAGGTCCCCAAGTCAGCCTAAACCTATCCAACCAATTGGAATCATGCGCAACAATGGGTAATTATTATTAAGTTGATTTTTGATCAATAATCAAAATATCATGCACCAGCCTTACGAACTGGCCGCTATGGATGTTCGTGTCGGGCATAGTTACGGGAGGAATACAGTGAAATATTCGAAAATTGCCGCGAGCCTTGTTGCCGGCTCTATGGCTTATGGCGCGACTTCGGCATCCGCAGATATTCTGGACGTCCACATGAGCATTCCAAAGGATCTGACGTTCCTGGCAGACAGTGCTAAGATCATGGATGAAACCTTGCGCAACATGAGCGACGGCGATGTTGGTCTGCAACTCTATGGATCAGGCGAACTGGTTCCCGCAGGTGAGATTCTTGATAACGTTAGCTCCGGGGCGATCCCGGCGGGATGGAGCTTCCTTGGTCAATGGGGCGGCAAAATCCCAGTGGCTCAGATCGGGGCAACCCCCTTTGGGGCCGGACCAGATGCGTTGGCGGCTTGGCTGCATGTGGGCGGTGGTCTCGAAATCGTTCAGCGCGGGTTTGACGATTTGAACATTAAGGTACTGGCCTGCCACATCACCGCGCCCGAACCGGGCGGCTGGTTCAACAAAGAGATCAATTCAGTCGAAGATTTTAATGGTCTGAAGATGCGCATGGGTGGCGTTGGTGCACGTGTTCTCAACGAATTTGGCGCATCAGCTCAGTTCATGCCCGCAGGCGAAATCTATCTTGCGTTGGAACGTGGCCGCATCGATGCGACCGAGTTTTCCTTGCCAATTATCGACAAGGATTTTGGCTTCAACCAGATCGCAAAATATCAATACTATCCGGGATGGCACCAGCCGGGCAGCGTCGATGTGCTGATGATCAATATGGATGTCTGGAATGGCATGAGCGCGGCTGAACAGGCGATGTATGAAGCGGCCTGTCAGGTCAGTATGGCCTGGACGTTGCAATATGCCCCTGCGGCCCAAACGCCGCAGATCGAAGTGTTCGAGGGGGGTGGCACCATTGTCAAATCCTTCCCAGACGAAGTTCTTGCGGAACTGCGGATTGCTACAGAACGTGTGCTTAGTGCCGAAGCCGAGAAAGATGCGCTTTATGGCGAGGCCTACCACTCGATGAAGGACTTCGTGGCGTCGTCGGGACGCTGGACCGGCCTGCAAACTCTCCCCGCCGAGTAAGCCAAAATGGCACACGATATGGACGCTCCACCGAGTGATCCAAATCGTGGTATCGGCCCTGTCCATACGGTTCTTCGCGGGATCGTATGGATAGGTCGGGCCGCGGCTTGGCTCATTATTCCCATCCTCATTCTGGTTCTTATTGGCGTGACGCTGTCAGCAGCCAAGGTCGGTACAATCCTTCGGTGGGAAAATGACATTTTCCTGTTTGGGTCCAAGCTGACACTTTCTAGTATCGGCGATTTGCAATGGCACCTTTTTGGAATCATGCTGATGCTCACAATGGCCGGAGCAATCGTCAGCGACCGTCACGTGCGCGTCGATTTCCTACGTCAGCATTTTAGTAAAAAAACGAAGGACATCATTGAGGTGATAGGCCATCTGGCTCTGTTGATGCCTCTTTGCGTCATCGTAGTTTTCCACGGTTATGACTTCACATTGCGGTCATTCAACATGGGTGAAGGTTCGGATTATGACGGTATGTATGACCGGTTTTTTCTGAAGGCGTTTCTTCCCATCGGCTTTGGTTTGATGCTGATTGCCGGTCTCGGCCTGACTATCCAAAAACTCAAAAGCCTGTTCGGGAAGGGGGATTCCCATGATTGAACACATCATTCCCCTATCCATGGTCATTTGTTTGCTTTTGGGAATTTTCAGTGGCTATCCGGTTGCCTTTGTTCTCGGCGGCATCGGAATTCTGTTTTCTTTTGTCGGCGGTTTGCCATTTGCATTCCTCAAAATTGGCGTCTCGCGCATCTACGCAGGCGTTATTGAAAACTGGCTTTTGCTTGCGGTGCCCCTGTTCGTCTTCATGGGTGCGATGCTCGACAAATCCGGTTTAGCTCAAAACCTTCTCTATTCGCTTGAGCGCGCATTGGGTCGGAGACGCGGCGGGCTGGCCATTTCCGTGGCCTTGTTGGGCATCATCATGGCGGCCAGCACTGGCATCGTTGGTGCTTCGGTGGTCATGCTGAGCACACTGGCTCTGCCCATTATGTTGCGCGAGAAATACAAGCCGGAGCTGGCTGTTGGCACCATTGCGGCCTCGGGCACTCTAGGAATTCTGATTCCGCCTTCGATCATGCTGGTTCTGGTGGGCGATATTCTTCAGATTTCCGTTGGCGAGCTGTTCCTGGGGGCCGTAGTTCCTGGCCTGCTGTTGGGTGGCCTGTACATCGGCTATATTGTATTCGTTGCGTTGACGAAGCCAACCGATGCCCCTGTATCAACACAGGTTCCAGCCGAAGGATCCCTAGCACTGGCGCTGCTGCGCGACTTGTTTGCACCGCTTGTTCTTATCCTGACTGTTCTTGGGTCGATTGCCACGGGTACGGCCACCCCGACCGAAGCCGCAGGTCTAGGCGCGATTTGTGCGATGATCCTCGCGGCCATCAATCGCAAATTGACCTTTAAAACCCTGTCCGGCTGCGTCCGAGAAACAGGCAATACTTCTGCGATGATACTAGGCGTATTAGTTGGCGCCACGATCTTTGGCATGGTCTTCAAGGGCCTCAAGGGTGACAAGATGATCGAGAACGCAATCCTGTTCTTCGATCTTGGTGCTTACGGCACACTGGGCATCCTGCTTCTGCTGATCTTCATCATGGGGTTCTTCCTGGAATGGGTCGAGATCAGCTTTATCGTCCTTCCACTTTTTGCGCCTATCGTAGCGGGCTTGGACTTTGGGCTAGGGATATCCCGTGAACAACAACTTTTGTGGTTCGCCATGCTTGTGGCGGTCAATCTGCAAACCAGTTTCCTGACGCCACCCTTCGGCTATTCACTATTCTACGTCAAAGGCGTCGCCCCACCCGAAATCTCTATCCGCATCATCTATCGCGGCATCATCCCTTTTGTAGCGCTGCAACTGGCTGGTCTTGCCCTTCTGATCATTTGGCCAAGCCTTGTGCTCTGGGTCCCGGATGCGGTCTTCGGCAAGTAGAGGCGGTGACATGACCACTAACTCATCTAGTAACCAGACAGAGGCAAGGCAGATGTCCCTGCCGGGGTTGGAGGGCAAGAAAGTCGTGATCACAGCCGGTGCCAGCGGAATCGGGTTCAGCATAGCAAGGATGCTCAATTCACAAGGTGCCCTGATCGCGATTTGTGATGTCGATACAGACGCGCTGCGTCGATCTTGCGTTGAGCTTGAGGGATGCATCGCGGTTGAAGCGGACGTTTCGAACGAAAAAGCGATAGATGGCTTTTTTGACGAGGTTCAGGAAGCTTTTGGCGGGCTGGACGCGTTGGTGAACAATGCTGGAATTGCCGGGCCCACCGGCAATCTCGAAGACCTTTCGCCCGCAGACTGGCGTCGGTGCATCGACATCTGCCTGACCGGTCAGTTCCTGGCCGCTCGAAGGGCGATACCCATGATCAAAGCAAGGGGCGGCGGCGCGCTTGTCAACATGGCCTCTGCTGCTGCCAAGCATGGTTACGCCAGACGCTCCCCGTACTCAGCAGCCAAATTCGGCGTCATCGGCCTAACCCAAAGCCTCGCCAAAGAGTTAGGCCCCTCCAATATTCGCGTAAACGCTATTCTGCCCGGGTTCGTCGAAGGGCCGAGGATGGAAAAGGTGATCCACGATCAGGCTGTCGCCACGGGTGTCAGCGATGCGGTCATGAAGGACGAATATCTCAACAAGATTTCCATGCGTCGCATGGTGAGCCCCGATGATGTCGCGGCAACTGTCGCATTCCTCATCTCGGACGCTGGCGTGAACTTGTCAGGGCAATCTCTTGCCGTAGACGGAAATGTGGTAACACTATGACACTCAATGTAAAATCAACAGAGAATAGAAACAACGGCGCAGGCAAAGTCATCATCACATGTGCCGTAACCGGCGCGATTCACACGCCGTCCATGTCGCCCCACTTGCCGGTGACGCCGGAAGAAATCATCGATGATTCCCTCGCCGCCGCCGAAGCCGGAGCCGCGATACTTCACCTGCACGCGCGCCATCCTGACGGGCGGCCTGACCAAAGCCCCGAAGGGTTCGCCGCGTTCCTGCCTCAAATCAAGCAAAGCTCAGGCGCTGTGGTCAACATCACAACCGGTGGCAGCCCGTATATGAGCGTCAAAGAACGCGCCGCACCCGCTGCGACATATCAACCCGAGCTGGCCTCGTTAAACATGGGGTCTATGAACTTTGGCCTCTATCCTATGCTAAACCGGTTCCAGACCTTCGAACATGCATGGGAACGCGAGCATCTGGAGGGTTCCCGCGATCTCGTATTCCGCAATTCGTTCAAGGACATCGAGTATGTTCTGGAAACCTGCTATGGCAACGGTACGCGGTTCGAGTTCGAATGCTACGATACCTCCCACCTCTACAACCTTGCGCATTTTGCGGATCGCGGCTTGGTCAAAGCGCCGTTTTTCGTTCAGTCAGTCTTTGGCTTGCTGGGAGGCATCGGTCCCCACCACGAAGACGTCCTTCACATGAAACGCACGGCTGATCGTCTGTTCGGAGACGACTATCGCTGGTCCGTTCTCGGCGCTGGCGCGAACCAGTTCCGCATCGCGACGCAGGCGGCAACCTTGGGCGGCAATGTTCGCGTTGGGCTAGAAGACAGCCTTTGGGCCGGCCGCGGCGAACTTGCCCAATCCAACGCGGTACAGGTTCGCAAGATCCGGACCATCGTTGAAGGGCTTGGCCTTCAAGTCGCCACACCCGATGAAGCCCGTGAAATTCTGGGCCTCAAAGGCGGCGACCAGGTGTCCTTCTAAGCAATTCCTGACACCGATATTCCTCACACCATGGACGAAAACTTATGAGCAAAATCGCTATTATAGGCGCAGGGTTGATTGGGCAGGGTTGGGCAGCGGTATTTGCACAGGCCGGGTACGATGTTGCGATGTATGATCTGTCGCCTGAGGCCGCGCAAAACGCTTTAAAGGCAATGGAAAAGCGTATCGCGGATCTGGCCGAATTCGAACTCATAGATGCCTCTGATGCCCCGACAATCCTGCGGCGCATCTCCGTTGCCTCTGAGCTTGAGAACGCTGTGCAGGGCGCGATCTACGTGCAGGAGAACGGCCCCGAAAACGTCGAGATCAAACGAGAGATCACGCTGGCAATCGACGCCATCGCAGGCGCAGATGTGCCCATCGGAAGCTCAACCTCGGGCATTTCCGCGTCGCGTTATTGCGAACACATCCCGGGCAGACAGCGGTGTCTGGTCGTACACCCCATCAACCCGCCACATTTGCATCCTGCTGTCGAACTTGTGCCGTCGCCATGGACTGATCTGCGCGCTGTTGAAACAGTGAACGAGTTGATGATCAAATGTCAGCGCGAAACCATCGTGCTGAGTCAGGAGATCGACGGTTTCGTTGTGAACCGCCTGCAAGGCGCGCTTTTGGAAGAGGCGTTCAGCCTGGTCAGCAACGGCATCGTAACTGCCACCGATCTCGACAAGGCAATCTGCGACGGGCTTGGACTGCGCTGGTCAATCATGGGCCCAATGCAGACCATTCATCTCAACGCTCCCGGCGGCGTAACCGACTATGTTGCGCGCTACGGGGCAATGTACCGGGGCTTTGGCATCGGTTCGTACGAGAACATCGACTGGACCAGCGTGGCAAATGACAAGCTGGCCACCGAACTGTCAGCGCGAACGCCGGTTGAAGATATCCCTGCCGCACAGGTCAGTCGTGACCGCAAACTGATGTCCCTGCTACGCCACAAGAAACACACTCAGGAATGCTAACTCCGCCGTTCCAGCAAGACCACATTCTCAACGCCAAAACTTAGTGGAACCCCCATGACGCAACAGCGCATTCTCACCCTGAGCGACCACGACAACATCGCGGTTGCGCTGCAAGACATCGAACCTGGCACCGCACTTTCGTCCCTCGACCTGGTCACCCCATCAGCAATCCCTTCGGGCCACAAAATCGCCCTCTCAGACATCACGCGCGGTGAAGAGATCATCAAATACGGGCGTGTCATTGGTCTTGCCACCCAAGACATCCTGCGCGGTGAACATGTACACGTCCACAACGTTGAAATGGCGCAATTTCACCGCTCCCAATCCTTCGGAGCCAAAGCGAGTGAAACAGATTTTGTCCCGCTGTCTCAACGCGCCACCTTTCAAGGTTTTCGTAGAGAAGACGGCAAGGTCGGAACCCGCAACTACGTCGGCATTGTTACCTCGGTCAACTGTTCCGCCTCGGCTGCCAAACACTTGGCCCGCGAAGCCGAGCGTTCAGGCCTCTTGGATCAGTATCCCGGCGTTGACGGCATCGTTCCGATTGTGCACGGAGCTGGCTGCTGCATCGGCACAGATGACGAAGCATTTCGGAAGCTGCAATGCGCGATCTGGGGCTACGCCACCCATCCGAATTTTGCATCCGTTCTGATGCTGGGCCTTGGATGTGAGGCCAACCAGATCCCGCTTATGCTGGAAGCCTATGGCAGGCCTCAGAGCAAGAACTTTCAATACTACACGCTGCAAAGCGCGGGCGGTACACGCAAATCGGTTGAAAAAGGCTTGCTGTGGCTTGAAAGCGCATTGGAACAAGCCGCCAAGGCCAAACGCGAAACCGTTGACGCCTCCCACCTCAGCGTGGCGCTGCAATGTGGTGGATCAGACGGATACTCCGGGATCACGGCCAATCCGGCCCTTGGCCACGCTGTTGACCTGCTAGTCAGGCATGGTGGCACCGCGGCCCTGGCTGAAACCCCCGAGATTTACGGTGCCGAGCACCTGCTGACAGATCGGGCGGCATCCCCGGCAATTGGCCAAAAACTAGTCGATCTTCTTGAGTGGTGGGAAGATTACGCCGCCAAACATGGGTCCGAAATGAACAATAATCCGACACCGGGCAACAAGACTGGCGGACTGACCACGATTCTGGAAAAGTCGCTGGGGGCCGTGGCAAAGGCAGGCAGCACCAATTTGAACGGTGTCTATAAATACGGGGAAAAGATCACCGCCAATGGTTTGGTGTTCGTAGACAGCCCCGGTTACGATCCCGTCTCGATCACTGGACAAGTCGCCTCGGGTTGCAACATGGTCTGTTTCACGACAGGTCGCGGTTCTTGTTACGGAAACAAGCCAGCGCCATCGATCAAGATCGCGTCCAACTCAGCGATGTACGACCGTATGCAAGACGATATGGATTTGAACTGCGGGACAATTGCCCAAGGTGACGAATCCGTGGCTGAGGCCGGTCAGCGGATCTTCGAAACCATCCTCGAAACAGCCTCCGGGACCAAGACCCGTTCCGAAGAATTGGACGTTGGTGAAGCAGAATTTGCACCGTGGCAAACCTACGCCCAAATGTAGTGGGCAATTCGGGCGGGGCCTGTCCGCAAGCGCGCCACCCAAGTACTCGACGGTCAAAGAAAAGGAAATATAATGATTCATTCTTTGGACGGTTTGGAGCCGAACATAGCGGAGGGCGTTTTTGTCGCCCCGGGGTCTCATGTCATCGGCAATGTCGAAATTGCAGCAAAGGCCAGCGTCTGGTTCGGCGTTGTCATCCGAGCTGATAATGACCCGATGTACATTGGCGAAGGAAGCAATATTCAGGACAACAGCGTTTTACACTCCGACCCCGGATACCCGCTGGTCATTGGACGGAATTGTACAATCGGACACGGCGCAATTGTCCATGGTTGCAAGATCGGTGGCGGCTCGTTGATTGGAATGGGGGCCACCATTCTAAACGGTGCAACGATTGGCCGAAACTGTTTGATCGGCGCAGGCGCGTTGGTCACAGAAAACACGACAATTCCTGACAATTCTCTGGTCGTCGGGACACCTGCAAAGATCAAACGGGAACTGAGTGAAGAACAGATCGAGGGCCTTCGCCAAAACGCGCGGCATTATCAGGCCAACGCGATACGGTTTGGCAGAGGTCTTTCCCGTTAATTCTCTGATCTTAAAATAAAATAACATGACAGACAGCCACAGAAACACACTTTTGACTCTATTTAGGGCAGCCGTGTCGTCCGTGAAGGGAGACATTTGCGTGCGTAGGTGGGCGTCAAACCCCGATCTCAAACGCCCTACGCATATTGTTGCCGTTGGCAAAGCAGCCGCCGCTATGTTTGACGGTCTGCCGGGCGATTGGCGACACACGATACCTACATATCTAGTCACCAAGACCAACCATCTAGAGAACAGGGTTTTTACAAATAGCGTCAAGACTTTCGAAACCAGTCACCCTGTACCGGATCAGTCATCTTTGAAGGCCGGCAAGGGCCTTCGGAACTTTGTGGAGAACTGCCCAGTTGGCAGCCATCTTTTGATGCTCGTTTCAGGCGGCGCATCGTCGCTTGTTGAACATCTGAGACAAGGAGTTAGCCTCACCGATCTTGTGACCCTGACAGAAGTCGCGCTGGCCGAAGGTGCTGACATCAAAGAAGTGAACAAGCGCCGAAGAGCCATCTCTGAAATCAAGGGAGGCGGCTTACTCGCAACTTTCAAAGGGCAACAAGTTGACGTACTCGCAATTTCGGATGTCGCCGGAGACAGTATTTCAGTTATCGGTTCCGGGATCGGTGCCCCGGGCGGGCGCGCCAGTTTTACCCATGAATGCAACATTGTCGCTTCGAACGCCGTGGCGCGTGATGCAGTGGAGCAAGCTGGAAAATCAGCCGGTATCTTGACGATCACCAACCAAGAAAACATGTACGCGGACGTGGCCGATGTCGCGTCGCGGATCGCGCAAGAGATTACAGATGGGCCGGAAGGTTTGTACATTTTCGGCGGAGAGCCAACTGTCGTTCTCCCCCGAAACCACGGCTTGGGCGGCCGCAATCAGGCACTTGCTCTGGAGCTGGCGCGACACTTCCTGGGCCATAGAGATATCGTTGGACTGGTCGCAGGAACTGATGGAACGGACGGCGACACGTGTGCTGCTGGATCGTTTGTGGACGGCAACACATACACAAAAATGCCCGGCGCTTTGGAGGCACAAAAGAACTTCGATTCAAATAGCTACCTTTCCCGATCCGGAGACGCGCTTATCACAGGGCCAACCGGCACAAACGTAATGGACTTGGCAATTTTCCTGAAACAGAGCAGTTGAACATTGTTGTCACAGGAACGTCAGGATTATCCGTACCAGCTGGTATCCTTCCGAATGGCGGTGCCAGACATTGCGCGCGGTTCTTCCATACTGGTCACGTTCGCGCCTGCAATCCAACACTTCCCAAGCCGGTTCGTTACTGCCAAGCGATGGAGACGAGAACATCATGCTTTCGAGAGTGCCTGAAACTGGCTTTCAGCATTGTGGTTTGACAGCTTCGCGCCCCGAAAAACTCCCGTTTCCCGCCCGCACTTATAGCCGTCAAGGCCTGCAAGGTTCATCCAGCACGGCATCGAACCCTAAAAGCGCAAGATCACTGGTTTGGGCGGCATCGACTTCGCGGGGGTTCGTTGACGCATAGTGATTGTGCGTTTTCGCTACTGGCGGACAGTTGTCTGACCTCCCACTTTTACCCCGAAAGGAGACAACCGATGCTCGATACACACGTCATCCGCCAAGACGACATGCCCCAAGAAATGCGGTTTCTCTTGGACCATTACCCCCGTGACAGTTGGGAAGCCCATCCAGGTTTCAGAGAAAAAACCAAGCATTGGCTCGGCGCGCATGAGATGTTCCGCCGTGTGGCGAAACTTGTCCGCCTAGATACAGAAGGGGTTTTGAGCAACGAGATGGGGTTGGACGACTACGTGGGGCGGCTGTCCTACTATGGCGGCAACCTGATTGGGAACCTGCATGGTCATCACGGCTGGGAAGATCACAATTATTTTCCTGAGCTGTCGGCTGCGGACCCGCGTTTTGATGCGGGGCTTAAGTTGCTTGAACAGGATCACTTCGATCTGGATAAGGTGCTGAGTGACTTCACCCGCACGGCGAACCGTGTGATCAAGCTATCCGCACTTGATGAGGCGCAAGCTTACGATGAAGCCGGACAGCTCCATGCGTCAAGCAACACGATTGAAGCGTTCCTGAAACGGCATCTCAGCGATGAAGAAGAATTGGCCGTGCCAATCATCTTGCATCACCGGCTCAGAGGATGATGCTGACGTCATGACCAACACGTCTACCGAAGAAGACCAAACTGATATCAACAAGCGCCGCGCACGGGGTGAATTCGTGCGCGGTGTAAGCGGTTTTCGCCACGCTATTGGCGATCCAGTGTTTCCGGCAGAACCTGATCGCTATCACCTTTTCGTAGCACTGAATTGTCCGTGGTGTCACAGAGTGACGCTGGCGCGAAATGTGTTGGGCCTTCGAAACAGCATCACGATGGACGTTGCATTTCCAAACCGCACCGGCGACGACGATCCAGAGGCGCCAAACCTGTGGGAGTTTGCACCTGATCGGATTGCATCGCTCACAGGTGAGACTTTGCCAGAATGCACGAGTGAAACCGGCACCGGCAAAGGATTGCGACTTGCCAAAGAGATCTATCGTGCCGAAGGCTCTGAAGAGCAATCCCTTCCAATCCTTTATGACAAGATACAAGGACGCATTGTTAATAACGAAAGCGCTGAAATTGTTCGAATGCTGGACGCCTCAGCAGATTATCTCGGCAGCACAATCCCGGAAGCAGAACGCGCCAGGCTTTACCCCGACGAAGTGCCGCGTCAACAAAGCCAAGACCTGAACGAACGCATCTACACGGCGATTAACAATGGCGCCTACAAGGCCGGTTTTTCGTCTGATCAAACGGTCTATAAAGCAGCCTTTGACGCCTATTTTGAGACACTCGAATATTTGGAGGAGCATCTCTCAGATGGCAGGCCCTATTTGACAGGCAACCACTTTTCAGAAGTAGATCTTCGCCTGTTCCCAACTCTCTATCGTCACGATCCCGTCTATTATGTGCGAATGAAGCTTAATGGTGCGAGAATCCTAGATTACCCATACTTGTGGCGGTGGCTGTGCCGAGTATACGCGTTGCCCGGAATTGCCGAGGCAGGGTCTCTTGTACACTGCCGCCAGGGTTATTTCGGACGCAGTTGGAATAGCGTAGTGCCCAATGGGCCATTCAAGCCAATGTCATACCCAGAGGCCTATCGCCACCCTGACCTTGCAACACTGTAGGCCTCGTCTAGGTGTATTCGAAAGTCCCGATTCCAAAACCAAACGTTACTATTTTGGAATACGGACGCGCGTTTTCTCCGCACTAGGGAAACTGCAAAGTTCAGTTGTGAATGTCCGGTTTGGGGCTGCGACCCGCCAACCGTGCAAACCGTAGAGAAAGGCAATATTGAGCCCGAAGGGGACACGCAATACGCCGAAAGAATTGCCTGATCTGATAACTAACGGGCTATGCCAAGTTCGAAATAATCATAACCCTCAGGAGGATTGGGGTCCCACGGTGAGACAATCCTGAAGCCAAGCCTCTCATACAATCTCCGAGCGGGAAGTTGGCGTTCCCCGGTTGTCAGCCTTACAGTGCTGTAACCCTGCGACTCGGCAAGTTCGATCACTTTTTTGCAAAGCGCTGATGCAACTCCTCTGCTCCTGAACTGGGGCTCAACAAACATGGACTTTAGCTCGCAATGCTTGTCATCCATTCGATAGATAGCCACAGTTCCCGCAGATTTGCCATCCAAGTAGGCAACGAGCACGTCTCCCTGCGGGGGGCAGTATTCGGTTGGGATTCTCGGCGAAGCCTCAAAGAACCACGCCCCGCGATAGTAGTCCTCAATGGTTTGAAGATCGTTGTCATAAAGAGATTTGTTCGCCTCATACAAACCGCGCATGAGGGCCGCGGCATCATCAACTTCCGGCTGTGAACGCGCCTCGACGATGTTCATAGAATGAACTCCCAGCAAAAAAACAACAACTCAAACATAGCAAAAAAACATAGTCCCAAACAGAATGAGCGAATGTCGCCTTCGTCCGCATAACAGTCGTTCACTGAATTTATCCGAATGACCGCTTCGAGCCCAAAGCAGTCGTTCATCTGTCGATGCAGAGTAGGTGCTCGAAACATGTTTGCCGCGCCGCTACTGACGGTGAGTTATGATGTTAAAACCTTCTTCGGGTGATGGTGGCACGAAATGCCGCGCAATACGGCGATATTGATCTTCTGTTGGGGCAAAGGCATGCGCGCCTTCTCTGTTGCGCTTATGCAGCCGGTGCAGACAAACCTCATCTGGCAAATCCAAAAAGTGAAGGTGGTGCTGCGCAGTAGTGTCTTTCAGCAAGTCGCGCATCCAAGCTCTATTTTCAAATGTGTTAGCTGGAAAATCGAGAACCACTGAAACGCCAGCCTTCAGCAAAGAAGCCACGTGACACCCCATGACCGGTCGCAGTTTCAAAGCGCAATTCACGTAGTCCTCCAGGGACTTCATCTGGTCGCCAAACAGGGCGCTAAGCCATTCATCTTCCGAAATGAGCACGACTGCGTCTCTTTTCGCTAGTTCCGCTGCCAGAGTGGATTTTCCAGAAGCGACTTTGCCGCATAGCAAGTGGAGCGTTGGAATGGCCTGTGACATAAAGCGAACTCCTGGTTTACCTGATGGTCCCTGAGCTAAGTTGGTCCGCGAGTTGATCAAACACCAGTCTGATCCTTCGTGCAGTATGTAACTCGGAGTGCGTCGCCAGCCAAATCGGGAACTTAAACGGCTCGCGGTCGGGAAGCACGCGCTCCACGCCTGGTGTTAAGGCAGCCACATCATCCGACATCACACTTATGCCAAAACCTTGGCGCACCAGTTCCCAGGATACAATCCCGCTTTGTGAGCCAATCCTGAAGCTTTTACGGGTGACATTTATGCCCGCCGGATCGAGAAAGCCGATCATCGTGTCGATGTCCCCAAACCCGACAAAGTCCAATTTCGCAAGTTCGTTTTCATTTTTTGGCCGTCCCACCTGATCAAGATACGACGGTGCCGCGTAAAAATGAGCCGTGGCCTCGGCGACGAGCTTTGCTGTCAGATCCGGCTGCGTCGGACGTACATGTCGGATGGCGATATCAGCCTCACGTCGCTGTATGTCGCGTATGTCATTTGCAGCAACGATGTCTATCTCCAGTCGCGGTGCCGCAAGTCGGATCTTCTTCAGGATAGGCGGCAGCTGATAGGCAGACATCACATCGGACGCGGTAATCCTGACTTGCCCTTCAACAGCTTGCGACTGACTTGTTGCGGTAAGAGAAATCCTGTTTGCCACATCCGCCATTTCTCTGACATGCAACAAAAGCTCGGCGCCAGCAGTCGTCAAATTAAGCGATTTTCCGACTCTTTCAAACAGGGTGATGCCAAGCGCCGTTTCCAGCGCAGCAACTTGACGGCCGACAGTGGGTTGAGTTTGCTCAAGAACGCGCGCCGCCGCAGAAAACGAGCCTTCTTCGGCTGTCGCAAGAAAGGACCGCACTTGATTCCAGTCGAAATTGATGGCTTTCCAGTTCATGCATTTATGCATAACACTTCTGCAAATTGCGGCAATTCCATAAATGATTGTTTGGAAGTAAAGCATACGACAACGACCTTGTAAGAGAGTGATGAAATGGCTGCTTTGTCCAAGGATGCCGCGTTCTGGAGCAAAATCTCGCAAAAGTATGCGGCAGACCCAATCCGCAACATGGAAGGGTATCTGAAAACGCTCGAGGTTACGAAGTCGTACCTGAAAGCAGAGGACAACGTACTGGAAATCGGGTGCGGAACGGGTTCAACCGCGCTGCTGCTTGCACCGCATGTTGCCCATATCACTGCCACGGATCTCGCTCCGGGCATGATCGAGATTGCCGACGACAAGCGTGCTAAAGAAGGATTGGAGAATGTCACTTTCAAGGTGGCTGAAGTTCTCGAGCACGGTCTTGATGAAGGTTCTTACGACGTGGTCTTGGCGCATAATTTGCTTCATCTCCTGCCCGATTTGGACAAAGCGCTCCAGCACATTTCCGCGCTTACAAAACCCGGTGGGTTTTTCATATCCAAAACCGTCTGCGCACCTGAGAGCGGTGGTTTCAAGTATGCGATGATCAGTCGGATCGCTATCCCAGTCATGCAGGCTCTTGGGAAAGCCCCGTTTGTGCATTTTGTGTCTGGATCAATGCTTGAAAGGAAAATCGCGTCCGCAGGCTTCGACGTGCATTATACTTCTGATCAAGCCTCAATGCTCCAGAGCCGCTATATTATCGCGCAAAAATCTTGAAGTTTTAATTCGTTTAGCTGCATCCGTTGAAACGATCTTTGCGTAAACTTGCACGATACTTTCATACTGGAAGGAACGGAGTTACCTCGGTCTGCTTGTACCTTAAGAGTGTTGTTGCGAAAGGCCGTTTTGTCCCGCGACTCGGACATTCGGCGATTTTTTACGAACGGCTACTGCTGGTGAAAAGCCGACACTCGGGCAGGAAATTTCAAATCGACGGCTTCGAACGGCTGTTAAAAGCGACACAGCAGACACTCACCAAAATTGGGCCTAGGTCTGCTCAGAGCCCATTTTGTCCGATGCCGGTCGGCGCATGAATGTCCGGTGTAGGCTATCTACTACATGGTCAGGCGACAAGTCCCAGCTCTTTGTCGGTGGCTGTCGCTGCATATTTTTCCCTTGGGGGCATGGGTCTCGATTGCCACGGCGGTTCGAAGGCGAAACTTGAAACGCTGCGACCGGCAGGTAGGGCGCCGTTTCCAGCCCCGAGCGCGTAGTCGTAGTAGAGTTTGACGATCTCTTCTTCAGTCACCTGCGATGTTTCTGGATGCGCCATACATGCATCACGCCACGCTCGTACCCGGTCATAATCTTTGCCAACGGGTAGTTTGAACCCTTCGTAGTAGTCAAGGAACCAAAACCGCTTGAACATCGGGGTAAAAACAGCCTCTGCCAAACCGAAGTCATCGAACAGGAATGGGCCAGTCGGATTATGATGAGCTAAGAAATCATCAAGGTCTCGATAGAGCGCGAGGAGTTTATTCAAGTGCTCATCTCGGCGCGCCTGATCCTGATTCATGACAAAGAGATAGCCTGCCATTGTAAACGGTCCTTCGCGGGCGATCAGCATCGACTCAATGGCGTGCTCGGCAGGATCACTGCGGCGCAATGGAGCACCTGGTAGAGCCTCATCAAGATAGCGCAGGATCACGAGGCTTTCTTTTAATATGCGGCCGTCGCTGGTTTCCAGCACGGGCAAGGCTGTCGTACCTCGGGTCTTGGCTAGCAATTCGGGATCGCGCGGCTTGGTGATGTCTACGACACGAAACTCCACGGCATCCGTCAGTCCGCGCAGCGCCAGTAGGATTTCCAGTCGCTGCGAGAAGGGACAGACGGGGATATGATAGACGATGTGTTTGCCAGTCATGGTATTAATCCAACGGCGGGCCAGTGAAGGCCATGTTGTGGCGCTTGGCGCTCTCTTCAATAGCAGGCATGTCCTCGGGAATGCGGCACTGACCGGCTGCCATGTCGGAAAAGAAGCCTTCGAATCCGCCGGGTGTCAGGATCACGAGATGGCGGCAAGGTTCGTCGTCTGTAACTTTGAAGGTATGTTCCTTGCCTCGTGGGATGAATACGCTTTCGCCGGCCCCTGCGGTGAACTCCTCACCTTCCAACCAGAACCTGCATGTGCCGGTCAGGATTACAAAGGTTTCGTCTTCGTTTTGATGCACATGGCGCGGAGGGCCGCTACCCGCAGGGGACCAGCTGTCGACGATGGACATAGCGCCGCCTGTCTGTTCTGGGCTGAGGATGGTTTTGTATTTTACGCCGAGCCATTCGATGGCTCCGTCGATTTGGGCCAGGTCTTTCATCGTTTCTCTCCATTAGCATCGGATTGAAACGAAAGCGCTTCCGTTGACAGAAACTTACCCGAAGTCCAACCTATCAGGCAAACCGCAATATCTAATATAGGATATCGGCCAGGTGAATTTCGCTACACTGGACCTCAATCTTTTGCGCGTGTTGGACGCCCTCTTTAACGAAGGCTCAACCGTCAAGGCGGCCGACAAGCTCGCCATGTCGCAATCCGCAGTTTCCGGTGCATTGTCGCGTCTTCGTCATGCCTTGGACGACCCACTTTTTGTCCGGCAGGGAAACCGTTTGGTCGCTACCGATTACGCGTCCAGGATTGAATCCGGTTTGCGGGAAGAACTCGAACGTCTTGAGGCTTTGCTAGCTCCGCCAGCTACTTTTGATCCGCGAACCGCTGAAGGCACTTTCCGGATTGCTGCCAGCGATTTTTTCGCGGAACTCCTGATGCCGCCTTTGGGTGATTTACTACAAAAGTCGGCGCCCAATCTACGAGCGCAGCTGGTTGATCTGGTTCCGAATGACTATGTGGCCAGCCTTGAACGACGCAACGCTGACATTGCGCTGATCCCGGATTTGGCGCTTCCGGACTGGGTCAATCGAGAGCCGCTCTTCCATTCGCCGTTCCACGTTATCGCGCGCAAGGGAAATCCAAGGATTGCGGGGCTAAAGGAAGGGGCGCAGATGCACATGGATACATTCTGCGTTCTCCACCATGTCTTGTTCTCCCCTGAAGGGAATCTGGCTGCGATGGGCGATGCTGCCCTTAATCGCGTCGGAAAAAAGCGACAGGTTGCTATGACAGTGCCTGTCTTTAGTGGCGTTTGCCGTGCGGTTAGCGAAAGCGACCTTATCGCGCTTGTACCCGCGCAGCTTGCAAAGAAAGTGGCCAAGACATTCGGATTGAACGTGTTCGAACCTCCGATGCATATTGAACCAGCGTTGATCATCGGCATCTGGCACAAGCGTTCAGACAACGCCCCGATGGCGGCCTGGATGCGCAGCCAGGTCTTCGAATTGATGAAGGCGTTGGAAATTAACAGTTAGTCAAACTGTTCTAAGCAGCGCCTTTCGGGCAGATACAAGTTGAAGATTCGAATAACAGAATCGAAATAGGTTCAATCAGCCAATGCAGACATTCGAGCAGCCGCAGCGAACAACCGCTTTGTCCCGCAACGCGGAATTGCAAAGGCTCGGATTTGATTGTCCGCTTCGGGCTGCGACCGGTTATTGATTTGTAAAGTAGCGAGAGGCGGCAACGAGCCCATTTTGCTCAAGCGACGCCGTGCAGCGAATGTCTGGTTGTCTACGGGCTGCGACCCGCCGATGCTGCGCATTGAAGAGAAAAACGGGAGTAGCTTAGAACAACGTGTTTGTTGTTTAGCTGGAGAGTGCGCAGAGAAGTGACCGTAGAGTTTATGTGAGATTCAGGAATGACTCATCGTCAAAGCGGATCGGTCTACGCGTCAGCTTTTCGCCTTCCGGCGTCATTCGTCTTGTAGCACCGAGCCCGCTTCGGGGCGGAGAAGTACAGACAATACTCGGCGTTGAATACGATCCTGATCGTAATCGGTTAGTTCTAAACCTTCAGTCATCCGCGCTTTGAATGACTGAAAGTCTCCGCCAGTGATCTCGTCCCGGTTTTTGTCGTCTCCTGCAAGTTGCTGCGCGAGTTTTTCCTTTCGGAAGTCCAGCAGAAAACGGGAAAATCGAGCTTTCAATTCAGAGTATTGAGGGGACTCCTCGATAGGTGGTTTGTTTTTCATTAATTCGGTATCCGATAGCTATGGAACTGCCCGAGTGGTTTTGCTCGGCAAGTACAACATTCTGGTCAGCTTTTACGTGTGACGCGTATGAGACGATTTGGATCCATGGCCACAGTCTTGAGATTTTCCGGTCTTGGTCAATAGCGCGAATGTTATCGATGGTCGCCCAACGCAGTACAATCTAAAACTCCAATGGAAACTTTTTTATTTTATTTCAAAGTCTTAAGAATCTGTGGGTATTAAAGACTGTTCAAATGGGCGCAAAAATCAACCCTATGGGCTATTTATGCCCACCCGCACAAACAACTATGTACCCTGAATCTAACCGCATTTCGAATGGCCGCAACTTCTGCAGGTCATGCAGCCTTCGATCATCACCATGTCAAACTGACCACAGGACGGGCATGCTTTGCCGCGTGGAGTGTCGATATTGACAACTTGCGCCTGGGGGTCCGACTTTAGGCCCATTCCTTCACCTTCGAGAAATCCGATTACAACCATATGCTGCTCGATCACGCCACCGATTGCAGCAAGAATTGAGGGGATGTACTTGCCCTTGACCCAAGCCCCGCCGCGCGGATCAAAGACGGCTTTCAGTTCTTCTACAACAAACGAAACATCTCCGCCCCGTCGGAAAACGGCGGAAATCATCCGCGTCAGGGCCAGCGTCCAGGCATAGTGCTCCATGTTCTTCGAATTGATGAATACTTCGAACGGTCTACGACGACCACTGATGACAATGTCGTTGATCGTCAGATAGATCGCGTGTTCGCTGTCGGGCCATTTCAGCTTGTATGTCGACCCTTCCAGAGATTGCGGACGATCCAGCGGCTCTGACATATAGACGACTTCGCCGCCATCAACCTCCTGCGGCGCAGCGGCACTTTCACCTGGTGCTGTATCTGTACTCTCTGAGACGGTCAGAACGGAACCCGTCACATCGTTGGGGCGATAGGTCGTACAGCCTTTGCAGCCTTGATCCCAAGCCTGCATGTAGACATCCTTGAAGGCGTCAAAGCTTATATCTTCGGGGCAGTTGATGGTCTTCGAAATCGAGCTGTCGATCCACTTCTGCGCCGCGGCCTGCATCTTGACGTGATCAGACGGCGACAGCGTTTGTGCGTTGACGAAAAAGTCTGGCAGCTCCGTATCCCCGAACTTATGGCGCCACAACTGGACGGCATAGTCGACTACTTCTTCTTCAGTGCGCGAACCGTCTTTCTGCAGCACCTTGCGCGTGTAAGCATACGCAAAGACCGGCTCGATCCCTGATGAGACGTTCCCGGCATAAAGCGAAATCGTACCAGTCGGCGCGATCGACGTCAGCAGCGCGTTGCGGATGCCGTGTTCGCGGATCGCATCGCGCACATCGTCATCCATCTGTTGCATCGTGCCACTGGCCAAATATTTCTCAGCATCGAACAAAGGAAACGCGCCTTTCTCCTTTGCCAAGTCCACCGACGCCAGATACGCAGCGCGGGCAATCGCGTGCAGCCAGCGCTCGGTTTGACGCGCCGCCTCGTCCGAGCCATAGCGCAGGCCCAGCATCAGCAGTGCATCCGCCAGACCCGTCACGCCCAGCCCGATACGGCGTTTGTCTTGAGCTTCCGCCTCTTGTTCAACCAGCGGGAATTTCGACGCGTCGACCACGTTATCCATCATACGAACGGCGGTGGCGACCAGCTCTTGCAAAGCGTCCTCATCCAGATGCGCCGCATCCTCAAAGGGCTCGGCCACCAACCGTGCCAGATTGATCGAGCCCAACAGGCAAGCACCATAAGGTGGCAACGGCTGTTCGCCGCATGGATTGGTCGCAGCAATCGTCTCAACGTAACTGAGGTTGTTGGCAGTGTTGATGCGGTCGATGAAGATCACACCTGGCTCGGCATAGTCATAGGTCGCCTGCATGATCTTGTTCCACAGATCACGGGCCTGAACGGTGTGATAGACTTTACCGTCAAACACCAGATCCCACGGGCCATCGGCTTTGACCGCTTCCATGAACGGATCCGTCACTAGAACCGACATGTTGAACATGCGTAGCCGCGCCGGGTCGGATTTGGCGGTGATGAACTGTTCGATATCTGGGTGGTCACAGCGCATGGTCGCCATCATCGCCCCACGGCGCGAGCCTGCGGACATGATCGTCCGACACATGGCGTCCCACACATCCATAAAGCTCAGCGGGCCAGATGCGTCGGCGGCAACACCTTTCACATCTGCACCGCGCGGGCGGATGGTAGAGAAATCGTAACCGATCCCCCCACCCTGCTGCATGGTTAGAGCGGCCTCTTTCAGCATATCGAAGATACCGCCCATGCTGTCGGGGATCGTGCCCATCACAAAGCAGTTGAACAGGGTCACTTGACGTGCGGTACCCGCCCCAGCGGTGATGCGACCAGCAGGGAGGTATTTGAAATCCTCAAGCGCGGTGTAGAACTTTTCTTCCCAACGCGCCGGGTCCTGTTCCACCCGCGCCAGATCACGTGCAATTCGCCGCCAACTGTCCTCGACCGTCTGATCGATGGGTGTGCCATCCGCCTGTTTGAAGCGGTATTTCATGTCCCAGATCTGCTCGGCGATGGGGGCGGCAAAGCGGCTCATTGGTGATTCCCTGTGCTGAAAGAGGTATTCAGACTATCATCCACAACACCTTGATGACAATCGCGCATGAGCTACAATGGATAGATAGTCGATGAACGACTCTGTGGGAAAGCTGTGGATAAGTACGTAAACCTCATCAAACTTTCGGTCGGATCAGAAAGCGTCGACACGCTGATCGCATGGCAGGACAGCCGAAAACCTCTCTATGAGGACGGATGCCCGCGCCATGTCACACGTATGTGGCCCAAACGTGAATGCGAGATTTTGAATGGCGGATCAATCTATTGGGTGATCAAAGGAGTCGTCCAATGCCGTCAGCAGATTCTACGGCTGGACGAGGTGCGCGGTGAGGATGGAATCCGCCGCTGTGCCATCGTTCTCGACCCCGAGGTGCATCGCACGCAGAACGCTCTGAAACGCCCGTTCCAAGGTTGGCGCTATCTAAACCCCGAGGATACTCCGGCCGACTTGCCCAGAGGACGCGAGCAAGACGATGCCCTACCCGACGACCTGAACCGTGCCCTGGCGGATATCGGCGTGCTTTAGCGCAACCGATCCAGCAGGTCGTTCAGAATCGTCTTCTCGGATGCGTTATAGGTTGCCACCCGGCTGCGCCACAAAGTCGCTTGCGACTGCAAGATCAACCCATCTGATAGGATTTTCAGGTGGTTGGCCCGCAGAGTTTCGCCAGTTGACGTAATATCAGCAATCGCCTCGGCGGTTTCGTTCACCACCGTGCCCTCAGTCGCGCCTTGGCTATCGACCAGCGTGTAGTCGGCCACGCCCGCTTCTGTCAGGAATTCACGAACCAAACGGTGATACTTGGTGGCGATACGGAGCCGGTGCCCGTGCGCCTTTCGGAAACTCGCAGCTGCCGCGTCCAAATCGTCCAACGTATCCACATCGACCCAGCAGGCAGGTGTTGCGATGATCAAGTCAGCCTTGCCGAACCCCAGTGGCGCAACTTCTTCCACCTGCTGTTCCCAGCGCGGCAGTTTCTCTTGCACCAGATCAATTCCGGTCACGCCCAGATGAACGCGCCCAGCGGCAAGCTCGCGCGGTATTTCTCCGGCGGATAGCAGGATCAGCGAGACGCCATCAATCCCCTCAACTTTGCCCGCATATTCCCGATCCGATCCGCTGCGCGAAAGGGTGATACCGCGCTTTTCAAACCACGCGAAGGTCTTGTCCATCAATCGGCCCTTAGAGGGCACGCCCAGTTTCAGGCTCATTGCGCGGCCTCCTCGATTTCGAGCATCAGGTCCGGGCGGATCACGCCGCCAATAGCCGGAATCTCGGCCCCACCTCCCAATTGCCGGGTCAGCGCATCATAGCGCCCACCGGTTGCGACCGGTGGCAGATCAGGGCGGCCTTCGGCGTAAAAACCGAATACAAAACCGTCGTAATACTCCATCGAGGTTCTGCCATAAGACGCCTCAAAATCCAGTGTATTCACGTCCACGCCCCGCGCCTGCAGGGCTGCGATACGGGCTTCCAAACGATCCAGCGCGGGCGTGATCTGCGGCAGGTCAACCGCCACGTCGCGCAATTGTTCCAGCGCAAAAGGCATGGTTTCGCGCACATTCAGCAGTGTCTCCAAACCGGCCAGTTCATTGTCCGAGATCGGCGGCGCGGCGCGGTCTTCGCGTAGGGCTTCAATCCGGTCGAGGATTTCCGGCGCGCGGCGTTTACCGATCATAGGCACGTCAATCGCCAATGGGTCAGCTGCGTCAAGCAGAGCATCGCGCCCCTCAAGGCCCGCTTTGCGCCCGGCGTATCGGTCCAGCAGAACGCGGAACCGGCGAGGCCGCCAGAGATGCCGCATCAGCGCGGCCTTGCGGCGGTCAGTTGTCTTCAGGCCCGCGACAGCGGCGATCAGAATGCCGATATCACCGGTCGCTGCCCGCAAGGGTAGCCCGCGTAGTTGCAGGGCAAACAGCGAAAAAACCTCGGCATCTGCCCCAGCAGGGTCTTCGCGATCAAAGACTTCGTAACCGACCTGGATATACTCATTAGCCCGGTCCGGATCGTGTTCCTGACGACGGAACACTTCGCCGGAATAGGTGTATCTTGCAGGTTCAGCCCCTTCGGACATGTGCATCTGCACCACTGGCAAGGTGAAGTCCGGGCGCAGCATCTGCTCACCCCGCAGCGCGTCCGAGGTCACATAGGCGCGCGCGCGGATATCTTCACCGTAGAGGTCCAGCAACGTACCCGCAGGTTGCAACAAAGGTGTGTCCACCACATGCGCACCCGCTGCCTCGAACCGGACGCGCATCATTGCGGCGCGGGCCTGTATCTGGGAACGATTGGGCATGGGTCAGTCCTGACTGTCCAAAATTTCGCGCACCTTGGCGACCAGATCTCCGCGTAGCACTTCAAACTGGCTGGGTCGTTCTTTCCATTCCTCAAGCGTGGCGCTTTCGGCAATCTTGGCGCCAAGAATCAGGTCCTTAATTTGCACAATTCCCTTGTCTTTTTCGTCACCACCTTCGATCACAGCGATCGGAGAGTTCCGCTTGTCCGCGTATTTCAGTTGGTTGCCAAAGTTTTTGGGGTTGCCCAGATACACCTCGGCCCGGATACCTGCATTGCGCAGCTCAGTTACCATGGCCTGATAGTCGGCCATCCGATCCCGATCCATGACGGTGACGACCACCGGACCGGTGGCTTGCGCTGCGATCCGACCCTTTTCGCGGAGCGCGGCCAGTAAACGATCAACACCGATCGAAATACCCGTCGCAGGCACTTCCTGTCCGGTAAAACGCTTGACCAGATCGTCATAGCGACCACCGCCTGAGACCGACCCGAATTGCCGCTTGCGGCCTTTCTCGTCGAATATCTCGAAGGTCAGTTCGGCCTCATAAACCGGCCCAGTGTAGTAGCCGAGGCCACGGACAACCGAGGGATCAATCTCGATCCGGTCCGATCCATACCCACCCGCATCCAGCAGGGCACCGATCTGCTCCAGCTCGGCAATGCCATCCGCGCCAATCTTGCTGTCGCCCACGGCGGCGCGCAGGTTGGCCAGCGTACCAGCGGTGTCGGTAGCTTTCGAGGTCAGGAACGCGATCACAGGTTCGGCCTGATCTTCGCTGAGACCAACACCATCAATGAACGCCCCAGAGGCATCCAGTCGGCCCTTGGTCAGCAGCTCTCGCACACCCGCCTCACCGACCTTGTCGAACTTATCGATAGTGCGCAGAACATTATCGCGGGCGGCCAAGTCTTCGCCCAGCCCCATCGCCTCAAGCACACCATTCAGGACCTTGCGGTTATTGACGCGCACAAGATAGTCACCGCGCGGGATGCCAACGGTTTCCAGCGTGTCCGACAGCATCGCGCAAATCTCGGCATCGGCAGCCATCGACGCCGTGCCCACCGTATCCGCATCACATTGATAAAACTGACGATACCGCCCCGGCCCCGGTTTCTCGTTCCGCCAAACCGGACCCATCGCATAACGACGATAGGGCGTCGGCAAATCGTTGCGGTGCTGCGCATAGACGCGGGCCAAAGGCGCAGTCAGGTCATAACGCAGGGCCATCCAGTCGCCGTTACCGCCCTCGTCGAATTCCTGCCATGCAAACACGCCCTCGTTTGGGCGATCTACATCTGGAAGGAACTTGCCCAGCGCTTCGACGGTCTCAACCGCGCTGCTTTCCAAGGCATCGAACCCGTAACGATGATAGACGCCCGCAATCGTCCGCAGCATTTCGGTGCGCTGCGTGACTTCCTCGCCGAAATAGTCACGGAACCCTTTCGGCGTCACGGCCTTGGGGCGGGGCTGTTTCTTGGGCTTGGCCATGTGGGGCGTCCTTGGGATTTAGTGTTCCGCGCGCGGTCTATCCCATGGCCACCATCGGAGCAAGGCGGGGTTTCTCTGGTCAGGGCGTCACAGGGTCGCTATGAGACGACTATAAGGAGAGCCCCATGCTGCATCTGGAAGAGCAGATCGCCCATCTGACCCGCACGGTCGAAGAGCTGAACTCGGTCGTCACAAACCAACAAAGCGAGATCGACCGCCTGACCCGTCGTGTCGAGATGTTACTGCAGCGCGAGGCCGAACGGGCGCAGGAAGGCTCAGGCGGAGTTGTGTTCGGCGACGAACGTCCGCCGCATTACTGAGTGATCACAACCCCAGTGTCGACTTAACCGCGTTATCGACCACGCCGCCCAGAAGGGCGTTTTTGTCGGCGGCACAGCCCTCGGACAAGGCAGCGATGAAGGCTTCGCGCAGCTGCGCCTTTTCCTCGTCGGTGGCTGCATGATCCTCGATATTGATCTGACGATTGTAAAGCGAGAGGGCCGTCATCTTTCCAACTACGGCCACGACAAATTCTTCGTCGCCATCAGCGTCTTCAGCGATCGATGCGCATGTATAGTGCATCACGGGCAAGGCATCCTGCACCAATTGCTCTGCAGAATCGTCAGCCACAGCAAATGTCGGAAGGACAAAAAGCGCGGCACAGGCGGTGGATTTGATGGAATTTTTCAGCATTATGATCACTTCCAGTTATGTCCGATAATAGCCCCGGCGACACCGCCGACTGCGGCCCCCTTGCCGTCTCCGACTAAAGCACCGACGCCTGCACCAACCAGAGCGCCAGTAACAGTGTTTTTCTTCTTGTCGTCTGCTTGAACGGCAGTGGCCAACGCCAAAGCACATGCCACCGCTAGGCTAAGTGATCTGAAATCAATACCTGAATTCGTCATTTCGGAACCCTCCTGTGAAATGACCCCTAAGGTTATTCAGTCAGCCTAACTGGGCACATCGCTCAAGGCAACAATTCGGTTTGTGGTCAAACTTCCTCGATCTCCGAGATTCCCTCAAGCGATTTGAGGGCACCTTTGATCTGGGGATTGATCGCATAGTTTCGTCCCAGATCCAATTCGACCTCACCCGGCAAACCGGGATCAAGCAGGCATACGTAAACTGGGCCTTTGGCAGCCCTTTTGGCGTTGCTATCTGCGTCTTCCAACACTTTCGCAATGCTTGGCAAAACCTTTGAATCTTCCACAAATACACGCAGGCCTGTGGCCCCAGCCTCGGCGACCACCACGTCGACCGGACCAACTGACCGACCCAACAGCTTGAGCTGATCCGCCTCCATCGTCGCTTCGGCGGTCAGCACCACCTGCGCGCCGGTTTCCAGAAACTCTCGGGATTTCTCTAGTGTTTCCGAGAATAGCGTGACCTCGAATGCTCCGGTGGGGTCAGAGAGCTGAGCAAATGCGAACCGATTGCCACGCGCAGACTTTCGCTCTTGCCGTCCGGCGACGACACCTGCCATCTTTGCAATAAACGGACCAGAGCGCGCCTTTTCAGTCACCTGATCTAGTGTCAGCACCTGTTTTCGCTTCAATGCGGGCATATAATCATCCAGCGGATGGCCGGACAGATAGAACCCGATGGCCTTGAATTCTTCGCTCAATCTCTCGGCGGGCAGCCAGTCTGGTGCGGGTGACAGCCGAGGTTCGGGCAGGTCATCTCCTGCCTCACCAAACAGCGACACCTGGTTTGAGTTTTTCTGATCGTGGATGGCGGCTGAATATTGCACTAGCGGGTCCAGGCTTTCAAACACGCGACGGCGATTCTTGTCGAGTTCATCGAACGCACCGGCACGCGCCAGCATCTCTAGCGGGCGCTTGCCGACTTTTTTCAGATCAATACGGCGAGCAAAATCGAAGAGGGTCACAAATGGCTTATCCGCGCGCCCATCGACGACGAGGTTCATCGCCTCAACACCCACGTTTTTTAGCGCACCCAGCGCATAGACCAGATGCCCTTCCACCACGTCAAACGTCGCCTGAGATCGGTTCACGCAGGGCGGCACATAGGGCAGTTCCAACCCCTTTCGGACCTCTTCAAAATAGACGGCCAGCTTGTCGGTCAGATGGATATCGCAGTTCATGACGCCTGCCATGAACTCGACCGGATGGTTCGCCTTCAGCCAGCCCGTCTGGTAGCTGACGACCGCATAGGCGGCAGCATGGGATTTGTTGAAACCATAGTTGGCGAACTTTTCCAGCAGGTCGAAGACCTCCGACGCCTTCTTGGCATCAACTCCATTCTCGCCCGCGCCCTTTTCAAATTTCGGGCGCTCGGCGTCCATCGCTTCTTTGATCTTCTTGCCCATCGCACGGCGCAGCAGATCGGCACCGCCCAGGCTGTACCCAGCCATGACCTGCGCGATCTGCATCACCTGTTCCTGATAGACGATGATGCCTTGGGTTTCCTCAAGGATATGGTCGATCAGAGGATGCACGGATTCGATTTTGCGCAGCCCGTTCTTGACCTCGCAATAGGTCGGGATGTTCTCCATCGGGCCGGGACGATAGAGCGCCACAAGGGCCACGATGTCCTCAATGCAGGTGGGTTTCATACGCTTGAGCGCATCCATCATGCCCGAGGATTCCACCTGGAACACCGCCACGGTCTTGGCCGCCGAGTAGAGTTTGTATGTCACCTCGTCATCCAGCGGGATGGCGTTGATCTGGTTTACCGCTCCTTCGGCAGGTTCATAGAGTTCCCTGCCGTCGGGCGCGATATGCAAATCCCGCCCAGACTTGAAGATCAAATCCATAGCATTCTGGATCACAGTCAGCGTTTTCAGGCCCAGAAAGTCGAATTTTACTAACCCGGCCTGTTCTACCCATTTCATGTTGAACTGGGTCGCGGGCATGTCCGAGCGCGGATCCTGATAGATCGGCACCAGTGCATCCAAAGGACGGTCGCCAATCACCACACCAGCCGCGTGGGTTGAGGCGTTGCGCAGCAATCCTTCGACCTGCTGGCCGTAAGTTAAAAGGCGGTCGACAACTTCTTCGCTGCGTGCCTCTTCCCGTAGGCGCGGTTCATCCTTCAATGCCTTTTCAATGGAAACGGGTTTAACGCCTTCGACCGGGATCATCTTGGAAAGTCGATCCACCTGCCCGTAGGGCATTTGCAGGACCCGCCCGATATCACGCACGGCAGCTTTCGACAGGAGTGCACCGAAGGTGATAATCTGACCTACCTTGTCGCGGCCGTATTTCTGCTGCACATAGCGGATCACCTCTTCGCGGCGGTCCATGCAGAAATCGATATCAAAGTCTGGCATCGAGACCCGCTCGGGGTTCAGGAACCGTTCGAACAGCAGCGAATAACGTAGTGGGTCAAGGTCGGTGATCGTCAGCGCATAGGCCACCAGCGAGCCCGCACCCGAGCCACGTCCCGGACCAACCGGGATGTCTTCATCCTTTGCCCACTGGATAAAGTCAGCAACGATCAGGAAGTAGCCGGGGAACCCCATTCCTTCGATGATGTCGAGTTCGAAATCCAGACGCTCTTGATATTCTTCCGGTGTCACCGCATGCGGGATCACCGCCAGACGCTTCTGCAAGCCCTCATTCGCAATGCGGCGCAATTCTGCCACTTCGTCATCAGCAAATTTTGGCAGGATCGGATCGCGGCGATAGGCCATAAACGCGCAGCGCTTGGCGATCTCAATCGTGTTTTCAATCGCCTCGGGCAGATCGGCAAATAGGGTCACCATCTCTTGCTGCGACTTGAAATAGTGCTGTGCGGTCAGGCGGCGGCGGCCTTCCTGCTGGTCAACATAGGCACCTTCGGCGATGCAGATCAGCGCGTCATGCGCCTCGTACATGTCCGTGGTCGGGAAATAGACATCGTTTGTGGCGACCAGCGGCAGGTTCTTGGCATAAGCCATCTCGACATGGCCGCGCTCGGTCAGGCGTTCGGCCTCGGGCTGACCATCTTCACCTGGGTGTCGCTGAAGTTCGACATAAAGCCTGTCTGGGAACATCGCGGCCAGTCGATCCATCAGAGCCTCGGCCGCTGGGCGCTGGCCTTGTTGCAACAACATCCCAACCGGCCCATCCGGCCCACCCGTCAAGCAGATCAAGCCGTCCGAGTGCTTTGACAATTCGTCTAATGTAACCTGCGGCAACTGCCCGCCCTTGTCCACGTAAAGGCACGAGCTGAGCTTCATCAGGTTTTCATAACCGACCTCGGATTGTGCCAGAAGAACCAAGGGCGCAGGCGCCTTCGGCTTCTCACCCGGCTGTGCTTGTACGTAGGTCAGATCAACTTGACAGCCCATAATCGGCTGAATGCCCGCCCCGCTGGCGGTCACGGCGAACTCCAGCGCCGAGAACATGGAATTGGTGTCGGTCACCGCAACGGCGGGCATTTCCATCTTCTCGCAAAGACCCGGCAGCTTTTTTAGCCGCACGGCACCTTCCAGCAGAGAATATTCGGTGTGAACGCGGAGGTGAATGAATCGGGGATGGCTGCTCATTCCTGCAAGCTATCCCAGCAAACAGGGATGCAAAAGCAGGAACCCACCCCATGGATTCGGCAAAATAATCGCGCGGATTATTCGGATATTTCTGAAGGTGCTTCTGAACTCCCGCGAGCCCGATCCAAGAAAATACTTTAATTTCAGAGCACTGAACGATAGATAGATGCGGCAATTGACCACAATTCGCGCCATATGATGTATCACAGAGACAGTTTTTCTTGCCAGATCGCACAGCCTGTTTCTAACATCAGATGGCAAGCTACACGCCCGCCACTCTTTCTACGTCGCATCGAAGGAGAGCATCCAAAGGGCGCAACTGGGTAACGCGACGGGTTTCACTCATGAATATCACGTTTCTTCTGAACGGAGAGACAGTGGAGCTGGAGGATATCGATCCGACGGCGACCTTGCTGGATTGGTTGCGCGAGGATCGCGGCCTTACCGGCACCAAAGAGGGCTGCAACGAAGGTGATTGCGGAGCCTGCACTGTCATGGTGACCGATGAGGACGGTGCCAAGGCGGTGAATTCCTGCATCATGTTCCTGCCGCAACTTCACGGTAAAGCGGTGCGCACTGTCGAAGGCGCGAGCGGCCCAGACGGAGACGCTCACCCGGTTCAGAAGACAATGGTGGATCTGCATGGCTCGCAATGCGGGTTCTGTACGCCTGGCTTTGTGATGTCGATGGTGGCAAGTCACACCAATGGCGCGACGGATCACGACAATCAACTGGCCGGAAACCTGTGTCGCTGCACGGGCTATGCACCAATCATCCGGGCGGCTGAGGCCGCCGAAGCACATCCAGTTCCCGTGTGGGTCAAAGATAAGCCGGTGTCTATCCAGTCGACCCCTGCCAGGTTGCCTGGTTCGTCGGATGAACTCGCCAAGATTTACTCTGAAAATCCAAATGCTACTTTAGTTGCCGGGGCAACGGATGTCGGACTTTGGGTCACGAAGCAGCTGCGCGACCTTGATCTCGTAATCTTTCTTAATCGTTGTGAAGATCTGAAAGAGATCACGATCACCGATGAAGAAATCCGCTTTGGCGCAATGGTCGACATGAACCGCATGGGCGATGCGCTTGCCGATCTGCATCCGTCTTATGCAGAAATGGTTCGGCGCTATGCTAGCGTTCAGGTCCGAAACGCGGCAACAGTTGGTGGCAACATCGCCAATGGCTCGCCCATCGGAGATAACCCTCCTGCCCTTATTGCTTTGGGAGCAACACTGCACCTGCGCAAGGGTGACGCCCGCCGGTCAATCCATTTGGAAGAGTTCTTCATTGACTACGGCAAACAAGATCGCGCGCCGGGCGAGTTTGTCGAGGCCGTCAGCTTCCCGCGTCAGGCTGATCGGTTGAAGTGCTACAAACTCAGCAAACGGTTCGATCAGGATATCTCGGCCGTTTGTGGGTGTTTCAACATCACCGTAACCAACGGCACAGTCGAACAGGTTCGCGTTGCTTTTGGCGGCATGGCTGGAACTCCAAAACGTGCAACGGCAGTCGAGGCTGCGCTAACCGGCCAGCCATGGACGCGCGAAACAATTAACGCCGCATTGCCTGCTTTTGCGGAAGATTACGCGCCGATGACCGATATGCGGGCCTCGGCCACGTATCGTCTGGAAACAGCCAAGGCGATGCTTGTCAGATACTACAACGAGGATCAGGGCAAACTGTCCAATGTACTGGAGGTGTCGGCATGAGTGTCGCCAAATCCCTTCCGCACGACACCGGACCACTGCATGTGGCCGGCACAGCGCGCTATGTCGACGACATCCCGACACCAAAGGGATCGTTGCATCTTGCGTTTGGACTAAGCCCGATCGCCAAAGGTAAAATCAGCGCCATGGATCTGTCTGCCGTAAAGGCTGCTGGCGGTGTGGAGACGGTGATCACCGCTGATGACCTGCCCTTTGCGAACGACGTATCCCCATCAATCCATGATGAGCCGCTTTTGTCGGATGGAACGGTGCACTATATCGGTCAACCGGTATTTCTGGTCGTCGCCACCAGCCATCTGGCTGCCAGAAAAGCGGCCCGGCTGGGCAAGATCGACTATGCTGAGGAAGCACCGATTCTGACAGTCGAGGAGGCCCTTGCCGCTGACAGCCGATTCGAGGACGGCCCGCGTATCTACGCCAAGGGCGATGCAGAGGCCGCCATCGCAGGTGCGGCTCATATCGTCGAAGATACGTTTGAAATCGGCGGGCAGGAACATTTCTATCTGGAAAGTCAGGCCGCCCTGGCCGTGCCGAATGAGGGCGCGGATATGCTGGTGCACAGTTCGACTCAGCACCCGACCGAGATACAGCACAAGGTGGCCGATGCACTGGGTGTTCCCATGCACGCAGTCCGGGTTGAAACACGGCGGATGGGCGGAGGTTTTGGCGGTAAGGAGAGCCAGGGCAACGCTTTGGCCGTCGCCTGCGCCATCGCCGCACGTGCGACTGGCAAGGCCTGCAAGATGCGCTATGACCGTGATGACGATATGACGATCACGGGCAAGCGCCATGGCTTCCGGATTTCGTACAAAGCCGGGTTCGATGAAAACGGACATATTCAGGGCGTTTCCTTTATACACTATGCCTTGTGCGGTTGGGCGCAGGATCTGTCTCTTCCGGTAGCAGATCGCGCCATGCTGCATGCGGACAATTCATATTTGCTGCCAAATGCCCGGATCGAAAGCCATCGGCTGAAGACCAACATCCAGTCTGCCACGGCCTATCGTGGGTTTGGCGGTCCGCAAGGGATCGTTGGGATTGAACGCGTAATGGACCACGCGGCGCATGTTATGGGGCTGGACCCGATCGAGCTGCGCCGCCGGAACTACTATGAACCGGCGCATGAGGTGGCCGATCCCACGGTACCGCAGCAACCTCTGGGTCATCCTGACCCGCATGAGGACCTCACCAGCCGAGGCGCGGTCGAGATGGGCGATGCACCAGTTCGCCCGGTACCCGCAGGCGGCAACACCACGCCTTATGGGATGGAAGTCAGCGATTGCGAACTGCATGGCATGACAACAGCTTTGCTGAAGTCTAGCGACTATGCAGCCCGCAAGCAGGCGGTTGGCGCATGGAATGCCGAGAATAGCGTGATCAAGAAGGGAATTGGTTTTTCCCCGGTGAAGTTTGGCATTTCCTTTACACTGACCCACCTGAACCAAGCCGGTGCGCTGGTGCATGTTTATCAAGACGGCTCGGTCCACCTGAACCACGGTGGCACCGAGATGGGCCAGGGGTTGTTCCAAAAGGTCGCTCAGGTTGCAGCGTCGCGTTTTGGCATACCACTTGAGCTGGTGAAAATTACCGCCACGGATACGGCCAAGGTACCGAATACATCCGCCACCGCGGCCTCGTCAGGAAGTGACCTGAACGGCATGGCGGTCAAAGCAGCCTGCGACACCATCCGTGACCGGATGGCGGATTATTTGGCGGAACGACATCAGGCCGACCCCACGACCGTGACATTTGCGGACGGGCAAGTTGCAGTGGGCGAAGAAAGCTATAGCTTCGCCGAAGCCGCAGCGTTGGCCTATCAGGGGCGCATCAGCCTGTCCGCAACCGGATTCTATAAAACTCCGAAGGTCGAATGGGACCGGATCAAAGGCCATGGGCGCCCCTTCTTTTACTTTGCCTATGGCGCAGCCATCACTGAGGTGGCTGTCGATACACTGACCGGTGAAAACCGTATCTTGCGCACCGATATCCTGCATGATGCGGGCGCGTCCCTGAACCCGGCGTTGGATATCGGGCAGGTCGAGGGTGCTTATGTTCAGGGCGCGGGCTGGCTGACGACAGAGGAGTTGGTCTGGGACGGCAAAGGCAATCTACGCACTCACGCACCGTCCACCTACAAGATACCGGCCTGTTCTGACCGACCCGATATTTTCAATGTCGCGCTTTGGGATGGTGAGAACCGCGAGGACACGATCTATCGTTCGAAAGCGGTTGGTGAGCCACCCTTCAATCTAGGCATATCAGCCTGGTTGGCCCTATCAAACGCGGTGGCCGCATGTGGAACCGGCTATCCCGCGCTGAATGCGCCTGCCACCGCAGAAGAAGTCTGGCGTGGAATTCAAAGGGTAAAGGGAGATACCTGATGGGATTTGACAGGGAGGCTTTGAGGGAGGCGGTCAAAACCCACGGCAAGGTGGTTCGGGTCGTCATTGCCGGGATCAAGGGATCATCACCGCGCGAAGTTGGCGCTTCGATGCTGGTATGGAAAGACGGGCAAAGCGGCACCATCGGCGGCGGCACGCTGGAATATCAGGCCGCTGAAGCTGCACGTCACCAAACCAAGCCGTCACGGTTGAGCCAGCATGCACTTGGCCCTGATTTGGGCCAATGCTGCGGCGGAGCGGTTTCGCTACTTTCGGAGATATATGACAACGCTTCTTCAACGCATGTTGAAGGTACGGTCGTCGCACGACCTGTGACCCAGGAATGCGAAAAAGAGGACCCGCTAGATACTCAGGTTCAGCCTATGGCGGTTAAACGCGTATTAGCGCGGTCTCGCGCTCAAGGCGTCGCACCCGAGCCACAGCTGATCGAGGGATGGATGATCGAACCCATCCACGAACCCACCCGCAACCTCTGGATTTGGGGTGCAGGGCATGTTGGCCGTGCGTTGGTGGATGTTCTTTCCCCCCTGCCCGATCTTGCAATCACATGGGTTGATACCGGTCCCGAGCGTTTTCCCAGCAGCATTCCGTCGGGGGTGACTACCGTGCCGGCGGCCAAGCCTGCAGAACTGGTGCGACATGCACCGCCTGAGGCCGAGCATTTGGTGCTTACTTATTCACACAATCTGGATCTGGAACTGTGCAACAGGTTGCTTTTGCACGATTTCCGTTTTGTCGGGCTGATTGGTTCAGCTACTAAATGGGCGCGATTCCGGTCGCGACTGGCGGCGCTTGGACATCCGCCCGCACGTATAGGCCGGATTACCTGCCCGATTGGCGACCCCAATCTGGGCAAACACCCGCAGATGATCGCCGTTGGGGTCGCAGCACAACTTCTGCGCCCGGCCCGGCAGAATGAACTGAAGAAGGACCTGAGCGCGTGACCACTCCACTTCTAAGTCTTCAAGGGCTGACCAAAGCCTATCCCGGCGTCGTGGCCAATGATCAGGTGTCTTTCGACATCGGAGAGGGCGAGGTTCACGCCTTGCTGGGCGAGAACGGCGCGGGCAAATCGACGCTGGTCAAGATGATCTATGGCCTGGTGAAGCCCGACAGCGGTTCGATGCTACTGCGTGGCCAGTCTTTTGCACCGCCTGAACCTCGGGCAGCGCGCTCTGATGGGATCGCGATGGTGTTCCAGCACTTTTCATTGTTCGATGCCCTGAACGTCGCCGAAAACATCGCGCTTGGTATGGAAAACCCTCCTGCCATGGGTGATCTAGCGTCCCGCATCCGCGAGGTGTCGGAAACTTATGGCCTGCCGCTGGATCCGTATCGCACAGTGGGCGACCTGTCTGCGGGAGAGCGTCAGCGGGTCGAGATCATCCGTTGCCTGCTGCAAGACCCCAAGCTGTTGATCATGGATGAACCAACATCGGTTCTGACCCCTCAGGAAGTCGATATCCTTTTTGAAACGCTGAACAAATTGCGCTCCGAAGGCACCTCGATCCTGTATATCTCACACAAGCTTGAAGAAATCAGAACGCTGTGTGACCACGCCACGATCCTACGTCTGGGCAAGAATGTAGGCGAGTGTGTGCCCGCCGAAACCTCCGCCCGTGACATGGCCGAAATGATGGTCGGCTCGACGTTGCAAACGCCAGAACGATCCGGTCGGGAGTTTGGCGAAGTCGCGCTGGATGTAAGTGGCCTTTCGGTGCCATCGCCTTCGGAATTTGGCACAGCGTTGCGCAATGTTCACATGACCGTCCGCAAGGGCGAAGTTCTGGGCATCGGTGGCGTTGCCGGAAACGGTCAGGACGAATTGCTGGGTGTTCTGTCAGGAGAGATTCCAACTGCTGCGGATGCGATCAAGTTCAATGGTCAAGCGATTGGCAAGCTCGGTCCGACGGCCCGGCGGAAACTTGGTGTGCTGACCGCCCCCGAAGAACGGCTGGGCCACGCAGCTGCCCCTGATATGAGTCTGACTGAAAATGCCCTACTCACCGGATCGATCCGCGAAGGGTTGGAAAGCAACGGCTTTCTAAAGTGGAACGAAACCAAAGAGTTCGCCGAGAAAATCATCAGCGCTTTCGACGTTCGGACGCCCGGACCTGAGAATGCAGCACGCTCGCTTTCGGGTGGGAACCTGCAGAAATTTGTGATCGGGCGCGAGGTGTTACAGAATCCCGATGTGTTGGTGGTGAACCAGCCAACCTGGGGCGTGGACGCTGCTGCTGCTGCATCGATCAGACAGGCGATCCTGGATCTTGCGGCCAAGGGAACGGCAGTGATCTGTATTTCCCAAGACCTTGATGAGCTTATGGAAATCTCGGACAGCTTTGCCGCGTTGAACGAAGGGCGTCTGAGTGCGCCGCGTGAGACCACCGGCCTGACGGTTGATGAGATTGGCCTGATGATGGGCGGAGCACATGGCATGGAGGTGGCGCATGTCTGACGTGTTGAACTGCCTTCTACGAGAATATTTTCAAAAAGATGAAGAAAGCGGGGGGATAATCGGGTGATTGTGCTGGAGAAACGACCTCAGCCATCCAAGGCTTGGTCATATGCGACCCCCTTGGTGGCGGTGTTGGCCACGATGGTTTTTGGCGGATTGCTGTTCGCTATACTGGGCAAAAATCCGGTTGAGGCGATCGGAACAATTTTCTGGGAACCGCTGTTTGGCGAGTTCGCATTCTACTACCGCCCTCAACTGTTGGTCAAAGGTGCGCCTTTGGTGCTGATTGCGATTGGCCTGTCTTTGGGTTTTCGCGCAGGTATCTGGAATATCGGTGCTGAGGGTCAATATATCATGGGAGCCATCTTCGGGGCGGGTGCTGGACTGGCATTCTATCCGATGGATGCGTTCTTCATCTTTCCCATCATGGTGATCGCAGGCGCGTTTGGCGGCTGGCTGTGGGCAATGATTCCGGCCTTTCTTAAGGTTCGGTTCGGAACCAACGAAATCCTCGTCTCTCTGATGCTGGTCTATGTGGCCGAGCAGTTTTTGGCCTCGGTTTCGCTGGGTCTGCTCAAGAACCCCGAAGGGTTTGGCTTTCCCGGATCGCGCAACCTGCAAAGTTATGAAAGTGCACACAATGCGGAACTGATCGCAGGTTCAGGTATGCACTGGGGTGTAGTTGCGGCATTTATTGCAGTGCTCTTCTCATATGTCCTGCTGAACCGGCACATGCTGGGCTTTCACATTCGTCTGACGGGTGAGGCGCCTCGTGCAGCCAAATTTGCAGGCGTGAACCCAGCACGTTTGATCCTGTTCTGTCTTGGCCTGTCAGGTGCACTTGCCGGTCTGGCAGGTATGTTCGAGGTCTCAGGCCCGTCGGGCGTGGTTAGCATCGACTTTAATGTCGGCTATGGCTTCACCGCGATCATCGTGGCCTTTCTGGGCCGTCTGCACCCGGTAGGTATCCTGCTGGCAGGCGGGCTGATGGCACTGACCTATATCGGTGGTGAAATTGCGCAGTCTCAACTAGGCCTGCCTGCCGCCGCGATACAGGTGTTTCAGGGAATGCTGCTGTTCTTCTTGTTGGCATTCGATCTTTTGACAAATTACCGCATCCGTGCGGCACGTAGCGAGGTGGCATAATGGACCTTGGTGAGATTAACCCCGTCCTTCTGGTCGCTTCGCTGATGGTAGCGGCAACGCCACTGCTTCTGGCCGCGATTGGTGAACTGGTCGTCGAAAAGGCGGGCGTTCTGAACCTCGGCGTCGAGGGTATGATGATTGTAGGCGCGATCAGTGGTTTTGCGATCTCGGTTGAAACCGGTTCACCCTGGCTGGGCTTTATCGCGGCAGCCATCGGAGGCGCGGTGCTATCGCTGCTATTCGTGCTATTGACGCAGTTTGCGCTGGCCAATCAGGTCGCCAGCGGTCTTGCCCTGACCCTGTTCGGATTGGGCTTCAGCGCGCTCATGGGGCAGAGCTATGTGGGCATCAAACCCCCCAGCATGGGCGACATACATATCCCGCTGCTCAGCGACATTCCGGTCGTCGGTCCGATCCTGTTCCAACACGATCCGATCCTCTATGTCGGCATCGCGATAATCGCCGCCGTCTGGGCCACGCTCAAATACACCCGTGTTGGACTTATCCTGCGTGCTGTGGGTGAAAACCATGACGCCGCCCACGCGCTTGGCTACAAAGTCATAAAGATCCGCATCATGGCGATCCTGTTTGGCGGGGCCTGCGCAGGACTTGGCGGTGCCTATATCAGCCTGATCCGAGTCCCTCAGTGGACCGAGGGTATGACCGCCGGTGTTGGTTGGATCGCTCTTGCACTGGTGGTGTTCGCCAGTTGGAAACCATGGCGTGTTCTGCTGGGTGCCTATTTGTTCGGCGGAATCACTGTGTTGCAACTGAATTTACAGGCGGCGGGCGTTGCCATCCCGGTCGAGTATCTGGCAATGTCGCCCTACATTATCACGATCCTTGTGCTTGTGATCCTTTCGGCCGACAAGAGCAGCGCACCTGCCTCACTGGGCCGTACATTCCATGCCTCGCTCTAGGGGCTAACTAAACCAACTTGGGGAGTAACACATGAAATTCACTACACTTTTGGCAAGCGCCGCCATGGCGCTGGGTCTGGCCACCGGTGCCATGGCCCAAGACAAGACCAAAGTCGGGTTCGTCTATGTCGGCCCGGTGGGCGACGGTGGCTGGACCTATGAACACAACAAGGGTCGCCTTGCAGTCGAGGAAGAGTTCGGCGACAAGGTTGAGACTGTGTTCGTTGAATCGGTCCCGGAAGGCCCAGACGCCGAGCGCGTGATGACTCAGATGGCGTTGGAAGGTGCTGACCTTATCTTCACCACCTCATTCGGATACATGGACCCGACAATCAATGTCGCCAAGAAATTCCCGAATGTGAAGTTCGAGCACGCGACCGGCTACAAAACCGCAGACAACGTTTCGGTCTACTCGGCCCGTTTCTACGAAGGACGCGCGGTCCAAGGGCACATTGCGGGCAACATGACTAAGTCCAATGTCATTGGCTACATCGGGTCGTACCCTATCCCCGAAGTGATCCGTGGTATCAATTCAGCCTATTTGCACGCCAAAAAGGTGAACCCGGATGTCGAGTTCAAAATCGTCTGGGCCTACACATGGTTTGATCCCGCTAAAGAGGCTGACGCCGCCAAGGTTCTGATCGAACAGGGCGCGGACGTTATTCTGCAGCACACCGACTCGACCGCACCGCAAGCTGCTGCGCAGGAAGCTGGCAATGTGGTAACCTTCGGTCAGGCCTCTGACATGAGCGAATACGCCCCCTTCCCGCGTGTGTCATCGATCATCGATGATTGGGCACCCTACTACATCGCGCGGACACAGGCGGTCATGGATGGCACCTGGGAGAGTGTAAATACCTGGGACGGCATCCGGGAAGGAATGGTCGCAATCGGTGAGATTTCCGACGCGGTACCGGCTGATGTCAAAGAAGAGGCGCTGGCCCTGAAAGCCGCGATGGCGGCAGGTGAATATCACCCCTTCACCGGCCCGATCAACAAACAGGACGGCAGCGCCTGGCTGGCTGAAGGCGAAGTTGCTGATGACGGCACGCTGGCCGGGATGAACTTTTACATCGAGGGGCTGGAAGGCGACATTCCGCAGTAAAGTCTAACCCAGTAAGATAAGATCAAGGCTCGCAGAATCCTGCGGGCCTTTTTTGGTCATCCGTTCAAGGAGACACCATCTGGAAGAAATGGGCTTTCAGCGGTATCGCCGACGGCTCTGAACCAAAACGTGCACGCATATTGTGTGCGAGATCTCTGGCAATTTCATCATGGTTTCCATTGCGTTCGAGAACCTCAAAATAGGCTGGGCTGCCAAGCATCAGGCCCAGCGCAAAATTATCAAAACTCGCAACAGTTGAGGCATGTTCGACGTATTCGTGGCGTGGCTCGACAAACCCTGCTTGCGCAACCTCATCCAGAATCGCGGCAGCATCGTGTAGCGAGAACGGGACTTTCATGAAACCGGGAGGATGACCATCAAATGCAGCGGATAATGTTTCGATGACCAGTTCAGAATATGGGTTCTCGGCGTTCGTGCCCCAAGTCGAAAACAAATAAATGCCACCCGTTTTCAACACCCGGAGCGCTTCGGCGTAGGCTTTGGCACGATCAGGGAAGAACATATGACCGAACTGGCAGATGACCGCGTCGAAACTTGCGTCATCGAATGGAAGCTCCTGCGCATCTGCAGTTTGAAAACTCACGTTATCCGTCTCGCTGAACTTGGTGCGTGCGATATCAAGCATCGGTTCGTTGAGGTCTGTGACCACAATATGCCCATCTTCCAACGCACTAGACACGTGCCGGGTCACGATCCCTGTGCCTGCAGCGAGTTCTAACACCTGTCTGGGCGAAACGGCCGCTGTTTTCTGCGCCATAATGCGGGCCATATGATCGAATATCACCGGCCCCATCTCTCGATCGTAATTTCCCGGGATATCTCCTACAAATGCAGAATTTGTATCAACCATCGTAACCTCCATGCACCGAAAAATCCCCAGCCGATCATGGCCAGCTGAGGATATGCTGAGGCATGGTAGCACAGACTGCGCAAGTTCAGCGACATAACCACGTTGAACACATGGCTGCCAGGGACCGGGTCAAACACCAAGCAATGGATTAGGAGCCGGTTTTAGTGTCCAGTCAAAACCAGAGTGTTCACCGGCATCAGGATCAACCGCAACCGCAAGCCCGCAGCGTGGACAACGCCAATGGTGTCGACCACATGCAGGAATGACTTTTCCCAGAACCCAAGGTTTTCGTCTTCCAGCTTGGCGTGGTTATCCGTGTAGACATTGGCCAGACAGTTGCTTCCCGGCGGCACATCATCGACCATGCTTTCATAAAGCGGCTCGAGATAGACGAGGATCGAGCCTGGCTTGGTATTGGTCTGGACGTCACGCAATTCATCGGTTGGCCTGATCTGACCTGAAGGGATCACATCTTGTACCTCGACGACGACGACAGGGATCACTGTGAAGGGTTTTGTCATGCACCCAATTTCACCGATCATGCCTGGTTTGATCACTTGCGCTGAAAGCTGGTTGAACGCAGCCTGAAACCGGTCGTGCCCCGAAGAAGACGGCACAAGGATGCCTGCCGGCCGCAATAACGGGCTCACGTAATCGCCGACCTGCAGCCCAAATTGTTCGATGCGACCGGTGACACCTGCGCTGATTATGGTCTTGTCCAGCTCGGTCAATGCCGCGTCAAGCTGGGCATTCGCGCTGGCAAGCTGGGCAGGGATCAGTTCCTCGATCTGCTGCACCACAGCAGCGCGCTTGGATGTGGCGGCCGTGACTTGAGCCTCACGCTCGGCAACCAAATTCTCAAGCCGGTCGATCTCGGCCAGGCGCACGGCACTGGACCCTTCGTCGCGCAATGTTGTATTCCGCTCGAGATCTTCAAGCGCCTGATCCAAAGCGGCGCGTGCACCTGCAATGCCTGCCTCTGCCTCGGCCAGATCGGTTTCCGCCACTTTTAATGAGGCTTGAACCTGCGCGATTTGCGCATGGGCAGCTTCAACCTGTGCTGTTTGCGTGAAATCCTCAATCCGGAAAATCGGCTGCCCTGCTGTCACCTGCTCATTGTTGCGCACATAAACTTCGGAAACGCGGCCGCCGAGCTGTGGAAGGATCGTGACCGTCCGGAAGTACGAGGCTGCCGTTTTGCTGGCCGGATGGAAGTAAAACAAAGTGGTGATCACCGTCAGTGCCAGAATAGCGCAGGTCGTTAACCCCCAACGCAGTTCATACCACATGGTGAACAGAGTAATCTCATGCCCGATCCGTTTGCCCTGAACAAAGCGGCGGAACAGATAATCGGGAAGCACGGTGATCAGTGCGCACAGCATCGTCTCAATCATGGTTCAGTGCCCCTGCGTTGCCGGTTCTGAGGGTTCGGGCTCAATTTCCGGTTCGGGTGGATCAGGAACCACGGCTTTATCCTGCCCCGGTGCCAGGGATCGGATGGCATCTGCAATCGACCGTAACGGAGCAGCAAAATCGGGGAACTGAAAACCCGCGACAAGAATTGCCGCAATCCAGAATATTCCGTTGTGGGTAAACAAAGCCAACAGCGCGAGTATTCCAACCAGCTGAAACTGTGGATGGTTATTCTCATGCGCCATTTTTTCCGGGATCGAATGCAGCGTAAAATACGCGACCCCGATCAGAACCACCAAACCGACGGTGAAAATGACCATAAAGGTAAAGAGGTAGTCGCTACCGTCCGCCTGCGTTACATAAGAGGGTATATGCCCCGTTGCCATCGGGTGAATGTCTGCCGAGTTCACGTCCGCCTCCGAATCTCGCTTTGATTGCACTAAGAGCAGGCTGATCGCTTGCGATCAAGTTTCCTGTGCATGGTGCTTGCGTCTTTTCGTTTGAAGGCACGCGTGCCATGGTCAGCACAGGTCACGGGTATATTATGCGTCACACTGATCATCCCGCGGCCGGAAGCGAAAGAACACGTATGATTGATTTCCTGATTATCGGCGGCGGTATCGCCGGGTTAAGCTCGGGTGCCCGCCTGTCCAAGCACGGCACCGTCACGGTGTTAGAAGCAGAGGATGCGTTGGGCTATCACACCTCAGGTCGGTCCGCCGCCCTGTTTGAAAAGGGATATGGGCCGCCCTCCGTCAAAGCTCTGAACGAAAAGAGCGCTGCTTTCTTTGAAGTCAATGAATACCTGACACCGCGTGGATTGATGCTGGTGGGTGCCAAGGATCAACAAGAGTTGTTCCTGAAGGAAGCTCAAGACCTTGGAGTTCAGCAAATTTCTCTGGACGAGGCCACAAAGCAAATCCCGATCCTGAATGCCGACACCGTAGGACATGTTGCCATCAGCAATACTGCCTTTGACATAGATACGGACCGGATGTTGCAGGATTTTGCACGGATCATCCGACGTAACGGTGGATCAGTCCTGACCCGAGAGAAGGTCGGCAGCATTCGCAAGTCCGGTCACTGGGTCGTTGAAGCCTCTGACACCTTTGAAGCCCGCAACTTGGTAAATGCCGCTGGCGCATGGGTGGACGAAGTGGCGCAAATGGTAGAAATCCAGCCAATCGGTATTACTCCATTTCGTCGATCCATGGCCCGCCTACCATCGCCTGGAGGGCATGATGTGAAAAACTGGCCCATGATGCTGGGGGTCGCTGAAACCTGGTATGCCAAACCCGATGCCGGAAAGTTACTCGTTTCACCTTGCGAGACCGACCTGACCTCACCCCATGATGCCTATGCCGACGACATGGTTCTGGCAGAAGGTTTGGCACGGTACGAGGCCATGGTGACAGAACCGGTGACACGTGTTGAAACAAACTGGGCCGGGCTGCGCAGCTTTGTATCGGATGGCACTTTGGTTCTGGGGCCAGATCCCACAGACCGAACCTTTATCTGGTCTGCCGCGCAGGGCGGATACGGGTTTCAGACGGCCCCGGCTGCCTCGCAACTTGTGGCAGATCTTGTAACAGGTACTGAACCATCACTTGATGCCACAACTGTGCAAATGCTGAAGCCCGAAAGGTTGCGCAGATGACGCTGCGTAAACTGCCCCCCAATGCAAGCGTCGCCACAGAAGGTGATGACGGCATGCTTGTCGCCCCAGCAGCAAGCCGAAACGCGGCGGTGCTTTGTGATCTGATTGCGCGTGTTGCCCCATCATCGGGCCGCGCGTTGGAACTGGCCAGTGGCACAGGTCAGCATGTATCGGCCTTTGCCCGGCGGTTGCCCGGACTTCATTGGCAACCCAGCGAAGTCACCTCGGAACGGCGCGCTAGTATTGACGCCTATTCGACCGGGCTGAGAAACACTTCCCCTGCACTTCATCTGGATGCAACCGCGGCAGGTTGGCACAAAACCATAGCAAGGCAAGATTTGGTTGTGCTGGTCAACCTCTTACATCTGATCAGCTTACTCGAGGCTGAAACCTTGATTGCCGAAGCCGCGCGCGTTTTGAACTTGGGCGGGCGTTTGGTGCTATATGGCCCTTTCAAACGTCATGGGCGCTTGACCAGCGAAGGCGACCAGAGATTTCACGACGCATTGGTTCATCAGGATCCAGAGATTGGCTACAAAGATGACACCCAGATAATGGCGCTGTTCTCTGAAAATGACCTCGAACTGGTCGAGGTCGTTCAGATGCCAGCGAACAACTTGGCATTCATAGGCCAAAAGGCAGCAATCTGATCAGGATCAAAGCCGGTCGCCTTCTTATGTATCATATGCAATTTATCATATGTTTTAAGAAGGATGTTGTAATGAGCTGGCACGAAGCACTAGACGGGACCCGCAAAAGCCTGCGCAATCTCAACGGTGCCATTCCCGATACCGCCCGAGCCTTTGGTGCCTTGGGGAAATCGGTCAAAGAAGGTGGGATCCTGGACTACAAAACCAAGGAATTCATCGCGTTAGGCATGTCGATCGCCGTTCGGTGCGAGCCTTGCATCACCCTTCATACCGAGGCGTTGGTCAAAGCAGGCGCCACTCGCGATGAGGTTTCGGATGTGTTGGCGATGGCGGTGCAGATGGGTGGCGGGCCATCTATGATGTATGCGGCGAAAGCCCTAGACTGCTTTGATGAGTTGAACGCATAATAAAAGCCCACCAGAGGCGGGCTTTTGGGGGAAGGCGGTACAGGTTTGTGCCGCCTTTCTAAGTTATTAGCCGTCCTTACGGATGGTTTCATTCTTTGGATCGTAGGGGCTGTCGCATGTGACGACCGCATCCCACAGTTTGTCCTGAATTTTGACTTGAAGCTTAGTACCTTCGACCGCCAGTTCAGGCTTCACATAGCCCATGCCGATGGACTTCTCGAAGGCCACCGAATAGCCACCGGAGGTCAGACGACCGACGCGCTCGCCTTCCGGCGTGTACAGCGCCTCGCGGCCCCATGGATCGGCATCGCCCGGCCCGTCGATCAGCAGAGTGCAGCATTTCACGCGTACGCCGGTCTCTTCCAGCTTGGCCTTGCCGTAGAAGTCTTTCGACAGATCAACAAAGCGTGGCAGGTCAGCTTCCAGAGGGGTTGCGTCACGGCCCAGTTCTGTACCAAACGCGCGATAGGATTTCTCCTGACGCAGCCAGTTCTGGGCGCGCGCGCCGACCAGCTTCATACCGTGCTTCTCACCGGCTTTTTCCAGCAGGTCGAACAGGTAATTCTGCATCTCGATCGGGTGGTGCAGTTCCCAACCCAGTTCACCGGTATAGGCCACACGGATCGCGTTCACGGGGCACATGCCGAGTTCGATCTGACGGGCCGACAACCACGGGAAGCGCTTGTTGGACAGTGCAGTTTCCGGATCGGCGTCCTTGATGACCTCCTTCAGCACGTCACGCGACTTGGGTCCGGCGATGGCGAATACGCCCCACTGGGTGGTCACGTCCTGGATCTCGATATAACCGAACTCCTCCATCTTGTCCTCGGCCGCCTTGCGCAGATAGTCGGCGTCGTACTCGGTCCAGGCACCGGCAGAGACGATGTAGTAGTTGTTCTCGCCGTTGCGGACGATGGTGTATTCGGTGCGGGTGGTGCCGTGCGAAGTCAGCGCGTAGGTCAGGTTGATGCGACCAACCTTGGGCAGCTTGTTGCAGGTGAACCAGTCCAGGAACTGGGTCGCACCGGGGCCTTTGACGACATGCTTGGTAAAGGCCGACGCGTCGATCAGGCCAACGCCTTCTCGGATCGCTTTGGCTTCTTCGACGGCATACTGCCACCAGCCACCACGACGGAACGAGCGGCTTTCCTTGTCGAAGTTGTCTGGCGCGTCGAGTGGGCCGAAATAGTTCGGACGTTCCCAGCCGTTGACCCAGCCAAACTGAGCGCCACGGGCTTTCTGCCGGTCATAAGCCGGAACAGTACGCAGTGGACGGCAGGCTTCACGCTCTTCATCCGGGTGGTGCAGGATGTAGACGTGCTCATAGCACTCTTCGTTCTTGCGCGCCGCAAATTCGGTGGTCATCCAGTTGGACGAGTAACGCTTGGGGTCCAGCGAAGCCATGTCGATCTCGGCTTCGCCATCGACCATCATCTGTGCCAGATAATAGCCGGTGCCGCCTGCAGCGGTGATGCCGAACGAGAAACCCTCGGCCAGCCACATGTTGCGCAGGCCCGGAGCCGGACCAACCAGCGGGTTGCCGTCGGGGGTGTAGCAGATTGGACCATTGAAATCGTCTTTCAAACCGGATTCGGCGCAGGAGGGAACACGCTCTGCCATCGCCATGTACTGATCGGCAATCCGGTCCAGATCCAGCGGGAACAGGTCAGCGCGAAAGCTGTCCGGCACGCCATGTTCGAACTGCGCAGGAGCGCCATGTTCGTAGATACCCAGTATCCAGCCGCCACGTTCTTCGCGTGCGTAGGATTCGTTGTCGGCATCGCGGACAACAGGGTGTTCGGGGTTGCCCGCTTCGCGCCATTTGACCAGTTCGGGGTCTTTGTCCATGACGATGAAGGTATGCTCGACCGGGATGGCAGGCATCTTGATGCCCAACATCTTGGCAGTGCGCTGCGCGTGGTTGCCTGATGCGGTCACCACATGCTCGGCAGTGATCACAACCTGCTCATCTGAAGGAACGAGGTTGCCGCCCTTTTCGACCATCTTGGTGCAGGTGACTTCCCAGTGGGTGCCGTTCCAATGGAACGCATCGGCCTGCATCTTGCGAACAATGTCGACGCCGCGTTGACGAGCACCCTTGGCCATCGCCTGCGTTACGTCGGCAGGGTTAATATAGCCGTCCTCAGTGTGATAAATTGCACCCTTCAGGTCCGAGGTTTCGATCAGCGGCCAGCGCTCTTTGATTTGGTCAGGGGTAAGCCATTCGTAGGCAACATCACAGGTCTCGGCTGTGGACGCATAGAGCATGTATTCGTCCATACGCTCTTGCGTCTGTGCCATGCGCAGGTTGCCGACCACAGCGAAACCGGCATTTAGCCCGGTTTCTTCCTCAAGCGTCTTGTAGAAATCGACCGAGTATTTGTGGATGTGGGTCGTCGCATAGGACATGTTGAACAACGGCAACAGGCCCGCTGCGTGCCAGGTGGAACCGGATGTCAGTTCGTCCCGCTCGATTAGCATCACATCATCCCAGCCTGCCTTGGCCAGGTGATAGGCAATCGAGGTTCCGACGGCGCCGCCGCCGACAACCAGTGCTTTGACTTGGGTTTTCATAGCCGGGTGTCTCCCCTTGGAATCTGTTGACACCATATGGCGCATTTGTGGCGCCCGGCGCGACATTCATCCGACCAGTGATAATAGAAAAACGACCCACAATTGATGCAGGTTCGTTGTTCGGGCGTGACAATCCGATCAGTTTTTACCGAAGGTGCAGCGTTTAGAGCTTCCACTCATTGCGCAGGAAGATCCTTCGTTTCCTTTTCGAACACGGACGTCTGAGCGTCCTGCGTTTGCCGCAGTGGCGACGGCGCCGCCGCCTAATGCCCCAAAATCGGGGATTTTCTGTAGCAATCCATTGATAAAACCGCCACCCGTGTCAGTCGGGCTGGCGTCGGCTTGACGTTGATCCGAATGCAAAATCAACTCAAGCGCCTTTCCATAGGCCATCTGCAAATTGTCCTGATTTTCAAAGACTTTGCCGCCAGTGATATCGGCCAGACCTTCTGCGTTGAAATCCGTCGCTGTGAGCGTGTTCAACATCACAGCTCCGATATCCATGTTCTCGAGTTTCTGCTGTGTCACCTTGTCCTGCATAGCCACCATTTTGCCATAGAGGTTCAGCATTTTTCCTGCCATTTCAGGCTGTTCATCCAGTGGAACATAAATACCCTGCCCTGTCGCAACCGAGGGAAATTCCAACAGTGCATTCAGCCCAGCCAAATCGACTGAATTCAAAAACTGCCGGATCGTGGCATCGCTTGCATTGGTGTGCAGACGCAACACAACTTCTTCATCAAATCCGATGCGACCTTTGATCTTACGGATGTCGCTTTCTTGAAGCTCGCCAGAAAGACCCTCGGTCACTTCCGCAAACGCCACGCCATCAATGACGGCATATCCGTTAGAAAACTGCATCGCGTTCATAAAGTCGGCCTGTCGCCCCAGTGCCAGACCAACCAGAGTATTGCGTGCTTTCTTAGGCTTCAAAGTGATGTCAAACCAGACGATTTCACCATCTTTTTCATAAATATAACCCGACTCTGCCAGCTTACGTATCAGACCCTCGCGCCCCTCATTCGTGAGGCGCTGCAATTCAGCCTGACCGGAAATAGAGCTGATCATGGGCGAGATTTCATACCCCGACAGAACCGCCTGAACCGGCTTGCTATCGGCATCTATTAGATCATAGCGGCTCCAACCCTCGGGGGGAGATGGCAAAAAGGATTTTGTGCCCGCATCCCAGCTTTTCTTGCGCTCACGTTCGGCCTGCTTGGCGACCTGCTCGGCCTTATACAAGCCGAAACGATCATTGATCGTTTCGATATAACCTGCAAAGGACAATGTATCGTCGTGCTTTTTATCCTGCTGGTAATAGTCAAGACCCGCGATAACAATCGCCGCGATCAGCAAAAATCCAATGAACCGCAAGGCGCCCATAAATCAACCTCAGAATCAATTAGTGCTCTGAAGAGATTCAATCCTATGAAATTTGGGCGTGGATATGACCGATCCTTGGAATTATCTGTCCGTCGACATACAGCTTATATACTAAAGAATCTTCCCCGGATTCATGATGTTATCAGGATCCAGCGCCGATTTTATCGCCGCCATATAGGCCGTGGCTGCACCCAGTTCTTTCACCAGATAAGGGCGTTTTCCTTGCCCTATTCCGTGCTCCCCAGTGCAGGTGCCTTCCATCGAAATAGCCATATCGTTCAGCCATCCAACGAAATCCTCAGCGCTCGCGACTTCAGTCGGGTTGTCCATATCGATCAACAACAGAGTATGGAAGTTTCCGTCTCCGACATGACCCACAATCGGGGCCAGCAATCCCAACTCAGCGGCTTTGTCCTGTGCGGCTGTCACACAATCGGCCAGGCGCGAGATCGGAACGCAAATATCCGTTGAGATCCCCTGCGCGCCCGGTCGCAATTGCAGGCTGGCCCAGTACATGTCGTGCCGGGCTTGCCACAGCTTGTTGCGCTCTTCGGTTGTCGAGGTGGTGGTGATATCGCTGCCACCGAATTCTTCCGCGATTTGCCCAAAGGTCTCGGCCTGCTCAGCCGCTCCGCTGTCCGAGCCGTGAAACTCCAACAGCAACAGCGGCGCTTCAGGCAAATCAAGTCCTGAATAGGCGTTTGCCGCTTTGACAGACATCTGATCCAGCAGTTCGATCCGGGCAACAGGGATGCCATATTGAATCGTCAGCATCACAGCTTGGCATGCCGCATCCACTGTTGGAAATGAACAACGCGCTGAACTGATGGCCTCCGGTATACCATGCAGACGCAAAGTGATCTCAGTGATGATGCCTAACGTCCCCTCGGCACCAATCAACAGACGCGTCAAATCATACCCGGCCGAGGACTTGCGGGCCCGATGTCCAGTGCGGATCACTTGCCCGTCAGGCATCACGGCCTCAAGGCTAAGCACGTTGTCTTTCATTGTCCCATATCGCACTGCGTTGGTGCCAGACGCGCGCGTCGCGGCCATGCCACCCAGAGACGCATTCGCGCCGGGATCAATGGGGAAAAACAGCCCCTGATCCCGCAGATGGGTGTTCAGATCGGCGCGGGTGACACCCGGCTGTACAACGCAATCCAGATCACCGACGTTGACTGCCAGTATCTTGTCCATCTGGCTCAGATCGACGGAAATCCCACCGGCAGGCGCATTCACATGCCCCTCAAGCGAAGTGCCTGTACCGAAAGGGATTACCGGCACTTTATGCGCGGCACAGACCTTAACGATATTCGCAACTTCTTCGGTAGAGTGCGGAAAGACCACCGCATCAGGGCTCTGGTTCTCGATCCAGGTCGTAGTGTGCCCGTGCTGCTCACGGATCGCAGCACCGGTCTGCAGCCGGTCCCCAAATCTTTGTTTCAGAACTCCGACAGCGGTTTCTATTCCGGATTCATTTCGCTGCAAAGCGGCTGCCTGCACCATTGCGTTCCCTTTCCTTCAGGCCGCGGCCTATAGCATTGCAGGCACAACCTGATCAGGCGGCCGATGGCCGTCCTCGAATGTCTTGATGTTAATGATGACCTTCTCACCCATCTCGATCCGACCTTCGAGCGTGGCAGAGCCCATATGAGGTAACAAAACTACATTTGGCAGTTGCCGAAGGCGAGGATTAACGTCCGTGCCCTGCTCATAAACATCCAAGCCCGCGCCTGCAATTTCCCCCGCACGGATCATCCGGGTCAACGCGTTTTCGTCTACAACTTCACCACGTGAAGTATTCACGATCACTGCCGAGGGTTTCATCAATTTCAAGCGCCGCGCATTCATCAGGTGAAATGTCGAAGGCGTCGACGGGCAGTTGACCGAGATGACGTCCATGCGCGCAACCATCTGGTCCAAACTTTCCCAGTAGGTCGCTTCCAACTCTTGCTCAATCTCTGGGCGCAGGCGGCGGCGATTGTGATAGTGCACCTGCATTCCAAAGGCACTGGCACGGCGGGCAACCGCCTGCCCGATCCGGCCCATGCCAAGAATACCCAACCGGCGTCCACCAACCCTGCCACCCAGCAAGGCAGTCGGAGCCCACCCGGCCCAATCGCCTTTTTGCATGACGCCCAGCCCCTCAGGGATACGCCGGGTCACCGCCAGGATCAGTGCCATCGTCATATCTGCGGTATCGTCGGTCAGTACGCCTGGAGTATTGGAAACAAGAATGCCGCGCTGCCGCGCTGTTGCTACATCTATATTGTCGACACCCGCACCGTAGTTCGCAATCAAGCGCAAATTCTCGCCTGCCTGCCCCAAAATACCACCATCAATGATATCGGTGATGGTTGGGACCAGCACATCTGCTTCTTTCACTGCGGCAGTCAGTTCTTCGCGTGTCATGGGATCATCGTTGTCCCGCAGCTTTACATCGAAAAGTTCGCTCAACCGGGTTTCCACCGCTTCGGGTAACCGTCGCGTAACGACAACACTCAGACGTTCTCTTGGCACCTTAGCCCTCCTACCGCTTTGCAAACAGCCGCGCGCCATGGCATCGTGGCGCAGGATTACACGGGGCACAAGAACCCCTTGGGCATCGTCTCAACCTTTTTTACGCACGATCGACAGGCATAAGAGCAGACAGGCAGTGAGTGCTAGTTTTTCAGTGAATCGCCATTTTGTGGCGTTGATCTCGGTGTTTCTTCTCGCGTTTGGCGCTGTGGCCGCGTCTGCGCAGGAAAAACGTGGCCAAGTCACGAATCTGCCTCTACCCCGATATGTCTCAATGAAAGCGGCCGAGGGTAATGTGCGCCGCGGCCCATCTCTGACCCACCGAATCGACTGGGTGTTCAAGCGACGCGGCATGCCGCTGCAGATCACGGCTGAATACGGAAACTGGCGCAAAGTGCAGGACCACGACGGCGCAGGGGGTTGGGTTCACTACGCTCTGCTTTCAGGCGTGCGGACTGTTCTCATAGAATCCGACTTGCTGCCGGTTTACACCCTGCCCGACCAAAATTCGCAGGTGAACGCGCATTTCGAAACCGGGGTTGTCGCCCGACTAGAGCAATGTACACCGGATTGGTGCCGCATTTCGGCCGGAGGCTATCGTGGCTGGACCCTCAAGAACAATCTTTGGGGGGTCGATCCCTCTGAAATTCGGGAATAACCACCCCTTATCCTGAATTCTGTGTTGGTTAACCCTCGGCTTGCCCGTTGCCGCGCTTGGCCAGTTCCTGATCCAGCAGCAATAGATTCCAGCGATCTCCGTTGGCCGCCTTGGCCTTATCCAATATCGAAGTGAACAAATCCTCTTCCTCGATCTGCTCTGCCAGAAACCAGTTCAGCATATTCTGCGTACTGAATTCCTTGACCTCGTGCGCCAGCTCGAACAACGCATTGATCTGCCCGGTTACTGTCTGTTCCTGCACCAGAGCCTGTTCGAGCACATCAACAGGCGATTCATATTCCTTTTGCGGCTTGGCGATGCCCTCCAGGTTGATCCGGCCACCCCGTTTGGCGATAAAGTCGAAAATACGCATTGCATGAGTATCTTCTTCTGCGGAATGCCCCCGGAACCAACTGGCGAAACCTGGCAGGTCCTGCGCCTCGAAATAGGCCGACATCGCCAGATAGGTATACGAAGCATGAAGCTCATTATTTATTTGCTTGTTCAATGCCTCTGCAACTTGCAAGTTCAGCTTCATAATAGGCTCCTTTTTTGGATAGCGGACAATAATCACCTAGGTGAGTGATCGGGAATTTTCAATCGTCATATTTTTATTTTAACACAATATTTCAACAGTTTAATAGGCGCATTACGCAATTGAAACGCAGTCGCAGGTTGAAGTTCACATACATAGACCAAAATCTGCGCCTTTGCCAAGAAATCCAAGAAACACTCACCTGAACCAATCGTTGGAATTCACCATCTTTCAATACTTCGAGCAGTTTCCCAATAGCGGTAGACATCACCAAACCGCTGTCAGAAAAATTTGCAGATCGATATGATATTTGTCCAAAAAAGCCCTTGAACCCCGAAAGCAACAGTCGTAGACAGCCGCTCACCGTTGGGGTGTAGCCAAGTGGTAAGGCAGCGGTTTTTGGTACCGTGTATCGTAGGTTCGAATCCTACCACCCCAGCCACCATCACCTAAGCTATTGATATAATGTAGATTTCTGGAGTTCAGCGCGTCATTTCGGGCGCTTTCAGAGGTGTCAATTTACCCCAGATCGACAGAACTGCGATATCCTGCCCGTTTCCCTCAAAAGTCTGGAATCGCGATTTCCGCGCTAGCAGTTTGGTGGATTTCGATGGTGAGACCATCGCCGTTCATGCGGTCATAACCTAGTGGCGTATCGCCGGAAGCCGAAGCAGGCGACGATCAGCGCCGCAGGCGCATGAATTGATCTTGATGCTGTAGCTTAAGTTGCGGCGAAAGCGTTGCGCTGCTCTGTCCAGATCGGTGAGAAGGAATGTCTGATCAGGCGGTCAGATGTCATGCCAACGGGCTGCCGACCTTCGCGGATGGCTCTGATGATATCCGGTGCCAAGAAGGCCAGTTCGATGACTTGCTGAATACGGCGTTTCGAGACGCCTTCGGATTCCGCGATCTCAACAAAGGTTTTTCCCGACCGGACCAGATCAAAGTACCGATGCGCGCGGGCGACGTTGCGCAGCAGGGTTGCATCGATCTCTGGCTGCGCGTCGCCGATGATCAGTTTGGTTTCCACGCCCCGCTTGCGGTGCTGGAACGCTGAGGTGACAGTTAGCAGGTCTTCGTTGATGCGCGCCGCATCCACATCAAGATGATGTGCGAGATGTTCGCCTGACAAGGTGATGAGGATATCGCCGGGCGCGATATCGATGCGGGCGACCAGATCAAGGCAGTGGCGCATCGTATCTTTGTCTGCGGCAGCGTCGACCGTGAACCGGCGGGACAAACGGGTTCCGATCACGGCGGTTTCATCTGCGGTCGCGTCGCATAAAATGCCTGCGAGAACTTCCGGTTCTTTCAAATGATGCCTGACCAGATCAGCGACCTTGTCTTCCAGCTCCGCAGCCGGCAACCGCCACCCTGACGGGTCGCGCGGCGCCGTTCCCCGGACCAGGCGATGCGAGACATAGTATCTGAGTTTGCGACCCTTCGCCGTTTTTGAATGACTGGGCGTGAGGCGATCCCCGGTCTGATCAAAGATCTTGCCGGCCAGTGGTGAAGCTGATGCTCTGGCACCATCCCGGTTCCGCTTCGTGAAGGTTCGGTCTTTTGCTGCATCCGATCTGAGCTGTTCCTGGATGCTGTCCCAGACCTCCGGATCGATCAGCGGCGGGTGCTGGCCGGGATAGACTTTGGCGTGGTGCCGGATGCGACCGGCATAGACCGGGTTCGTCAGGATATAGTGTATATGGCCATAGCTAAATTGCGCGCCGCCTTTCACCCTGCCCGAGATCAGCGTTCTGACAGGGGTCTTCAGACCGAGGACATCAACCGCTTCTTTAACGATGCGCGTGTTCCGGTGATTAAGGTAGAGGTCATAGATCGTGCGGATCACCCCGGCATCCGGCTCGGCGATCTTGAGAGACCGCCCATCAGCGGCATAGCCCAGGGGCACCGTTGCGCCCATCCAAAGGCCCTTCTTCTTGGATGCCGCGATCTTGTCCCGAATCCTTTCCGCTGTGACCTCACGCTCGAACTGGGCGAATGACAGCAGCATGTTCAGTGTCAGCCGCCCCATACTGGTGCCGGTGTTGAAGGACTGCGTGACGGAGACAAACGACGTCCCCGCCACATCCAGCTGCTCGACCATCTTGGCAAAGTCTGCCAGCGAGCGCGTCAACCGGTCAATCTTGTAAACAAGGATCTGATCCACAGCACCCCGGTCGATATCGGCCAGCAACTGTTGCAGTCCGGGCCGTTCCATGCTGCCCCCCGAGAGACCGCCATCATCGTACCTGTCTGGCAACAGCACCCAGCCTTCCGCCTTTTGGCTGGCGATGTAGGCAGCACAAGCCTCGTATTGCGCATCCAGCGAGTTGAACTCCTGTTCCAACCCTTCTTCCGAGCTTTTGCGGGTGTAAATGGCACAGCGGATCTTCTTCATATATCCGTCCCTGCCCTGCCGTTGAGACCAAAGAACCGCGGTCCCGACCAGCTGGTGCCGGTAATCTGCAGCGCAATGGCGGACAGCGATTTATAATGATCACCGTTCATCACGAAGCCGTCGTCCCGGACCTCGACCTGGTACCGCCTGCCGTTCCATTCGCGTACCAGCTGTGTTCCAGGTTTGATCGCGGGCGCCGGTGGCCTGACCGATTTGCCGCCCGCGGCAGACTTCAGCGCGCGTTTCACCTCGGTGGTCAGCCCACCAAAGGCCTGACATTGTGCATGCCAGATCAGCGCCTTGCGCATGAAGATCATCGACAGGAAGTGCGGCGGGGCGTCGCCAAACGCCGCCGCCCAGGCCACGCGCAGAACTGCCCGATCCATCTGGCCGAGGTCTGCCCAGCGCGCAGCGATGTCCGTATTGTCCACCATCAGGCGGCATCCGCCGGTAGGGCGGTGATGCGGTAGCTCAAAGGCTTGCCCTCGCCCGGTTTCTCGGCGGAGATCTCGAACCCCGCCTTGCGCAGACCCGTCAGCGCCGCCCGAGTCGTATGGGACTGCCAGCCGAGCTTGTCGCTGATCGTCGCAACGTCGGCGCCGGCTTTCCGGGTCAGCATCTGGATAAGCTGTGCTTTCTTGGTTTTGGGTTTCGGTGACTTTGTCATAGGTCTTCTCCATTTTGTTCAGGCAGGTCGGAAGTGACCCTGCTACTGAGCAGAGCCCGGAGGCCCGGGCGGAGAAGGCGGCGCGCGGCGCCAGGTGCGTCGCGGCACAGACAGTACCGCTCTGTTTGGCGCGCAAGTCCAGTGGAATTACGGCCGCTTAACGCAGAAAAGCCGTCATCTGATAAAAAGACCCGGATGACCGAGGCGAGCCCAATGCGGTCGTTAAAAGCGAACTTGTGTTTGACAGTCGGCCAACGTGTTTAACTCAACCTATTCGTTGAGGTCGACTAACTTTTTCAGGAAGTTCGCGAATTGATGGTCAAACAGAACCGCACTGCAGCAAACCGTATTGTTGAGAGCAGATGTCCAGTTTTTCGTTAAAATTGTCCAGTGTGACTGACTTCACAGCTAAATCATCTTCACTGGTCAATCATCATCATTGAAGCGGCGAAAGCAGGCTGCTCGGGAAACGTGCTCAGCGTCCGGGTGGGTCATTTTCCTGAGTGAGCAGATGCCTTTTTTGATGTGGCAAGAACTACTGTATTGGAGCAGAAAAATGACACTTAGGTCAGTTAAAGAACGCGTCATTCAGACTTCAAGTTTTGAGTTAGTAGGTATTTTTTTTGTTTCCCCCATTTATGCCCAACTGGCCGGGTCATCAATGGTACATGGGTTTGCAACAATTGCCGTATTATCTATCGCAGTAATGGTCTGGTCGCCGATCTTTAATACCTTTTTTGACGTGATTGATAGACATTTTACCAACCGACTGGCCTGCAAACGCCCACACAGGCTTAGAGTTTTACACGCTACACTGCATGAAGTTTCAGCGATTTTGATAACTTGTCCGCTTCTTATGTGGATCGGCGGGCATACACTGTCAGCCGCCTTAGCATTCAATCTGGGCTTGACGTTAACCTATTCGATTTACACATATTTTTTTCACATGATTTACGATCGTTTGCGTCCTGTAGAAAGACAAACACATGTCGAAACTAAAAAGCAAATACCGGCGCTTAGCTCGACCTTTGCGACGGATTTTCCGCAAGTCGGCTTGATTGAAGCAGAAGCCAAATTCGGAGTAGACCGTAGATCCTGAGTGTGACACGAACCGTAAAATGGCTGCTGTGTTGGAACACTGTTGAAGTCTGCTTTGTCCGCAAAGCAGATGTTGAGCAGATTTCACGAAATGTCCGCTCCGAGCCCAATGCGGACATGCATCCAACGCCAGTATGACAGGCTGCAGCTAGCTGTTGCGGCACGACCGAAATGCGTGATCAGGCGCAAACTCAAAAAGACCGTTGCCAGCAAAACCAGTAAACCGGCAATCTCCCGCCAGCTGCGTCTGTTTGGTTTTCAATTTACGATAGTTACTTCGAAAACAGCGTGATCAACATTCGCCCAATATGCTTCTTGGCAGCGGGGTGGCAACTTACCGATCTCTTGTGGAATTGCTTCAGCTTGCTGCTCAATTTTCACGAGCTCCTCTTCGTGAATTGGAGAAGGTTGCTTAAAAAAATCTGTTTCGAAAATGACGTGCACAGTGAACCTCCATGCCTTTTCAACGGTCAACATGTCCGCGGCAGTACAGTGTGGCTGAAGTACTCCATAGAATTTTGGGGAGACAGCTTGATAGGCTTCCTCTGCTCCCTCGGAAAAGGTCACATCAGGGATTTTAACCTCGGGCTCAGCATACGCAGCTTCTATGGGACCTGTCGCGATTAGAAAGGCGGCCGCCAAAAGAACCGCTACCAATCTGAACATTGCCATCTCAGCCTGCAGGTATCTTGCATAGTGGCACCTCTCGACATTTCAATTTGAGAGTGCAAGGTTTTCAGAAGGTTCAAATATTGTCTTTGATGAATATCAAATTGCGCAAAAAGCTATACATTTGCAGCGGCTTAGAATTTGCAGTTGGAGGCGCACGCTCTGCAAATCGAAATGACTGCAAAGTCCGCATACCAGTCATTGATGCACCGCGCCGTTAACGGCAACTATGAGCCCAAACTTCCCAAATGCTGCAGGTTGCGTGAAGGTCGGCTTTGATCATTTCTGCACGATCAGGGGGCCTAGACATGGCCGTAGCCCAATAATCATGGCAGCGGCATCGCGTACCCCTAATCTGTTCTTGCTCAACACGACAAAAGCGCTACTGTCGGCCTATGGGACAAAAAAGCCTTCTTTCCGTGCGATCATCTGCGGAAAACGCAGCACTGCGTTTGCTTGCAGTGCGCTCAAGGCGTCCGGGTCGAATTCCTTTTGCCAGAATGCGTGCGGGGCCGGGTTACAAGTAACCAGATTCACCACATCAAAGCATTCAAAAGGAAATATCATGTCATCACATGACCGTTCACTCTATCTGCGCTATGCAGAGGCCCTAAGGCATCCAAACGATTTTTCTGGCGCAATTGCCGCGTTCTTCGCTGCGGACGCCAACATCAATGTTGTCCACCCTTTCAACGAACTGCACGGGGCAGACAAATACCTCGACACGTTCTTGCGTCCTTTACAGCAGTCTTTTGACGGACTTTATAGACGGGACGACATTTTCATGGCGGGTCAATTTGAAGGACAGGACTGGATCAGTTCCACAGGCTACTATGTCGGACAGTTTGCCCAAGACTGGATCGGCATCAAGGCAACCGGCACGCTAAGCTATCTGCGCTATGGCGAGTTTCACCGCATCGAGAAAGGCAAGGTGGTCGAAAGCTATATCTACCTCGACATTCCGGAATTGATGATCGGGTGCAATCAATGGCCCTTGCCCATGGGGCCGGGATTATCGCGCGGCTACACAGGGCTAATCCAAGGACCGGCGAGCGGAGACGGCGTCCTTAAGGATGTCACCGATCTGGCCGAGGGCCAACGCAGTTATCAGATCGTGACGGATATGCTCAACAAACTGGCGACCGAAGATGAGGCGTGGCGACCTTACTGGCACGACAACATGATGTGGTATGGCCCGGGCGCCTTTGGAAGCTTTGTGGGTATTGAGGAATTTGCATCGTTCCAAGTCCCTTTTGAATCGCAGTTTGAAGGATGGTCGGGTGGAACGAAAAACAATGGGATGACCAAGCATTTCACAAGGTATGGAGACGGAAATTACACGTGCTCAGGTGGTTGGCCGTCCCTGACTGGTGTCAACGTGAAACCATTCTTGGGTCAGAGTCCCACAAACGAGAGGGTCTTTATGCGGGTCTGCGACTGGTGGCGTCGGGAAGATAGCCTTCTTGTTGAAAACTGGGTATTCGTGGATGTTCCGCACGTCTTGCTGCAATTGGGATTTGATCCATTACCAAACTGGCAGAGTGGTCAAAACTAATGCCCTTAACTTGATCAGTTAAAAAATTCGTCGGTAAATCTCGCCACGGACTTCAGAATGTCTGCAGCCATTGCGGACATTCAAATTGAACCGGGCTATGGCAACTACGTCCGCAAAGCGGTCATTCACGACAAGTGCAGCGAACGACTGTTTTGAGCCCAAAACTGCCGTTGATCCTACCGTTGGGCGCTGCTCCGCGGCAAACGGCTGCTCTAAGCTCGCAGAGGTTGTTCTTCTTAAGCAGGCAGACTAGCCGATTGTCTTTGCACTTTAAGACATTCCGAATTTGGTGGCTGCTAGGACTCCTGTTTTTTTACGCTCCTGCGAGTTCGCAAGTGTGCCAGACCGATTGCAAATGGGATCAGCAAAAAAAGCCAAGGCCAATCGTTGGCCGCAAAGGGCAAAATTAATCCACCGGCCGCAACTGCGACGAGGTCGGCTGACTGAAAACCATCTGAAAGACGTTCCGGCAGAATTCCGATCAGGCTCCCAAGAAAGCCCGCAGCAAGAATTGCCACCAACCCCCACAGTGTTGCTGAAATCCAACCTGTAAGCCCTGGACGACCGAATCTTCCAGCAAGTAAGTATCCTGCGACGGCTCCACCTGCGGTCATGGATAGGAGGTAGCGATAAATCAGTGGCCAAGGCAGTTGGTCAACTTCTCGGCCGGCAAAGCTTGAGATATCGTTGTATAGGACGACCATGAATAGCAAAGCTGCGAGGGCAGCCATTGTTAAACTTATCTCCAGCCGCTCGCGTATTGTACGTTGGATTCGAATTTGACCGGACATGATCTCAGCCTCGCTCATTCGTTTTGATACTAATCTAACTGTCGAATATCAGTACAACAAACGTGAGAAACGCGGCCAGATGCACGACCCCCTGCAGCGAGTTTGTGCGCGTTCCAACAAATGTGACAATGCTAACTGCAAGTGTGAGAGCGAGCAGGACGATTTCCGGGGCATCAAGGCCCAGTTCGATTGGTCTGCCGACAATACCCGACGCGATCAGAACGGCCGGGACAGTCAATCCAATGGTAGCCACGGCTGAACCAAGGCAAATGTTCACCGCGCGCTGAAGTTGATTACTCCTTGCAGCATCCAGCGCTGCCAGAGCTTCAGGCGTTAAAATCATAGTCGCGACGAGAAAACCCCCAAGTGCAACAGGCGCGCCAAGCTCTGCAATCTTGAAGTCAACATAGACCGCAAGCATCTTCGACAGCAGGACAATAGGCAACATAGCCAGCAACAGCCCCGCGACGTGATAGGCAATTCCTTTCGGTTCAAGATCATGGACAGATGATCCACCGGTGGTGGGGATATCTTCGACCGGTTGCCGGAAAATCTCCGGTTTTCCGAGGGTTTGGTAGGCTAGAAAGATGCCGTAGAGCACCAAAGACATTACCACTTGAAACCCTGCTTGAAGTGGCGACAACCCTCCGCCCTCAGCTGAGGTTGTAAAGCTGGGAAGGACGAGGCTCGTTAACGCAATCGGTAGCAGTACGACAAGGTAAGCGTTGGCACCTGAAAGGTTGAAGACCTGAAGACCGTGACTGAGACCGCCGATCAACAAGCTCAGGCCAACGAGACCGTTCATAACGATCATCAGAACAGAGAACATCGTGTCCCGTGCCAGGGTTGGGTTGTTATCGCCATTCAACATGACGGCGGTAATAAGGGCGACTTCGATGCCGATAACCGAGAGCGTCAGGATCAGCGTACCAAAAGGTTCGCCGAAAATGATCGCCAGGCATTCGGCATGATGAACAACTCGAAAGACAGTGGCGAGCATAACTGCGAAAATCGCGCCCAGCATGATCCAGGAAGCGCCCGAACCGATAACATCAGGCTTTAGCGCACTTCCAATCAAAGTCATCACGACAAACGTCAACCAGATAAGCCCGGTTGGCCACTCGGCTCTAAGTGTGTTTCCGCCTCCATGAGTCATTTTTTTTCCTATCTCTTTGCTTCCGGTGTTAGCTCGACACTGGTTGTTTGAGCGACTTCATGGTGCGTTTTCTCAGCGTTGGCTGCAGCATCCTTCCGAGTGAGCCTGAGACCCGCGAAACCGGCGTAACTTACTGTAATCATTACAAGAAACCAGAATAGTGAGATGTCGCCAAAAACTCCCGAAACAGCACCAGCCACAAGAGGTCCAACGATCGCACCCACAGTGTTCACAAACAGCATTGTAACGGAAGCAGACGCTACAAAAACCGGTGGCGTACGGTCCATCGCGTGAGCGGCGAGCAATGAGTACAAGGTCAGCAGAGTTCCTCCTAAAAGGAGGAATGCGGCCAGTTGCAACAATTGCCAACCGGGTCCGGCAGCCAGGATGTATGCGGTATCGTCGCCAGATCCAAGAGCCGCAACACTTGCCAACAGAAGTGCTGCTAGAACACTGCTCACCAGAATGACTAAGCGACGATCCATTCGGTCGGACAGGTTGCCCAGCGGATACATGAACACGATCCGCCCGAGGTAAAGTATTCCGATTGCAAGCCCGATTTCCCTTGTTTCGATGCCAAGGACCGCGGCGCGATATGGCGCAACACTTAATAGAGTCGTAGCGACCATACCGACCACAAATGCACCGACCCATGCCGTGGGCGAGTCTTGCAACAGCGCCTTTATCCGAACATTTGCACTTGACTTCAGGGGCGGTGGATCGGTTCGGGCGGCGGAGAAGACAACGATCGCGAGACAATACAGCATGGAGATGAACACAAAGGCCTCGTCTAGATCGTCGGGCAGCACCTGAATCAAGAATTGACTGGCCACTGACATTGTGCCCATGACGATCGCATAGACAGCAAGCAGCCTTCCGCGGCTCGCCTTGTCGGCAGACTCGCTTATCCAGGCATCTCCAATCGCGAACAATCCAGCCGTTGCGACACCGGTCGCAAAACGAACGATCAGAAGGAATGGCACCAATTCGCTTACGGAAAAGGTCAGTGCAGAGGCCGTACAAATGGCGGCTCCGGCCGCGAACGATCGCCTACGACCGATCGCGCCAAGCCATCCGGCGATGTAGAAGCATCCAACGAGAAAGCCCAAGGAATAAAATGCCGGAGCGAGCGTTGCGATTTCTTGTGACGCGCCTGTTTCGGCGAAGTACAATGCGACAAGCGTCGCAGATGCGGCCGTTACGACCTGAACCGACGCCATCGCAACGAAGAGCGACCTCAGAGTCAGAAGTTTTTCGTTAAAGTTCATTGGCACCTGTTTTCGACTACCGCAGCTCCCAGCCCGGTTTTCCTATTTGTTAAGTCTTGCAGTTTCTCGCTCACGCGGCAAACTTGGGCATTCGGGAGGCATTTGAACCCCCTATTCCGCCAATGCCAACGAAGACCCGCCCGGATTCCGGGTCAACGGTGATACCTTCGGGTCCCTTGTTTGATGGGTTGCCGACGAGTAATTCAGCGGCGGCCGGGTAACCTTTAAGAGATGTGAGAGGTATTGTTGTAAATTGAATGGGGTCAGTCGGGTGAACGACTAGGATTGATCGATCAGTTTCCTGAAGCACCAAAACAGACCCATCTTTTCGCGATGCGACGCCCTCCAGATCTGATCCCGCCAACGATGGAAGCTTGATAGAGTTTCCTAATGCCCCGTCGACTCCAAGTAGGTGCAGTCTAGGTTCAGCGTCGCTTACTGACCACAAGAAGCCTTCGGCGTTGGACAGAGACAATCCGGAAGGCTCCGAGAAGCCTTCCGATTTGTCCGCCACCTTGAATGAGTCGATGAGAGTCAAACCGGGACTATCGGCGTGGGCGAGCTCGATCCATGCCAGAAATGCAACAGTAGCGCTTGCAAAAGAAGCCAGTGTTCCAAGCTTGGGGAAGCACCGTGAAAACCCAAGTTCCGACCGAAGCAGCTTGTGTTCTGACATTGGATTTTCTCGCGCTTGGACCACATCCCTGTATCAGCGTTCGTATCACAGTCCGGATGCGATGTCCGAAGAATGCATGGTAATCTCTTTACCTGATCCCGCCTGTTGCGATTGAATTGGACAAGATGTGCCTTTGGCGGAACGCAATCTGCTAGAGTAAGCAGGAAGGAAGTTAAGTTGAACAAGACTTTCCCACTTATGGCAGGGTTATTGAT
>NZ_JBQFWR010000010.1:0-174082 GCF_056540425.1 Ruegeria sp. AN6
CATGCCCATGCCCATGCCGTTACCCATGCCCATGCCCATGCCGTTACCCATGCCCATGCCCATGCCGTTACCCATGCCCATGCCCATGCCGTTACCCATGCCCATGCCCATGCCGCGACCCATGCCCATGCCCATGCCACTACCCATGCCGTTGGCTGTGTCCTTTCTAGAAGTCATTGGAAATCCCCCTATCGAATAATATGGACTTGAGATTTCGTCGGCTCAAAGTCCTCTAACGCGGCAAACCCGCAATAAATAACCCACTTTTTAGGGCCAATTTGTCTTCTCTACGTACAAATGGATACCACGAAACAAACCGATCCACCGAGAAATCTTTGTCGAGCCTTAGAAGCTCGGCTCCAACGGCCCGTGCCTTTTCCTCTTGACCGTTCATTGCAAGACTGGCCGCCAGAATTCTCAAGGTCGCAATAAAGCGAGAGTTGACCTGACGCGCCTTCTGCAACCAGGAAATCGCTTCAGCATAATTTCCCGAGGAAAACTCGGCGATTCCAACCCCGGTCCACCAAGTAAAGTTCAAGGTGTCAAACGGGCTTAGTTTAAATGCATTCTGAAACCGGGGTATCGCCTCGTCTCTTCGGCCTAAATACGACAATGTTACTCCACTGGTTGCCCAGCCGAGTGCATTATTTTGATCGAGGGACAGGGCCAGATCAAACATCGACATCGCTTGATGCGGATCACCCTCAATGAGGCTTGTCAGATGCCCAGCGACCACTTGGCAGAAAGGATCATCAGGATCCAATGCGATGGAATGTCGGGCATGCTCGACAGCCAGCAGTTTGTCGCGCTCAGGATTGTCGGAGCGTTCCTCGCCAACGAGGTAATTCAATCGCCAAGCGGAGTAAGCATAGGCTCTGGCATAGGTAGGATCCAGTTCCATAGCCCTTTGCAGCGCTATTCCGGATTGATGATACCCCTCATCTGTGAACCGATACAGTTCTGATGCCGCCTTGAGAACGCAATCATACGCATCAAGGCTATGGGTGGAGCGATTTCGAACGCGTTCAATTCCGTGCGCGTTCAGGCGGGGCTCGAATGAGCCGACAACTGCGGCAACTATTGTGTCTTGAAAATCGAACAGATCTTCGGCGGTCCCGTCGAACGACTCGGACCAGATTGATCGGTTCAAGGCAACATCAACCAATTCCGCTGTAATCCGAAGCCGATTACCCTGTCGGCGCACGCTTCCATCCATTACGTAGTTGACACCCAACTGCGACGCGATTTCCTGAAGATCAATCGAGCGTTTGGCAAAACGTAATGTCGACGCGCGAGCGATTACGTGAAATGCATGACTACGGGATAGACCGCTGATTATATCTTCGGTGATCCCTGATCCAAAATACTCTTCCATTTCATGGCCAGAAGACGCGCGAAATGGCAAGACGGCCACTGTAGGTCGCGATGTCCATTCAATAAAAGGTTGGTGCAGACTCGCGCTTTCTGAGGAAGAGGATTCCAATGGCACGACCTGAAACAAGTGGATAATTCGATTGATGTTTTTTAGCCGCGGCGTCCCAATATCTCTGAAGCGGACGTTGATCTTACTTCCTGCCAGCTCTCGAACCAGCCCTGTCGCAACGATTTGACCCGGCGCTGCAGCGTCATGAATACGCGAGGCAATGTTGACGCCGTCACCCAATATGTTTCCGTGGCTCACCAAAACATCTTCGACATTTACTGCAATCCTTAGTTGCAGACTTTCACGTGTGCCCCTTTGCGCCTCTGGATGTGGTTTCTTCTGAGCGTCGACAGCCCATTTCAAGGCAGCCACCACGCTGCTGAATTCAACGAGGATCGCGTCTCCGATAGTTTCGACCAATCGGCCATCATATTGCTTAAGCAGTGGCAACAGCAACTCTTCTCTGAGCGATTTCCACTGGTTGCTTGTCCAAACATCGTCTTCTGCCATTAGGCGGGAAAAACCGGCAACATCTGCGAACGCGACAACTGCAAGCCTGCGCGTTTCAGAAATTGGAGGTTCGTTTTCACCCGCCATTGAAAGTCTTTCTGAAGAATCCTGTTCGTTGTTTATGAATGCTAACTTGAAGGCAGAGTAACGATAGGATTGTCTTCAGTCTATTGCCCCATCTAATGAATGGCGTCTTCTAACGGCTCTGACATAATCGATATGCTTCTTTTGCCGAACGTTTCGGCTTCTTTGACTTCCTGTTTGGTCATAGGGCGGATCATCTTGGAATAGAATCTAATTCTAAAAAATCGTGCTGAGGCGGCGCGAGTACCTTCGACTAGCAGACCGATGCTTGAAGAAGTGGTCGGGGGCTTTTTGATTTGAGGCTTCAAGCCAGACATTGCAACCGTATTCGACAACGGCAGTTGCACCCTCCCGCAACCAAATTCCGAACAACCCGTTCGATCTACAAACAGTCCACCAAACTGCTTGCTTCACGATCAATCCTCCTCAGCACCATAATCGGAAACTCAGACGGGCAAATGTAAGCGTTGCCTCTGCCCCCTTTGACAACTGACCTATCTCGCGGCATCGTCTCGCAATGGGCTATCCCTCCAACCACCCCCAACGACCCGACGACGCCGCCGCAGGTATTGATGTCACGAATGACTTTGAACGCTTCAACCAGCGTAATGATATATTTACCCGCGCTTTCTGGGATGAGCGTATCCGCTGCAAACAAACCGACGCCTTCTTTGCCTCGTACCGCATGGAAGCCATTCCGCGTCGTGGGGATGGTTTCACCCAACGCGACTTTGCGCTTAGAAACGCGGCTTGGTTGATTTCAGACTTGATCTCCGAAAGAGGAGGCGAGACCGGCAGGCGCGAGGGCTTCCAAGCCCCCATCAACAATGACACACCTGTGGCCCCGACACAGCACCCGATAGACGACCCTGTCGCGATGGCAAGGGAGGTCAAACGAATTGCGAAATTCTTTGGGGCCGATCTCTGTGGCATCACCGATATGGATGACCGTTGGCTTTACGCGGCCCGAGTTGACACTCGCGACTTCTCTGATGCGCCCAACGACCTGCCGGAAGGCATGACATCCGTCATCGTGATGGGCCATCAGATGGATGAAGACCTTGTGGCTACCTATCCGTCTGCTCTCGCGGGGGCTGCCACTGGACGCGAATACTCCCATGAGGCCAGTATCGTGATGCAGCTTGCAGCCTACATCCGTAATCTGGGCTATGAGGCCACAGCCTCTATGAATGACACCGGTCTCGTGATCCCTTATGCGATCAAGGCGGGCTTGGGAGAATATGCCCGCAACCAGATGGTGATAACACCTGAATATGGTCCGCGATTGCGGTTCTCCAAGATATTCACCAATCTTCCACTGGCACATGATCCCCCCAGGCCTTTGGGTGTACGTGCTTTCTGTAGCATTTGCACCAAATGCGCAGATGCCTGCCCGGTCAAAGCGCTCCCTTACGGAGCGCCGGAGACAACGGAGGATCCCTCGGCCATAAAGGGTGTGCGCAAGTGGACTTCCGACGCGGCTAGGTGCTTTGGGTTCTGGGCCAAACTGTCTTCCGACTGCGCAATTTGCATGCGCGTCTGTCCGTTCAACCGCGATTTTACGCTATGGCGTCATCGTTTCTGGTTGGCACTGGCGCTTTCACCCTTGCGTAGATTTGCCCTTTGGCTTGACCGTAACCGCGGCAAACGCGCCAAGCCGACCGATTGGTGGGAAAACCCCTGAGTTCAACATGAAATTTGGCCGATCACTGAAGCAATCGTTTAGCGGTCCGCTCCGGTGCTCCCCCGGACTGTTGGACACGTATTCAAGCGCGAAAGACAGCATTTTTGATCCGGGAACAAGGAGCCGACCGCCTCGAATACAATTAGCTCAAAGACTTAGCGGCAAAATTTTTTCCACGAGCCCCTCAGATATGATATCATAAAAATCGAATATATTGGAGTCACAAAAGACTCTGGGAACTCGCTGAGTATTTTTTGCTTTTTGGGAGGCACTATGTATCGAATTTCTGCTTGTTTTCTATCTCTTATTCTTGCGCCGACCGTTGTGCTTTCTGACGCGGTTCCAAGCGAACAGGCAGTCGAAGGGCTGTTTTCCAATCAACCATATTCGCCGTACGCACAGCGTTCTTTCCCCGAACGCCCGCTTTGGGGTGATACACATCTACATACCGGGCTGTCATTAGATGCGGGAGCATTTGGAAATACCCTGCTACCCGATGAAGCTTGGCGTTTTGCAAAGGGAGAGCAGGTCATTTCCTCCACAGGGCAGCCCGTAAGGCTGGCCAGACCATTGGATTGGATGGTTCTGACAGATCATACGGACCTCATGGGCTTTGCTCCGGATTTGCAGGCTGGGAAACCCGGTGTTCTGGCTGATCCAAAAGGGCTGGAATGGTACGAAGGCTACAAAGCAGGTGGCGAAGAGGCCGGGAAAACAGCCTTCGACATAATTACCAATTTCTCGCAAATGACACTGCCAGAAGTTCTGTTGGAGTCTTACAGCCCCGGTGCCGACGCTTTTTCCTTTACCTGGGAACATATTGTCCTTGCGGCCGAGCGGCACAACGACCCGGGTAATTTTACTGCATTCATCGGGTTCGAATGGACTTCGGTGCCTAAGGGTTTCAACCTGCACCGGAACGTTATGCTGCGCGATGGGCCGATCCGTGCCTTGCAGATGGTGCCACCGGTCACACAACCACCCTACGGCGATACCGATCCAAAAGCGCTATATGCTTGGCTTGAAGAATATCAGGAGAAAACCGGAGGACGCGCAGTTGCGTTTGCACATAACGGCAACCTTTCAAACGGGTGGATGTTCCCAACCGAAGATACCTATCACGGTGGCAAGGTCGACGCGGATTACGTAGCCGCCCGCGCAAAATGGGAGCCTCATTATGAAGTCACCCAAATCAAAGGTGACGGCGAAGCGCATCCGTTCCTGAGCCCAGACGACGAATTTGCGGATTACGAGAACTGGGACGTCGGCAATCTCGACATAACCGAGCTGAAGACCGATGACATGCTAGCAGGGGAGTACGCCCGAGAAGCTCTGAAACGAGGATTGCTGCTGGAAGAAAAGTTTGGCGTGAATCCCTATAAATTTGGCATGGGAGGCGCGACGGACAGCCATACGTCTTTGGCCACTGCCGAAGAAGACAACTTCTTTGGCAAGTCGGTCAGCGTTGAACCCTCGGCCTCGCGGATCAAGCACCCTTTCATTGCGAATGATCTCGGTGAAATACCCGGCGACCTTTTGGTGGCATCCGGATACACGGCAGTTTGGGCCACCGACAATACGCGTGCTGCGATTTTCGACGCGTTTAAACGACGTGAGACATACGCGACAACAGGTCCTCGGATCGGCCTGAGGTTTTTTGGTGGTTGGGATTTCAGTGAAGCTGATGTTGAGACCCGTTTTCTTGCTAATGTTGGTTATACCAAAGGCGTTCCAATGGGTTCGGACCTGCGCCCACGCGAGGGAGATGGTGCACCTTCATTCCTGATCGCTGCGCTGCGCGACCCGGTGGGAGCTAACTTGGATCGTGTGCAGGTGATCAAAGGCTGGCTTGATTCTGAAGGCGCCCTGCAGGAAAAGGTCTACGACGTTGCGTGGTCGGATGATCGTGTTGCCGATGATAGCGGAAAGGTTCCCGCTGTGGGGAATACTGTAGATGTTGAAGCCGCCAGTTGGGCCAACACAATCGGTGCCTCCGAGCTTGTGACCGTTTGGTCCGACCCTGAATTCGACCCAAATGCACGGGCATTTTATTATGTACGCGCATTGGAAATTCCGACTCCGCGTTGGATACTGTATGACAAGCTAAGATATGGCATCGACTTGCCCGAGGATGCGGTGCTGACGCATCAGGAACGCGCGTATTCATCACCGATTTGGTACACGCCGGCAGAGTGATCAGCATTAATCACATTAGTATAAGTCGAGGTGGCGATTGTTGCCTCGGCAGAAGCCTATAATTCTGCAGCGCGACAAGAGCCTACTTTATTGCAAAAATTAACTCGCTGATGTCAGCATTGGTACTTAGAACCTGATGCATTTCACGCAGGAGCCTGTATGCGCCTATTGAAAGAACCTTTGTTTCATTTCTTCCTGATTGGGGCGGCTATATTCATTTGGTTCCATATAGTCGCGCCGGAAAATGAGACCACCGAAAATCTCGTGACAATATCAATCGACAAAGATGATGTCGCGCTTCTGGTTACTCAATTTGAGGCCAGGTGGAAACGCCAACCAAACGAAGCTGAACTGCAAGCTTTGATCGATGCATCAATTCGTGAAGAAGTTTTGGTCAGAGAAGCAAGAAAGCTTGGGCTGGATCGCGGAGATAGCGTGATCAGATCGCGGCTAAGCCAAAAGATGGATTTTCTTACTGAAGCGATTGCTGCATCAGTTACCCCTGAAGACGAAGATTTGGAGGCCTATCTTCAGAAGAACCGTGAAAGATACGCGACGTCCAAAAAGGTAGCCTTCAATCAGATCTTTCTTGGCGAAGCGCCAGGTGACGCAGCGATCGCAAACGCGTTGAGCGCGGTGCGTGAGGAACAAGAGCTTCCTGAATTTGGGCGTTCAACATTACTGCCTGCCTCAATGCCTTTGACCGCTACTCGGGTTGTCGACTCGGTGTTTGGCGCCGGGTTTTCGAACGGCCTAACTGAACTCGAACCAGGTCAATGGGGAGGGCCGATCCAATCAGGTTACGGTGTTCATCTTGTTCAAGTGGTCGCTATCGAGCCTGCTAAAACACCGCCGTTATCAGAGATACGGAATGCGGTTCTACAGGATTGGCGTCGCACCATGAGTGCAGATCTGGCGCAAGCGCAATATGAGGCGCTTGCTGATGCCTATGAGATTGTGGTGCCGGATATCTCGGGACCAACCAAATGAGACATTTGGTCAGTATGTTAATTGCGTTGTTGTTCGTGTGGCCCGAAGGCGACGCCAACGCGCATGCGCTTGATCCGGGATATTTGGAAATCCGTCAAATCGCATCAAACACATGGAGCGTTCATTGGCGAAAGCCCGATGTGAATGGTCAGCCAATGGCGATTGATGCAGTGCTGCCAAATGGTTGCGCTCCGTCACGTGGTCCGGAAGCAACACGTGACAGTCGGGCCTGGGTTTCATCATGGGTCATGGAGTGTCGTGAAGATATTGCGGGGAAATCCATTGCGATTGAAGGCTTGGAGGCACAAAGAAACGATGTTTTGGTGCGCTTGCACCCCTTAGAGGCCGCACCGACGACCCTTCGTCTCACCTCAGATACAGCAATCCAAACCATACCTCCTGAACAGACGACATGGTCAGTTTTCATATCCTATTTTCAATTGGGATTTGAACACATACTGGAGGGCTGGGATCACCTTTTGTTCGTGTTCGCGCTGTTTATTCTGGTCCGAGATGTCTGGAGACTTGTAGGAGCCGTAACAGCTTTTACACTAGCTCATTCAATAACTCTGGCGCTGGCGACCTTTGGTATTTTGAATGTTCCTGGGCCACCGGTCGAGGCAGTAATAGCGCTTTCAATCGTGTTTCTGGCGATGGAGATTGTCAAAGGTGGCGAAGGTCGCTTCCGACTTTCCAAGCAAAAACCGTGGATTGTTTGCTTTGGGTTTGGCCTTTTGCACGGCCTTGGTTTTGCAGGTGCCCTGGCAGAAATTGGACTACCACCAAACGATATTCCGGCAGCGTTGCTGGCATTTAATCTCGGTGTTGAGGCCGGTCAGTTGAGTTTCATCGCTGCGCTGGCCGTCTTCACTGCGATTTGGCGCTTGGTTGCCTCGCCGACTGGTCGAGGACCGGTCGTACTCACCGCCTATGGCATCGGATCGGTTTCAATGTACTGGCTTATCGAGCGCTTAAGCGGTTTCTAGTGTCCACGACCCCAATCAAGAGGTCCCCCTAGAAGTGCGGGCCAATAAGTAACACTGTAGGCTTTAACAAAGGACCACTCTCAGGGCGCTGAACACAACTAGACGATTCCGGAGGCCGACAATTCGAGAGAGCTGAGGCAAACGAGGGTCAAACAAGCAATTTAGCATAGCCTAATAAGACCATTGACAGATCGCAGTGAAGCAAAGGCATGCCCTGATCTGCGCAACAAACCCCGGCAAATGGCCGTACTATCCCATTGTTTTCGTTTTGGGGACAACATTAACTGAACATGAACAATGTATTTTCGCGACGTTCAACCGAGATGAGGCATAGTGCTCTATAGAGTTGAACGAGCGAGTTATTGTTCAATTGCAAATGAGGGGAAACGCATGATCAAGTCTGCCTTTAAGACCGAAGAGTCCGACACTGTTACTGTGATGCAAACCTCTGGCGGTATCGCTGCGGACAAGTTGCCAACCAAACGCCCTACAATCAGCGGTCGCTTCCCTCCTATCGAAAATGCACTAACAGAAATTGTAAAAAACAAGCGACTTTCTGAGGCGCTAACCAACGTCTGAAGGTAGTTCAGTCGACCCTTGTTCAATTCCTGATACTCGTCCTAAACAACGGAATTGACAACAGAATCCCGCCTAACTTAGGCGGGATTCTTTCGTTTGGTGCTAATGAAATCGTGGCTTGTAGCTCACAAAGCATAGTTCAATGCCAGTAAACCAAGGGGCGGCCATTCCGCTTCTGATGAAGTAAATGACCGCCCCGGCTTATGGTGCTTCCGTGAGTTGTCTGCACCGTTAGGAAGTTATACCTGAGATTTGAGGTTTCGATTACAGACCCAGAAGCGACTTGACCTCTTCTTCCACGGCATCGGTAACAGGTTTGTTGGCCGCCGCTTCCAAGGCTTCGCGCTCGGCTAATTCTTGTTCTTCAACAAGTTCAACCAGTTCCCGAACCTCTTCTGTCGCTTCTTCATATTCTAATGCTGCCTGACGTTCCTCATTGAGGTCCCGCGCCTCTTCAATTGAACCTTCCAAATTCATCTGCGCTTGATTGAGCTGCTCTTCGATCACAGGGTCCGTTCCACCGGCATCCTCCAAAGCCTGTTCAAGTTCGTCAACAAGCTCTTGATTGGTTTGAACATCATCCAATGCGACTTCTAAATCTTCTTCGATCTCCGCGACAGTGCGCTCTGGTGGCTCCAGCCCGGTAAGCTCTTCCAACTGTTCTGCAAGATCCTCCCGCAAGGGTTCTCCGGCCAGCACCGTGTCACGATATGTCGCTATTCTTCCGACACGTGAATTAGGTGAAGCATTGGCCAAGGCTGTCGCACTTGCGTTCGCAGCATTAAGCGCACCCAGTTCAGAAGGGTGGGCACCAAGAAGCGCCGCCACCCTGTTACCCGTGGGCCGAACTGCGGGGCGAACAGGTTCGTCGACAATCAAATTTTCTGTAGTCTGCTTGTTGGTCTTGGATAATTGCTTTCCACCGCTGGTGGTCGTGCGCGTCCTGGAATTTGCAGCGCCTTTTGCTTTGCCGCCTCCATTAAAAAGATCTTTTAGTGAAAATCGACCGCGGTTCTCTGAAGTGGAACGCGAAGACTTGCTTTTTGAACCGCCGAAAATGGATTTCCCGGATTTTCCAACTTTGCGGTTTCCGTCAGACCCTTTCTTATTGTTACTGGCCGAATCGCGATCGCCTTTGTCGGCACCACCATTGTTCCCGCTGTTCCCGTTTCCACCGGAATTGCCGCCGCCTTTACCCCCGCCGTTGCCTTTTCCTTCTTTGGCAATTGCAACATCTGGCATTGCGACTGTAACAATAACGGCGGTCGATCCCAGCAAAGCAATAGCCACCGCAGAAGCTTTAATAGGGCTGAGGATAGAGGTTTTCATATCGGTCTCCTTGATGGAACAGCAGTGGTGCTTTCTACTATGATCTGGCGTGCTGTATTCGAATGCTGCAATCCACGTACGAATCGTCTGATCTCTCAATCATTTAACTTGAGTGCGCTTGAACGCAGGGCTAACTTCTTGTTCATCACCGGTTCACGTCGATTCACGTATCTTTTGACCTGCAAGTGTGAGGAAGTAGATGCGTGCAGCGGTTATATTGACGGTAGTAAGTTTGCTTGTTGCTTTACCTGTTAGGGAAGCAACGGCCGACGTCCGTGAGCTTAAACAGAGCGAACTGCGCAAAGCGACCCTATCGGGTAATACGATTCGGCTTGCACGGGTCATCAAAGGCGTCGCAAAAACTTACGGAGGCACCCCTGTTGATGCCCGCGCGTTTCAAGCGGGTGAGATCTATTATCGTATTCTTGTAAAAAAGCCGGATGGAAAAATCTTTAGTGTGATTGTGAATGCCCAGACGGGCACCGTTGTGTCCAACCGGTCTGGGGTCGGCAATCAGATTTCGAAAGCAGCGCGTTCCAATTCGACCAAAGCCAATAGCAATCGTGGTAACCGCAACGGGCCCGGATCAGCTGCAAACCGTGATAATGGGAATGCTGGTGGCAATGGAAATGATACCGGAGGCGGCGGTGGAAATGCCGGTGGAAACAGCGGCGTTAACAGCGGTGGAAATTCTGGCGGGAACGGCGGAGGTAATGCTGGCGGAAACGGCGGAGGTAATGCTGGCGGAAACGGCGGAGGTAATGCTGGCGGGAACGGCGGGGGTAATGGCGGCGGCAATTCCGGTGGGAACGGGAATGGCAGAAATTAGGGCTTAAACCAACGCGAATGTGCCTGTAGTTTTAAGATATGAGAATACTTCTGGCTGAAGACGAACCCCAACTCTGCGAACAGATTAAAAAACTTCTGGGGGTCGAGGGTCGCGTGGTGGATGTGGCCCATAATGGAACGGACGCTCTTCATATGGGCGCGACCGAACCATATGACATGATCATACTCGACATTGGGTTGCCTGAACGGGATGGAATTTCCGTTTTGCGCGAATGGCGCAGCTCAGGTGTTAAGACACCGGTATTGATACTGACGGCCCGTGACGGTTGGAGCGAGCGTGTCGATGGTCTTGATGCGGGCGCAGATGACTACATGACCAAACCGTTTCACATGCCGGAACTGGCCGCGCGTGTACGGGCAATTCTGCGCAGGCAGAGTGGTCAGCTGAATCCGGTTATCGAAATGGGCGACGTCTCGCTGGATACCAGGAACGGGCGGGTCAGTGTTGCGGGGATTCCGGTCGATCTAACCGCGCAGGAGATCGCGGTTCTCACCTACCTTGCGCACAACTTGGGGCGCATGGTTTCCAGAACTGAATTATCGGAACATATATACGAATACGACGGTGACCGAGATTCAAACACTATCGCAGTATTCATTACCCGGCTACGCAAGAAATTGGGGCCTGATCTCATCACTACGGTCAGAGGACGCGGCTATATGATCGATACCGCCTGATGCTATCGCTGCGCCATCGCGCCCTACTTAGTGGGCTGGCGTCTGCCACAGTGTCGGTAGGTGTCGGAACGTTGGTCGTTTTCTCCTACATCAATACGAGGGTGCTCCAGCAGTTTGATGAAACGTTACGTGACCGTCACACTCAGTTAGTTGTCGGACTAAGTGTCACCACCGACACTCCGGATGTCCTGAGAGAGCTGATATTCGACCCCGCATATGGTACGCCTTATTCAGGCAGATATTGGCAGGTGACGAATAACAAAGGCGACATCTATACATCGGCCTCATTGTTCGACGAAACGATCGCAGAGCCCACGCGTACTGGCAACGAAGCAACCATTTGGAACACGCTGGGACCAGACGATGAAGCTGTTCGCAGCATTTATCAGAAAATCACCTTTGAAGACGGAACGGAATGGGGCGTGAGCGTTGCGGAAAGCAGGCTTGAACTGTTAAGCGAACGCCGGGCTGCACAATCAAACCTGCTTCCAGTCTTTGGGCTGGTTGGGCTGATTGGTGTTGCGGGCTCTCTTTTGTTGATGTCTGCGGTCATTGGTCCGCTGAGGAAATTGCGTGCTGACGTTGCCCATCGCTGGGATAACGGAGACGACCTGAAGCCGGATGATTATCCTGAAGAAGTATCGCCGCTTGTGGAAGACCTCAATCAGCTGTTGCACCGAAATCGCGAGATCGTTTCGAGTTCTCGACGTCAGGCCGCAGATCTGGCCCATGCACTTAAGACGCCAACATCGATTCTCCGAAACGAGTTGTTGAACTTGTCGGAATCCGGATCCGATACCGGGCCCGCGGAAGAGGCGCTGGCACGTATAGATTCCCAACTTGGTCGAGCACTTGCACGCATGCGTGCGTCAAATACCGCCGAATTGACCCATTCGCGAACGGATATCTCGAATTCGGTCGAAAGGCTGTCTAAATTTTTTTCAATTATGGCAGAGCGCGAAGGCAAATCTCTAACTTCACGCTACCAAGCCGGTCTTTGGGTCAGCACCGACACTCAGGACATTGAAGAGGTGTTGGGTAACCTTCTCGACAATGCCCTTAAGTGGTGCCGAACGACAATTCATATTTCGGCACATCGTAATGGGCGCAACATAAAAATCTGTATTGAGGATGATGGACCCGGCATTCCAGAAGAGGCGCAATCAGCCGTGCTACGATCTGGCGAGCGCCTGGATACCTCTGTCAGCGGGACTGGTTTGGGATTGGCTATTACTGTCGATCTGCTGAAGGCTTATGGTGGTACGCTTAAACTTGGCGTTTCGGAACGCCTCGGCGGTCTTGGTTGCGAAATACTGATACCTGAACGGAAGGACGACCGACATTTGAGTCGCATATAGCTTTCACTTTCAGGTATGAAATCCCACTCGCGCTCTCGATAAATAAGATACTTGTACCGAGGCTTGGATGAGCGGCGGCAGGTTAGGGGAGACTGGTAAGATTTTCGTATCTCGGGTCTACCGCTCCTTGCCCATCACAGATATATCCCCTCGCAACTGCATATCCACATGAGGCCCGCCATGAACTTTGACCGTTCCATCAAGATCGCACCGTCGATCCTGTCGGCAGATTTCGCAAACTTCGGACAAGAGATTCAGGCCATTGAAACGCAAGGCGCCGATTGGGTTCATGTGGATGTTATGGATGGGCATTTTGTGCCCAACCTCACATTTGGCCCCCCGGCGGTCAAAGCGTTCCGACCACATGTGAAGACGGTTATGGATGTGCATCTGATGATCTCACCGGTCGATCCATACATTCAGGCTTATGCCGATGCTGGGGCTGATGTGCTCACAGCTCATGTTGAGGCCGGGCCGCACTCGCATCGCACGTTACAGGCCATTCGCGCCGCCGGGATGAAAGCAGGTATTGCCTTGAACCCGGGAACACCAGCTGAGGCGGTAGAGCATCTGCTGGATCTGACCGATCTGGTTTGTGTTATGTCCGTTAACCCCGGTTTTGGCGGGCAAAAGTTTATTGATATGACCGCCAAGGTGCGTCGTTTGCGTCAGCTGATTGGTGACCGCCCGGTGCATATCGAAATAGATGGTGGTGTCGATCCCAGCACCGCGCCTCTGGTTGCAGCCGCCGGTGCAGATGTGCTGGTCGCTGGCTCGGCTGTTTTCAAGGGCGGGTCAGTTTCAAATCCGTCTGTTTACGGCGACAATATTCGTGCAGTTCGCGCAGCTGCTGAAGGTGTACTGAACTAATCCCAAACGCACCTGTCAGGTATTGGCGTTTCTTTGGAAACGCCTTCTCTTGCTTCGCCCGGCAACATTGGCAGTTTCATTGTCGGGCGGGCAAGGAGGCCCTAGATCTCAACTTGCTTTGTTGAGATCATCAAAACAACGACCTTCGGTTGCCAGTTGTTCAAGCAAAGGCGCGGGCTGCCAATAATATGGATCTTCTCCTGACCACCGGCGAATGTCATCCAACACGTTTGACAGTCCCTGCAAGTCGGCCCATTTCAATGGTCCGCCCCAGTATCGTGGAAATCCATAGCCATAAAGCAGCGTGATATCCACATCCAGTGGTCTGCGGGCGATCCCCTCACCAACTACCTTTGCCGCCTCATTCACCATCGCAATCATATAACGACGCACGATCTCTTCGTCGGTGAACTCTCGTGGAGAGATACCTTTGGCGGCGCGCTCGGCTTCGATCAAAGGCATGACTTCAGGGTTGGGTTTTCGGCTTCGATTCCCCTGCTCGTAGACATAATAACCTTTGCCGGTCTTCTGACCAAAATGCCCTGCTTCGCATAGTTTATCGGCATAGAAGCTGTCGCGCACACGCGGATCCAGGCCCGCAGCCCGTTTGCGTTTGCGCGCTGCCCACCCGATGTCTAGCCCGGCAAGGTCGGACACCGCAAATGGCCCCATTGCAAATCCAAATCCGGTCAACGCGGCATCTATCTGAAAAGGGCTTGCCCCATCCAGAACCATGTGATCTGCACAGGTTCGATAGGCGTTGAGAATACGGTTGCCGATGAAACCATCGCATACGCCGGCCCTGACGGACACTTTCCCTAACCGTTTTCCTAAAGCAAATCCTGTCGCAATAACTTCGGGCGCAGTGTGATCCGCAACAACGATCTCAAGCAGTTTCATCACATGTGCAGGTGAGAAAAAGTGCAGACCGATCACGTCACTGGGCCTGCCTGTGGATGCTGCAATTTCGTTCAGGTCGAGATATGAGGTATTTGTTGCCAGCACGGCACCGGATTTACAGGTCGCATCCAGTCTTGCAAAAACCTGTTTCTTGACCTCCATATCCTCAAAAACGGCTTCGATCACCAAATCAACGCCACTCAGCGCATCATAGCCCGTCGACAGGGATAGCCTGTTCTCCAGAATTTCCACTTGCGCGTCCGGGCTCAACTTCCCCCGTTTCACCGCACCTGTCAGATTTTCTGCGATCCGGTCTTTTGCAGCCTTGGCTGCGTCCACCGACATTTCAAGCAATACAACCGAAAGCCCCGCCAGCAGAGCGGATGTGGCGATGCCTGCGCCCATCGTACCTCCTCCGACAACACCTATCAGATGAAGCTCGCGGGGGTTGACCCCTTGCAGTTCCGGGAGTTTGGAGACAGCGCGCTCAGCAAAGAAGGCATGGATCAGTCCTTTACGCTGATCTGACGCCATCAGCTCGGTGAACAGTTCCCGTTCGCGAGCCTGTCCTGCTGCAAAATCATGGGCTTCACAGCTGGCTTGCACAGCACGCACGGCAATCGCAGGCGACAGCTGCCCCCGTCCTTTCTTCAATACGGCATCATAGGTCGCGTCAAAGTCGATCGGCGTTGGTTTAGCCATTTCGCAGACAGGTCGGCGCGGTGCGCCCGTATCAAGTAGATCTCGTACGAAGGCCAACCCAATCTCGCGCGGATCTCCGTCCTGAACCTTGTCCAGCACGCCCATCTGTAACGCTTCAGAGGCCTGCACATGGCGGCCCGTCGTTATCATTTCCAATGCGGCCTCGACGCCAGCGACCCGTGGCAATCGTTGGGTTCCACCCGCGCCGGGGATGATGCCAAGGTTGACCTCGGGCAGCCCGATTTTTGTCAAAGGGGTCGCAATACGGTAGTGACAGGACAGGGCAACCTCAAGCCCGCCGCCAAGGGCTGTTCCGTGTAAAGATGAAACCACCAGAAGCGGTGATGCTTCAATGCGATCGCAGAGCGCGGGTAACCAAGGATCCTGTGGCGGCTTGCCGAATTCGCGAATATCAGCGCCGGCAAAATAGGTTCGCCCCCTACCGTAAATCAAAACGGCCCGTACGCCATCAGCTTCAGCACGCTCAATCCCTGCTAGGAGGCCTTGGCGTACTTCTGCACCCAGAGCATTTACCGGCGGGTTATTCGCCGACAAAACCGCGATGTCGCCCACTTTTTCATAACCAATAACCTGGGACATTTGTTCCTGCCTCCTGAAAAGATATGCGTTGTGGTCCATTCAACCCGATTTGCCACGCAGTCAGAGACTGAACCGTACTGAGACAGTATTCAACCCTATAATCGACCAACCGTTCGGTTTTTGAGCTACGGTCGCAGCGTTACGAACATGTGAAACGCACATCATCAGCGTCGGGCTAAACTGAACTCAAGGGGGCTGAATTGGACTCAGTCAAGCATGTCGGGCAGTATTCCGCTATCGGTGTCATTTAATAAGGGAGCTACAAGATGTGTGATGTATGCGTAATGAATGCGGTAAAAGATCGGATGCTATCTCGGCGTTCTTTCTTTAAAGCCGGGGCCGCAATGGTGGCTGGAACCGCACTAAGCTCGGCTGCGACGACACCTGCAATGGCGATGGGCCATGGCGAAGTCGTAGACATGACACATATATATGATGCTGATTTTCCGACCTATTTTGGCGAACCCGGAATTGAGGCAACTCAAGCTTTCAACTTCAAGGACCACGGTTTCAATCTATTCAATCTCGCTGTAAACGAACACACAGGCACGCATATCGATGCGCCGCTACATTTCTCGGCCGATGGTCAGTCGGTTGATGAAATTCCTGTATCCAATCTGGTATGCCCACTTTGCGTAATTGATATCGCTGCGAGGGCAGCAGAGGATGCGGATGCTCAGGTTACGCCTGACGATCTTGAGGCCTGGATCTCTGCAAACGGTCCGATCCCAGACGGCGCTTGCGTCGCGATGCATTCGGGGTGGGGAGCTAAATCCGCAACGCCAGACTTCCGCAACGCAGACGAAGAGGGCAAAATGCACTTTCCGGGTTTCCATGTCGAAGCCGCACAGATGCTGATGGATGGCACAGGCGCGGTTGCCTTGGCGGTGGATTCCCTATCCCTCGATCACGGACCATCAGCCGATTTTGCGACTCACTACGCGTGGCTGCCTACGAACAGGTATGGCATTGAAAATCTTGCAAACCTGGACAAAGTGCCAGCCAGTGGAGCGACATTGATTGTGGGTGCGCCAGCTCATCGCGGGGGGTCTGGCGGTCCGGCCCGCATATTTGCGATGGTCTGAATTTCGTCGTCATTCATGCCAAGTATTAAAGCCCGCAAATCTGCGGGCTTTTTTGATTTAGCTGCCTTAATATGTTACCATTATCTTAAAAAAATTAAAATCATGTTACATTTTTCTTGCTGCGAATCGCGGCGTTGCTTATTAACCGACCTATCGGTCACTTAATCACGCGACATAATTCTCGGAGCCCTCGCCCAATGGACGCCTTTATCTGCGACGCGCAGCGCACACCAATCGGACGGTATGGCGGCAGCCTCAGCCAGGTTCGCACGGATGATTTGGCAGCGATCCCAATTGCTGCGCTGATAGCGCGAAACCTTCAGGTTGATTGGACAGGCATAGACGACGTGATCTACGGCGACGCCAATCAGGCTGGGGAAAGCAACCGCAACGTGGCGCGGATGGCGGCGTTGCTGGCGGGGCTGCCGGTGGATGTGCCTGGAACGACCATCAACCGACTTTGTGCTTCTGGTATGGATGCGGTAGGTATGGCGGCCCGCGCGATCCGCGCCGGGGACTATGACATGGCCATCGCCGGGGGTGTCGAAAGCATGTCGCGCGCACCATTTGTGATGCCCAAAGCGACGTCCGCCTTCTCGCGCGCTAATTCAGTCTACGACACAACGATCGGCTGGCGTTTTGTGAATCCCAAGATGAAGCAGGAATTCGGTATCGACTCGATGCCCGAAACAGCAGATAACGTAGCGGAAGCTTACGGTATCAACCGCTCCGATCAGGATGCGTTTGCCGAACGCAGCCAGGCCCGCTGGGCCGCGGCGCACCAGACCGGGGTGTTTCAGGAGGAGATCACCCCGGTCACAATCCCGCAACGTAAGGGCGATCCTGTGATGGTCGATACGGATGAACATCCGCGTCCTGGAACCACAGCCGAGAAACTGTCGGGCCTGAAGGGCATTAACGGGTCTGAAAAGACTGTCACGGCTGGTAACGCTTCGGGCGTAAACGACGGCGCGGCGGCGATCTTGATGGCGAATGAATCCGCAGCGGCAAAGAACGATCTGACCCCAATCGCCCGCGTTGTCGGAATGTCCGTTGCCGGGGTCGAACCGCGCGTGATGGGCATCGGTCCTGTTCCAGCCAGCCGCAAGGTACTGGCCCGCGCGGGTCTCAGCATCGATCAGATGGATGTGATAGAATTGAATGAGGCATTTGCCTCGCAAGGCCTTGCCACGCTTCGCGAACTGGGGGTGCCCGATGATGCGCCCCATGTAAATCCGAACGGAGGCGCCATTGCGATCGGGCATCCGCTTGGGATGAGTGGCGCAAGGTTGGTTATGACCGCTGCTTATCAACTGCGCCGCACGGGCGGGCGCTATGCGCTCTGCACCATGTGCGTCGGGGTAGGGCAGGGCGCAGCACTTATTCTCGAACGCGTGTAAGGGAGGAGACCTCACATGTATGCTCAGATGATCAAGACAGCCGGAACAGGCGTAAAATCCCGCGAGGAGATGACCGAGCAGGAGCGCGCCTTTCAGGACAAGATTGACGCCGATATCAAAATCGAGCCCAAAGACTGGATGCCCGATGACTATCGCGCGACTCTTATCCGTCAGATTGGCCAGCACGCGCATTCCGAGATTGTCGGCCAGTTACCCGAAGGCAACTGGATCACGCGCGCTCCAACACTGGAGCGTAAGGCGATCCTATTGGCCAAGGTGCAGGATGAGGCCGGGCATGGGCTGTATCTCTATTGTGCGGCCGAAACGCTGGGCGTCAGCCGGGACGAGATCACCGAGATGCTGTTGGATGGCCGCATGAAGTATTCGTCGATTTTCAACTACCCGACATTGAACTGGGCCGATATCGGCGCGGTCGGATGGCTGGTCGATGGTGCCGCGATCATGAACCAGGTTCCGCTGCAGCGGACGTCCTTTGGCCCCTATTCGCGCGCTATGATCCGCATCTGCAAGGAAGAGAGTTTTCACCAGCGTCAGGGCTATGATGCGATCCGCAAGATGGCAGAAGGCACGCCAGAACAGCGCAAGATGGCGCAGGATGCATTGAACCGGCTCTGGTATCCGTCGCTGATGATGTTTGGACCTTCCGACAAGGAAAGCGTGCATTCAGCGCAATCTATGGCTTGGAAGATCAAGATCAATACCAATGACGAGCTGCGCCAGAAATTCGTGGATCAGACCGTGCCGCAGGCCGAGTATCTCGGCCTGAGCATTCCCGACCCCGACCTGAAGTGGAACGAAGAGCGGGGCCACTACGACTACACCGACCCGGACTGGTCCGAATTCTTCGATGTGATCAAAGGCAACGGCCCCTGCAATGTCGATCGTTTGGCCGCGCGTAACAAGGCGTGGGACGATGGAAAATGGGTGCGCGACGGGTTGTTGGCCCATGCCCGCAAGAAACGAACACGAAATCTGGCCGCAGAGTAAACCCAAGGAGGATACCAAATGAACAATGAATGGCCCCTGTGGGAAATCTTCATCCGTGGTCAGCATGGGATGAGCCACCGTCACGTCGGCTCGCTGCATGCGCCTGACGCGGAGATGGCAATCAAGAATGCGCGCGACGTCTATACCCGCCGCAACGAAGGCGTGTCGATCTGGGTGGTCGAGGCCAACAACATTTCGGCCTCTTCGCCTAGCGACAAAGGCCCGCTTTACGAGCCCAGTGAGAGCAAAGTGTACCGTCACCCGACCTTTTTCGACATTCCCGATGAAGTGGGGGCAATGTGATGACCCGGGACGAAGCATTCCTGCAGTTTCTGCTGCGGATGGGGGATAATACCCTGATCCTCGGCCATCGCGTTAGCGAATGGTGCGGCCACGCGCCGGTGCTGGAGGAGGATATCGCTCTGGCCAACACTGCGTTGGACCTGATCGGTCAGACCCAGATGTGGTTGGGCCTCGCCGGTGAGATCGACGGCGGCAAAAGCGCCGATGACCTGGCCTTTTTGCGCGACGCATGGGACTTTCGTAATGTGCTGCTGGTCGAGGTCCCGAATGGCGATTTCGGGCGCACGCTGATGCGTCAGTTCCTGTTCGATGCGTGGCATTCGATCATGTTGGGTCGTCTGATGAAATCGTCCGACGAAAGGGTCGCGGCGATCGCTGCCAAGGCCAGCAAAGAAGTCACCTATCACCTCGAACGCTCGGGTGACACGGTTGTCGGGCTTGGCGACGGAACCGAAGAAAGCAACGCGCGGATGCAGAACGCTCTGGATTATCTCTGGCCTTACGTGGGCGAGATGTTTGCCAGCGATGATGTTGATGCTGAGATGGTTGCGGCGGGAATCGCCCCGGGCCCTGCTGATCTGCGCGCAGAATATGACGCTCTGATCGGGCGGGTTCTGAGCGAGGCAACGCTGACCATTCCCGAAAGCCGCTTTGCCCATAAAGGTGGGCGTGACGGGCGGATGCATACCGAACATCTGGGCCATTTACTGACACAGATGCAGTGGATTCAACGCGCCTATCCCGGCGCCTCTTGGTAAGGTCGCATGAGGGCTTCGACTGATCAGGTATGGGAGTGGCTGGACGCTGTTCCCGACCCCGAGATCCCAGTGATCTCGGTCGTCGACCTGGGCATTGTGCGTGATGTGCAGTGGGACGATGACACGCTGTTGGTCACAGTCACCCCGACTTATTCGGGCTGCCCGGCGACCTCGGTGATCAGCATGGATATCGAAACCGTGTTGCGTGATCACGGGATTGACGATTTGCGGATCGAAACAAGTATTGCGCCCGCGTGGACCACCGATTGGCTCAGTGACAAAGGCCGCGCCCGGCTGGAGGAATACGGAATCGCACCGCCCCAGCCCGCAGGCGGCCCCGAACGTTGCCCACATTGCGGCAGCAAAGCGGTCGAGAAGGTCAGCCAATTCGGCTCGACCCCGTGTAAGGCCCATTGGCGCTGCACCGACTGTTTGGAACCTTTTGACTATTTCAAGTGCATCTGAGGGAGGATCACCGGATGGCACGCTTTCACGATCTGGAAGTCACCGACATTCACAAAACCATCCGCGACGCGGTGGTGGTGACGTTGAAACCGGTGAACGGCTCGGCTGAGGAATTCGATTTCACCCAAGGCCAATACCTGACCTTCCGTCGCGATTTCGACGGGGAAGAGTTGCGCCGATCATACTCTATCTGCGCTGGTAAGGATGAAGGCATTCTGCAGGTCGGCATCAAGCGCGTCGATGGCGGCGCGTTCTCAACCTGGGCCAACACTGACCTGAAGGTGGGCGACACGGTTCAGGCGATGCCGCCGATGGGTAGCTTCCACACGGCAATCGATCCAACCGCCGAAAAGCAGTATCTGGGCTTTGCCGGTGGGTCGGGTATCACCCCGGTCTTGTCGATCCTGAAAACCACGCTCGCCCGCGAGCCGCATTCACGCTTCACGCTGGTTTATGCCAACAAGGGTGTGAACACGATCATGTTCCGGGAAGAGCTTGAGGATCTCAAGAACCTCTATATGGGGCGCTTGAATGTGATCCACATTCTGGAATCGGATGCGCAGGAGATCGAGTTGTTTACCGGTTTGGTCACGCAAGAGAAATGCGCCGACCTGTTCGAACACTGGATCGACATCAAGAATGTCGACGCAGCCTTTATTTGCGGCCCCGAGCCCATGATGCTGGGCATCGCTTCTGCCCTGCGTGCACATGGGCTGGATGATGGACAAATCAAATTCGAGCTTTTCGCCAGCGCCCAACCCGGTCGGGCCAAGCGCAAGGTAAGTGGTGCGGACACGGCGTCTCAGGCCAACCAGACCAAGGCCTCGATCACAATGGACGGGGCAACGCAGTCAATCACCATGCCCAAGGATCAATCGATTCTTGATGCCGCGTTAGAGAATGCGATGGACGCGCCTTACGCCTGCAAAGCTGGGGTGTGCTCGACCTGTCGTTGCCGTGTGCTCGAGGGCGATGTTGAGATGGTCGCCAATCACGCATTGGAAGATTACGAGGTCGAAAAAGGATACGTCCTGAGCTGTCAGGCTTATCCGCTGACCGACACCGTGGTCGTGGACTACGATCAGTAGACGGAGGGAATGATGGCTGAAGACATGACAATCGAGAGCTATCTGGCCGCCGGTGGCGTCCTGAGCAATCCAACCAATGTTCCTCCGCGCTACCGCGCAGAACTCATGAAGCTGATGGCGACCTTCGTGGATAGTGAGCTGGCAGGTGCTGCGGGTTTTGCCGACATCATCAATCAGGGCCCTGGCATCAAGGAACGCATAGCGGCGGCAAAGATTGTGTTGGAAAAGACCGACAATGCGGATCGTGTGCTGAAAATCATGGGCGAGTTCGGGGCCAACACTGATCGCTATGCAAACCATCACCCTTGGACCAAGCGTCTGGATCGCGATGCGGATATTGGGGCGACCCGGTCCGAGCATGATATGCGTCTTGCGGTCTTTAACTATCCGATCGAAGGGTGGGGCGATGCTGTGGTGATGAACCTGCTGATGAGCCAGGCGGTTGCGGTTCAACTCGCTCAATTCTCTCAGATATCTTATCAACCTTTGGCCGAAGCCTTCCGGGATATCGCTCCGATCGAGGCGCGCCATGGAGAACTGGCCCTTGAAGGCGCGCTAAAGCTGATCGAACAGGGGAAGGCTGCCGAGATGCAGGCGTCAATTGACTATTGGTGGCCCCGCGTGGCGGCCAGTTTTGGGGCCGGGGGTGCGGAGAAAATCGAGACGCTGCGCAAGCTGGGGCTACGGCAACTGACCGGAGCCGAGATGAGAGATCAGTGGGTGGCGAAGGCGACTGAGCAGGTCGCGAATCTGGGGCTGAAAGCGCCCTGACTTTCAGGGCTGACGCTTGCGGCTAAGCAATCCGTATTTCACGGCCAACCCACGCAGAGATCGCCGTTTGCCTCGGTCTTTCTTCGCTGATTGTGTCTGAGCGCCAGCCTTCCGGTTGAATTCGAACACATCAATCACGCGTTCGGCGCAGCCACAGGCTTCGCCCAAACCCACTTTGGCGAAATAGAATTTATCGAAACGATCAGGGCTTTGCATGGGCGACCTCTGCCCTCATTCAGACCCATTTGAGTGGCTGACCCAAATCAACTCTGTGCCAGCCGAGCGTCAGAGACCGTCAACGCCCGACAGGGTCAGATTGCTTACCAGCGCAGCGTAGTCACTACGCGCCTCGGCATCTGCGCCTGCATTCCACATATAGAACCAGTTCAACATCCCGAAGACGGACATCGTGGTCGCCCGAAGCTTGGCGGCGTCGTTCGTGAAAGTTTGGGGCGCAACGCTGGCGATGATGTCGCTGACAAACTCCACCAGATCCCGCTGATAGCCACGCAGCAGTTTCTGCTGCTCCTCGGGCAAAGCGGACATGCCGCTGGTTTGCACGCGATGTTCATCATCCACACCCTGATAGGCCAGCAGGATTTCCTGCAGCACCCGCCTTAGGCGGTCCGCAGGGGCCAGCCCCTCAAGATCAAGGCCGCAAATTTGGTCGCGTAACTGTCGTAGATAGCTGTCGAGTATGTCAAACAGGATCGCGTCCTTGCTGTCATAGTAGTGATAGATATTGGCCTTGGATATTCCACACTCGCGCGCCAGCTGAGACATTGACGCCCGGTCAAACCCTTCTTGCGCGAAGACGCGGGCGGCGGATTTCAGAATACGAGCCCGCTTGTCGTCATGGTCTTTTGCTATCGTGCGCGCCAAATCCTGACCCTCCGATTCTGTCTTAACTGTCGCGATTGTCGACTACGCGCCGGGCTTTGCCCTGCGAGCGTTCGACCTCGCCCGGCTCGCCTATATCGATCTCGGTCGAGATTCCAACCACCTCTTTGATCCGCCGCGACAGCATCCGGGCTGCAGCGGTTTTGCTCAGCTCATCTGCCGCGTCTGGGGTCGCCTCGACATGTACGCGCATCGCGTCCATTCGTCCGGCTTTGTAAAGTTCGATCTGGTAATAGGGTGCTAGACCGCCGGTTGCCAAAACCTGCTCTTCGATCTGGCTGGGGAAGACGTTTACGCCGCGCAGGATGATCATATCGTCCGAGCGACCGGTGATCTTTTCCATCCGCCGCATCGACCGCGCTGTACCGGGCAACAGCCGCGTCAGGTCGCGGGTGCGATAGCGGATCATCGGAAGGCCCTCTTTGGTCAACGTGGTGAAGACCAGTTCACCGATCTCACCGTCGGGCATGACCTCACCGGTTTGGGGGTCGATGATTTCTGGATAGAAGTGATCTTCCCAGATCACCGGTCCGTCTTTGGTTTCGACGCACTCATTGGCGACGCCAGGTCCCATGATCTCGGACAAGCCGTAGATATCGACGGCATGCATGTCGAAGGCCTGTTCAACCTCAGCACGCATGGAATCCGTCCAGGGTTCAGCGCCAAAGACGCCCACAGCCAGAGAACATTCGCGCGGATCTAGGCCAACCTTATGATACTGTTCAAGAATATTTAGCATATAGGATGGCGTAACCATGATCCCGTCTGGTTTGAAATCGGTGATCAGATCGACCTGTTTGGCGGTTTGCCCGCCGCTCATCGGGACGACCGTGGCCCCCAGACGCTCGATCCCGTAATGTGCGCCCAAACCACCGGTGAATAGGCCATAGCCATACGCGTTGTGTACCATGTCACCCCGGCGCAACCCGCTGGCACGTAGTGACCTGGCCACCAGATCGGCCCAATTATCGATATCGCCTTGCGTATAGCCCACCACGGTTGGCTTGCCCGTGGTTCCTGACGAGGCGTGAACACGGATGATCTGCTCACGCGGTACGGCAAACAGACCGAAAGGATAGTTTTCCCTCAGATCGTTTTTGTAGGTAAACGGAAAACGCGCGAGATCACTGAGGGATTGCAGATCGTCAGGATGCACCCCAGCCTCATCGAACCGCTGTCGGTACATGGGAACATTGTCATAGGCATGACGCAGCGACCATTTAAGCCGATCCAGTTGCAGCGCGCGAATTTCATCAATCGAGGCGATCTCGATCGGATCAAGATCCGCCTTATTCGGAGTAAGATCCTTCATGCCATCCCCCTCATCTCAGGTCTCGTCAAACACTGGGCCTTTGACCGCGCGGGAAAATCCCCGAAACTCTGCGATCTTTTGGCCGGTCTGGTTGGTTACTGTTACGTCATAGATGCCGCTGCGCCCGGTCAGGCTAAGTTCCGTTGCACAGGCCGTCAGCAGGTCACCGGATCGCGCGGGCGCGACGTAGCTGATCACATTGTGCTGCGCGACTGTTGATTGGTTGCGGCTGTTGCAGGCAAAGGCAAAGGCACTGTCGGCCAGCATGAAGGTCACGCCGCCATGGCAAATACCGTGCCCGTTGCAGTGATGGTCCTGAACGGCGAGCGTCAGGATCGCGGTCCCTTCGTCAACTTCGCCCAATTCCATGCCCGCCCATTTCGAGGCATTGTCTCGCCCCCACATTGCGGCCGCGGCTTTTTGGGCGCGCTCCTTTGGCGTCATCTTATTCTCCCCGAAAGACCGGCGCGCGTTTTTCCAGAAACGCTGTGACACCTTCAGAATAGTCCGCGCTTTCACCGCAGGTTTTCATCGCGTCTGCTTCAACCTCCAGATGGTCGGTCAGGGAATTCGTGGCAGCCGCCTGAATCGTCTGTTTCGTCAAGCCAAGTCCCAGCGTTGGACCATTGGCCAACTGTTCCGTCATCGCTCGCGCCTCAGTCATCAGGTCAGCGTCGGGAAGCGCTTTCCAGATCAGCCCCCAATCTGCCGCCTGCCGCGCCGGCAACGGTTGCCCGATTAAGGCCAGACCCTTGGCCCGCGCCTCACCCAGCAGGTGCGGCAAATGCCAACTGCCGCCCGTATCGGGGATCAAGCCGACCTTGGAAAACGACTGGATAAACTTGGCAGAATCAGCGGCCAGAACCACATCGCAGGCCAACGCAATATTGGCACCCGCGCCTGCCGCAACACCATTGACGGCGCAGACGACGGGGAAATTCAGCGACCGGATTAGGCGCACCAGAGGTGCATAAAACGTGCGCACCGTGTTGCCCAGGTCTGGCGGGCCCTCCATCTTTGCAGGGTTTCGATCCCCCAAATCCTGCCCGGCACAGAACCCGCGTCCCGCCCCAGTCAGCAACACAGCGCGGGTTCCACCATCGCGCGCGGCCTCAAGCGCGGCGCGCAAGGCATAGTGCATCTCATCCGTGAAACTGTTCAGGCGATCTGGGCGATTGAGTGTGATTTCAACCCATTGCCCCATATTCTGCGAAATAATCGTATCAGACATGCCCGGTTCGCTTTTCATAAGTTACAACAAACTTCTTGCATAAACCGAACGGTTGGTCAATAAATTCTATAGCCGTTTGTGACTCGGCGATCAGAAATGCCCTCTGGCCTACGCGCTGAACTGCTTTTCTCGTCGTTGATAGTTACAAAACGTACCATTAACACATTCACGACTTGCGCTTTTGAGGAGGAGACCCGGTCATGAAATTCACCAAGCTCACCACGCTGCTGGCTTCGGCAACATTGGCGGTGTCAGGCACCATTGCTTTTGCAGCCGACTACACCCTGACAATTTCCAGCTGGGCTCCACCCACCCACGGCATCAACGCGAAGATGTGGCCCAAATTCGTCGAGATGGTCGAAGAGGCCACTGACGGGCAGGTTACTGCAGAGCTCAAGCTGGGCATCGCTCCGCCACCGGCACAGATGGACCTGATCATGGACGGCGCCGCCGATGCCTCGATTATTTTCCACGGGTATCAGCCCGGGCGTTTTGTCACCACCAAGCTGATCGAACTGCCAGGCTATGAAGGCTCGGCCGAGGACGCTTCGGTTGCTTACTGGCGCACCTACGATCAGCATCTGAAAGCTGCTGACGAGCATCGTGGTGTAAAAGTCATCGCCCTGCACACACACGGTCCTGCGCAGCTGCATTCCAGCGCGCCGGTCACCACTCTGGATGAGGTTTCGGGCCTGAAAGTCCGCATCCCAGGCGGCGTTGGCGGAGACGTCGGTGCGGCGCTGGGCGCGACCGGCATTCAGGTGCCCGCCCCAAAAGTCTATGAAACACTGGCGTCCAAGGCCGCTGACGGCGTCGTTATGCCTTTGGAATCGCGCAAGGGTTTCAAGCTGACCGAAGTTGCACAGAACGTCTATGAGATGCCCGGTGGCCTTTATCGTGGCTCGTTTGCCTTCATCATGAACGAAGACACCTTCGCAGATCTGCCGCCCGAGCTGCAGACGGCGTTGGAAGAAAACGTATTCGGTGAACCGCTGAGCCGTGAGATCGGCAAGATCTGGGATGAGATTGATGCCACAGGTCGCGAGGCAACCGAGGCGGCAGAAGGTAATGCCATCAACGCTGCCACGGACGCGGATATGGAGAAGTTCTCGGCCATCGCCGAAGACATCCGCGGCAAGGTCATCGCCGAGGTTGACGCAACAGGTGTCGACGCTCAGGCCGCCTATGACATGATCAAATCGGAAATGTCCACGAACTGATCCAACTTCAGGGCGGCCTTTGCGCCGCCCTGACTTACCCTGCGCGAGTTTCCCATGACCCCGATAATCCAGCTTGTGCGACGCGCCAGCGCCCTTCCCGTGATCGTGGCGTGCATCGCCCTGTTCATCCTGATGGCAATGACATTTTGCGACGTGATCCTGCGTTCAGTCTTCAATGCGCCCATTGAGGCCGCAACCGAACTGACGCGGATATTGATGGCCATTCTGGTGTTTTCAGTCCTCCCGATTGTCTCAACCACCAACGGCCATATCGCGGTCGATCTGACGGACGGGTTCTTCCACCGTCTGCACCTGTCACGTGCGCGGGACGTGGTGATCTATGTGGTCAGCGGCATCATGCTGTTCTGGCCGGTCCAACGCGTCTGGGTCCTGGCCGAGCGGGCGCGGGATTATGGGGACGTGACTGAGTATCTTTCAATCCCCACCTACCTGATCGGCTGGTTCATTACCCTGTCCGTTGCCATAACCGCACTGGTGATGATCGCCACTGGGCTGCTAAAGGCCTTCGCCCCAAATACTCTGTCGGAGCCTATGTAATGACCGCAGCGCTGATCGGATTTGCGATTGTATTGATCCTGGTGCTGGTGCGCCTGCCCATCGTCTTTGCCATGGGACTGGTCGGCACATTGGGCTTCGCCTACGAACGTGGCGGCTCGATCTTTGATGAACGCGGGTTGAAGGCTGCCATGTCTATGGTGGGCCGCCAGATTACTGACACTGCTCAGGATTATGGTCTGTCGGTGGTGCCGCTGTTCATCCTGATGGGCCTGTTCGTGAACAAAGGCGGTATGGCGCGCGAGCTTTATGCGGTGTCCAACGCTTTCTTGGGCCACATGCGCGGCGGAATCGCTATGGCCACGGTCGCAGCCTGCGGCGGGTTCTCGGCCATTTGCGGCTCGTCTCTGGCCACCGCCGCGACCATGTCAAAGGTCGCGATGCCGCAGATGCGCCGCTATGGCTACTCCGATGAACTCTCGACCGCGTCGATTGCCGCCGGTGGTACGTTGGGCATTCTGATCCCCCCATCGGTCATTCTGGTCATTTACGGACTACTGACCGAAACCTCGATCGGGAAACTGTTCATGGCGGGAATCATTCCCGGCATTCTCGGTATCCTCTTCTACCTTTTCGCGGTGCGCTGGACCGTTTGGCGCAACCCTGAGGCTGGGCCAGCCGGGGAACGCGCCACCTGGTCGGAGCGTATCCGTGCGCTGGGTTCTGTCTGGGCCGTGCTGCTGCTGTTCTTTCTGGTGATCGGCGGGCTCTACGGCGCCTTCGACTTCGAGCCGCTTAACCTGACTTTCTCACCGACCGAGGCCGCAGGCATGGGCGCCGCCGGGGCCTTCCTGATCGCCCTGTTTCGCGGTGGCTTGACTGTCGGCTCAACCTTCGAGGTGCTGAAAGAGACCTGCTTTACGGCGTCTGCATTGTTCGCAGTTCTGATCGGCGCGCAGATATTCTCGAATTTCATCAATCTAGCCGGCTTGCCCGAAGCCCTGATTGCAATGGTCACGGCCTATGATGTGGCACCGTTTGTCGTGATTCTTATGATCCTCGGCATCTACATCATTCTGGGCTGCGTCTTCGAATCCCTCTCGATGCTGTTGCTGACGGTCCCAATCTTCTTCCCGCTGGTCACGTCGCTGGGATATGACCCGATCTGGTTCGGCATCGTTGTGGTGGTTGTCACCGAAATCTCGCTGATCACCCCGCCCGTGGGCCTGAACGTCTTCATCCTGAAAGGCGTGGTGGGCGACGTCTCGACCGGCACCATCTTCCGCGGCGTTACACCATTCTGGGTTGCCGATATCTTCCGCCTTGCGCTGATCGTGCTGGTGCCCATCGTGGTTCTGTACCTGCCGCAGCAAATGGGCGCGCTGGGGCACTGAGCCCCGCCTCATCAAACAGGAGAACATCATGTCCCTGCATCAGATTTCCAGCTTTGCCGCTGGCACTTGGGTCGCGCCCGGAGAAGGCGCACGCACCATCGCATCCGCCATCACCGGCGCACCGTTTGCCAGTGCTGGCAACGCAGCGCTCGACGTGCAGGCGATGCGTGATTATGCACGTAACACCGGTGGCCCAGCCCTACGTAAATTGACGTTCCACGACCGTGCCCGGATGCTCAAAGCGCTGGCGCAAGAGCTGTCAGCGCATAAACAGGCGCTCTACGATCTGAGCTTTGAAACGGGTGCCACGCAGAAGGACCACCTGATCGATATCGACGGTGGCATCGGCACGATGTTCGTCTTTGCCTCTAAGGGTAGGCGCGAGATGCCCGACGCGCAGGTCTACCTGGATGGAGATATCGAGCAACTGTCGCGCAACGGCACGTTTCTGGGGCAACATATCTGCACCCCTCTGCAGGGTGTGGCGGTCCACATCAACGCGTTCAATTTCCCGGTATGGGGCATGTTGGAGAAACTCGCTCCAACACTTTTGGCGGGCGTTCCTGCTATCGTGAAACCAGCCACCAATAGTTGTTATGTCACCGAACTGGCCGTGCGGATAATTCTGGACAGTGGCATCCTGCCCGCCGGTGCGCTGCAATTAGTGTCAGGCGGGTTGGGAGATATGCTCGATCACTTAAGCTGTCAGGATGTGGTCAGCTTCACCGGTTCGGCGAACACCGCGTTGAAGCTACGGCAGACACCTGCGATCTTGCAGAACTCGGTCCGGTTCGTTGCTGAGCAGGATAGTTTGAATGCTTCAATCCTCGGCCCGGATGCAGAGCCCGGCACGCCGGAATTCGATCTGTTCGTTAAGGAAGTCTCTCTTGAAATGACCACCAAGGCGGGCCAGAAATGCACCGCCATCCGTCGTATCATCGCGCCCGATAGTCAGCTCGACGCCGTGATTTCCGCGCTCTCGGAACGGTTGGCGAAGATCACCATCGGCGATCCGCGGGCCGAGACCACGCGCATGGGCGCGCTTGTGTCGAACGGGCAGAAGGCTGACGTGCTGGAAAAGGCCGCTTTGATTGGGCAAGAGGCTGAACGGGTTTATGGAAACCCCGACGCGTTCGACCTGAACGGCCCCGAAACTGGTGCCTTCGTTCCCCCGATGCTGTTTCACTGCGCTGATCCTGACAAAGCGCTGCGCGTGCACGATACCGAGGCGTTCGGCCCGGTCTCAACCCTGATGGGTTACCGCGATCTGGATCATGCGGTGGCACTGGCCAATCGCGGGCAGGGGTCTCTGGTCACCTCACTGATCACCCATGACACTGAGGTGGCGCGGGATGTGGTGATGGGGGCTGCGGCCTATAACGGGCGGATTTACATTAACGACCGCGACTCGATGGCAGAATCGACCGGCCACGGTTCTCCGCTGCCGCATATGGTGCATGGTGGGCCGGGTCGAGCGGGCGGCGGTGAGGAAATGGGCGGCGTGCGCGGTGTGAAACACTATATGCAACGCACCGCCATTCAGGGCTCGCCGCGCATGCTCAGTGGTATCAGCACCAAATGGGTGCCTGGGGCGCCTGAAATCCAAGGTCCGGCACATCCGTTCACCCGTAAATTCGGTGAGTTGCAGGTCGGAGAGACGCTGCACACAGCCTCGCGCGTAATCACGCTGGAGGATATCGAACACTTCGCCAATTTCACCGGCGATACGTTCTACGCTCATATGGACGAGGACGCGGCGGCACGAAATCCGTTCTTCCCCGGTCGCGTAGCGCATGGCTATCTGTTGCTCAGCTTCGCGGCTGGCTTGTTTGTTGAACCGAACGAGGGGCCGGTGTTGGCCAATACCGGGCTGGACGGGTTGCGGTTCATGAAGCCGGTCGTCGCCGGGGACAGCATCAAAGTGCGTTTGACGGTCAAGCAGAAAACCCCACGCAATGACGATTATGGCGAGGTTCGCTGGCACGTGTCCCTGACCAATCAGGATGACGAGCCGGTCGCAGAATACGAACTTTTGACAATGAATGCCCGCTAACTCGTTAGCGTAACCTGTTTTTCTTATTCGGCCTAATGGGTTAAACTGGTCCCATGACCAATCAAAGCTCGTGGTTCGAAACGGCCGTAGCCGATCTAGTGGATCCGCAAGACCAGCGGGTCTGGTCGATTATTGTCTCTTTGTTCGGAGATATGGCACAGGAACCGGGCGCGCAGATTTCAGGCGGTGCACTGACCCAGATTATTGAACCGATGGGCATAAAACCCGAAGCGATCCGGGTGGCGCTCCACCGATTGCGCAAGGACGGTTGGATCGAGAGTGACCGGATCGGTCGCGTCTCGCGCCATGTCCTCTCGGAATTTGGCAGAACCCAATCAGCGGCCGTCACACCGCGCATCTACGCGCGTGACTCGGCGACTGTTGAACATTGGCATCTGCTGATTGCCGAGGACGGGACGGGTACGCAGGTGCTTGACGATGTAATGCTCAGCGATGACTACATTCCAATCGGACGCAACATAGCAATGAGGGCAGGTGCGGCTCCGCTTCAGGCGGAAGGATTACTCGCGCTGGATATCTCGCCGCAAACGGCCCCGAAGTGGATTCAGGATCGGTTATGCCCACCCGAGCTGCGCGCTTCGTGCCGGGCATTGCTAACTTCAGTCCAGAACGCAGCAAAAACTCAGCCCGAGGAATGGACACCAACTCCATTGCAGAGCGCCACATTACGGACTCTGCTGGTGCATCGATGGCGGCGTGTGGTGCTGCGCCAACCGGACCTGCCCGCAGCCTTTTACCCACCGGATTGGGTCGGCGCCGCCTGTCGAAAGAGCATTATTCGCATGCTTGATCTGCTTCCACGGCCCTCAGCTGCCATTCTAAGCGGGAGTGGTTGACCAAACTGCACTCTGTTCAAAACGCGTTTGCGACCTTTATCATCTGATCAGCCGAGTGGAGCGCCAACGGAGGAGGTCGAAGGATGACGAAGCAAACAGATATGCTTATCATCGGCGCAGGTTTTTCCGGGTTAATTTTGGCAATTGAGGCGCGAAAGCGCGGCATCGCAGATATTGTCATATTGGAGAAAGCAGCCGACATCGGCGGTACATGGCGAGAAAATACTTATCCTGGCGTCGCCTGCGATATCCCCTCGCATCTCTACTCGATGGCGACACATCTAAACCCGGATTGGAGCCGCGCCTATGCAGGTGGCGCCGAAATCCAGTCCTATTTGCAGAAAATCGCGCGGGATGAGGGGCTGTACCAACTCTGTCACTTTCATCGGAAACTCAAATCTGCGCGGTGGGATGGTACGCGATGGCATGTCGAGACAGAGGACGGCAACCATTGGTCAGCGCGGTTTCTGGTCTCGGCTATCGGCGCGCTGCACGTGCCGCGCATCCCGCATATCCCCGGCGCTGACAGCTTTGCTGGCCCTAGCTTCCATTCCGCAGAATGGGATCACGATGTTTCGCTTTCTGGTAAAAGAGTCGCTGTCATCGGCACTGGAGCTTCAGCCGTTCAGTTCGTCCCCGAGATCGCTAAAACTGCGGCGCAGGTCACCATCTTCCAACGCAGCGCGCCCTATGTTCTGCCTCGCCCGGACGGCCCGATTGCGCCATGGGTGCGCCGCTTGTATCGGTACTTCCCAGTGCTGCCTCGCATCCGGCGCCAACTGATCTATATGCAGTTTGAGTTTCGTCATCGCGTGTTTCGGGGTGAACCGCGGGCTGTCGAATTTGCAATGAAAATGTGGCGCCAGGCCTTGGAAGGTGCGATCACCGATCCAGACCTGAAAGCCACGCTGACGCCTGACTACACAATCGGATGTAAACGCATCCTCAGCTCAAATGACTGGTATCCGGCATTGGCACGAAACAACGTGGATGTGGTGCCGCATGCCGTCTCCAGGGTCGAAGGTGGTCACATCATCGCAGGTGACGGCCGCGAGTTCATCGCTGATGTTCTGGTCTGGAGAACCGGATTCCATGTCACTGATGTGGTCGATAATCTCGACATAACTGGAACCAATGATCTGACACTGAAACAGGCCTGGTCAGGGGGTATGCAGGCCAACCTTGGCACCGCAATTGCCGGGTTTCCTAATTTCTTCATGTTACTCGGCCCGCATACCGGGCTGGGGCACAACTCTGTCGTGCTTATGATCGAAGCACAGGTGGCTCATATCGGTCGTGTTCTAACAGAAATGCAGGAGGGTGGTCTTCGCACCATCACCCCGAAAACCGACAAACAGGTGGCGTTTACAAAAGAGATGCAGGACCGTCACCTCGAAAGCGTCTGGCAATCTGGTGGCTGCACCTCATGGTATCAGGACGCTGAGGGGCGCAATACAACGCTGTGGCCGGGCACTGTGTCCGAGTTCAGAAAACGCATGGCGCGATCCGGGCTCGAACAATATCATCCTGTGAGAGAAACGATCGGAGACCCATGATGTCGATCCTGCTGACGATTGTCCTGCTGCTGGTGGCTTTCCTGCTGTGCATGAACTTCTGGACGCGCCGCCTGACCCGTCAAGGGATCGAGATGGTGCCACAATTGGGACAAATCGTGCCCGTTCAGGGAGGCAGCATCCACTATGTCGAAAAGGGCGACCCCGTTAATCCGACCATCGTCCTGATCCACGGCCTCTCGGGCCAGTTGCAGCATTTTACATACGCATTGATGGATGATCTGGCAGAGGACTATCACGTTCTCGCGGTCGACCGACCGGGTTGCGGTTACTCAACCCGTGATACCGCTGCGCTGGCCGCCCTGCCTGAACAGGCCCGGATGATCCACGCGTTTCTGGAAACCAAGAACGTCGACCAGACCATACTGGTTGGCCATTCGCTTGGCGGCGCGGTATCGCTGGCAATGGCATTGGACTATCCCGACACTATCTCGGCGCTGGCACTTCTGGCCCCTCTCACGCAGCAGATGCCCGAACCGCCTGCCGTCTTCAAACCACTGGAAATCCGCTCCGATTGGTTGCGCAGCCTAATCGGAAACACCATCGCCGTGCCGATGGCCCGTAAAACAGCACCGCTGGTTCTGAAAGATGTCTTCGCCCCTGAACCCGCGCCAACCGATTTTCTGAACCGCGCCGGGGGCGCTCTCGGCCTGCGACCTTCGGCCTTCATCACTGCGTCGCAAGACGTCATCGGCGTAGAAAGCAGCATGGGTGAATTAACCCAACGATACAGTGATCTGAAAACGCCCGGAGGCATCCTGTTCGGCACCGAAGATCCGATCCTGTCGGCTGAGACACACGGTGCATCAATGACGAAATTCGGCCTCACCTTCGAAAAACTGGAACATCGAGGTCACATGATCCTGATCACTGAACCTGATATCTGCGCACGTTTCATCCGCCAAATCGCCGGCATGACCCACGCCGACATGAAAAAACAAAACCCTCACTGAAAGCGCACACAAAGAATCCCATCAGACCCTCAATTCCCTCTTGACCCTCTCCGGTCCGTCGCTTACATCGCCTCTCACTCGTGGCGGAGTAGCTCAGTTGGTTAGAGCAGCGGAATCATAATCCGCGTGTCGGGGGTTCAAGTCCCTCCTCCGCTACCAGCATCCCCAAAGTAAGGTACACTTGCTCATTTTGGTGACCAAATTGCTTGTTGATCGCTTAGAGCAGCATATGAAGTTGCATCAGGCGCGATAAAACAGATAGCGATCAGGTGCGATGGTTTCAGGGCCCTGTATCGGGGTGAAACCTACCAGGGGTTGTCCTGATATCAGCAAGCCGCCGGGGCACATCACCTGTTTGACCAAAGGGCTCAGGCGGGCTGCTTCGGCAACGTCGTCTGACTTGATCCCGCGACCAAAATCATAGTGCGCTAGTGCGATAGTATGGCCAGCTTCCGCCAATTTCAGTAACATCGGTTCCGCTTCGCCTTGCAGAAAATCTTCTGCAGGAGGCTTGCTGTCAGGATGGCATTGCAATACGCGATCCATTACCCAAATTCGGCGTAAGGGCAGGATCTCGCGTAAATGGTCATAGGTACGTCCATTGCCCAGCCCCAAGTCTAGAACATCTCCGTCCATGGCGTCGATCTGTGCTGCGGCCCAATTCAACCCGTCACGTTGCGCGGTCAGGCGTCGTAGCATGGAATCCAGTCGACTCATTCGGGTTCTCCCAGCGTTTTGTTGCATGGCGCAATCCAAGGAATACCAGGCCCATCAAGCAGCCTTTGCAACAGGTCTTTCGTAAACGTCCAGATGTCCTGATCATGGACCAGATGATGCGTCAACACCCCAAATGCTTCAGCATTGTCTGCCCGTCCTGCGCGTCGATCTTGTAGCAGTGTGACCACTTGCGAAATCAGCTCTTCCGGGTCAGCCAAGCCGCGAGTTCCGCGCCAGTCGATAGGATCGAGATGCGTATTTACCTGCTCGAGACCAGGAGCGGCGAGTGGTGTTTTCCGAGGTGTTGAGGTCGATATTATCCGAAAACCCAGCCCTCGGAGATGAGCTGTAACTTCAGGATCAATCCGGTTCCAAGGTGGCACAAACATCGGGCGTAACTGATCACCGAACAGATTCTGTAGCCGAGTCAGTCCGGCCATTGCGTCAGAAACAATGGCTTCGATTGGTCGGTGCAAACGGAACTCAGCTTTCTTTTCACCTATGGGTGCGTGGTTCTGATGCGCCCAGCCATGCACAACCGGGATTAAGGCGGTCTGATCACGCACATAGTCCGCCAATGACACCTCAGCTGGGCGCGGGATCACCGCCAGATGGACCGGCAGGCCCAGCTCAACGGATATCAATGTGAGTTTTTCGAGCTGTGGCGTCACCGTGATCGCGTCGTCATCGCGCCACCACAAGGGTAGCGTCAAATCCGCTTCTTCCCAGCGCTGCAACTCAGTCATTAAGGGTTGCCAATCAAGGCTCATCGGCGGGCCTCATACAAGTCTGTCGCAATTTCCACCGATCGACGGGCGCCATCAAAACCTTCAGTCATTGGAAGACGAACAAGACCCGACATGACACGATCCAGTGCGTTCAGCAGTGAGGATCCGGATAGTTCAGAACTGTTCAGTACCTCAACCCCTTCCAATTGCGAAAGCGCACGCGCACGCAATCCCTGCTCAACCTCTTTGCCGTCGTCGAATGGGATCAACACAGCAGGGGCACCGCATTGCAGCAGGTCCATGGCAGTATTGTAGCCGCACATACTAACCGAGGCCGCAACAAGCGGAAGCATTTGGCGAAAATCGGGGCGAACGGGTTCCAGAATAACCGTTGCCCCCTCGGCCAACTGCGAAAGCTCGGCGATGCGCGCTTTGGCATCCTGTCCTCCGACCAACAGGCGCCAGCGCCTGTTGGGCATCTTTCGGGCGGCCTCAATGGCCGCCTGAAAGATCGGTTGGCCAACTGATCCGCCACCGGCACTTACGATGATCTCGTCCCGACCTGTACCCTCCGGATGGCTTGGCGGTGCGCTCGGTGCGACGAAACCCGTGTAGTGCAGCTGTGCTGCCAGTTGCGATGAAACAGGCCAACTGACGTCGAGGGGTGTGATCCGAGGGTCGGCATGGACCAGAACACCGTCATAAAACTCTGCAACAACTTCGTCCGTTCGGATAGCTTTTGCAGGCTTTGATGGCGGCGCAAGAATATCGCGGATCGAACTCAGTATAACAGGGGGGCGAGAGATCCCCCGCGCGGCTTTTATTGCCGCTTGGAATTCTGCTGCGAGCGAACGGCGTCCAAACGGATATAGCTCGGTGATCAGAATCTGCGGCCCGAAGCTGCGTACTGCCTGAACCAGTCCGGTTGCGCGTGCTTCTAAATAGGCGGCGTCTGCAACGGTACCATTCTGATCAAGCAATCGGATAAAATCGGTGCCATCCGACCTCAGCGGCGGCAGTCCCAGCAGAGACATACCGTCCGTGTCCAGCTGCGGTGCGGGCATACCTCCGGAGACGACAAGAACCTCATGGTTCTGATCAACGAATGCGCGCCCTAATGTCAGTGCCCGGCTCAGATGCCCGGTGCCCAACAGGTGGGTAACGACGATCATCACCTTCATTTTCAGACCTCACGCCCAAGCAGACGGACGGGTTCGGGCTGGGCCCGCATCGGGTTCAACTCGATGACAAATAACCTGTTGCGTTTGATTTTGAACGGGGCGGGGCCTGCAAAGTTCCAGCCCCAGGCCTTGGCCAAAATCACCCGCATGATGCCGATATGGCAGACGGCAAGATTGTCGCCCGTCAGGCCATCCATCCAAGGTGCGATTCTTGCCCAAAGTTCTGCCGGGCTTTCACCGTTAGGTGGTCGGTAATCCCAACCCCACTCTTCAATATGACGATAGCCGCTATCGGGAATCGCGATCAGGTCCACGCCGCGTTGCCCTTCCCAATCTCCCCAGTTCATCTCGGTCAAGGCTTTGGATGTTTTGGGGGCTTTGCCAGATACAAGTTCAGCGGTTTCAGCCGCGCGACTTAGCGGGCTGGACCAGATCGATGCAGTGTCCCACGGCGATGGCAGACAATATCCCGCAAGCTCGGCACGGGCATCAATATCCAGGGGAATGTCGCTGCGACCCTGAATGCGACCAGCGCGGTTCCATTCGGTATGTCCGTGGCGCAATAGGGCGAGACGGGTCATTTTTCTTTCTCCAACAAGGGGCGCACGGCAGTCCAGAACCGATCCGTCGCCGACGGGATCAGATGGCGTTGCGCGATGTAGGCGCGGGCGCGATCACCCTCGGTTCGCCGAAGGTCGGGATCATCCAAGAGCAACTGTATACGAGCGGCCAGCCCTTTGGTGCCCGAACTTACATTGGGATGATCAGAGGGCATCAGTACATCACGCACGCCGGGGCGATCTTGTGCCACGACCGGGACACCGCTGGCCTGAGCCTCAAGATAGACCATGCCATAGGCTTCGTTGACGCCGGGCCAGACAAACATCGATCCTTGACGGTAGTGCTCTTGCAATGTGTCTCGATCAAGCTGACCCAGAAACCTGACGCGGGACCCGAACTGCGCCATCAGCGCTTCGACTTCGGGGCGGGCGGGGCCATCGCCTGCTATGTCCAGTGCCCAATCGCCGTTGAGATGTTTCAGCGTCTCGGCCAGAATCGTGTACGAGGCCAACTTATCCCCAGGACGCATCATACCCACCGTCAGCATCGGGCCGTCGCGGGTAGATGCGGAAGGCAATTCAGCAACAGGTAGAAACGGGGGCAATTCTACCAATATTTGTGTGCCGAATTTCTCGCGCTCCAGCGTGATCAGATCGTTGGCTGTGTGATAAAATATTATCTGCGCGGCATCACAGGCGTCGTGCGCCGACTGGGCAAACCCGGCCCATGGACCCGAGAGCCGACTGGTGGCACGAGTGCTTTCCAGCTGTACATATGGGATACCCCGCGCGCGACATACTACGGGGCCCAACAGGTCCGGCGCTTTGTAGTAGTTGTGATATGTCACCCAAAGGTCTGTGTCCGATGGCAGTTCCGTGATCAGCCGCGTAGCTTCGACCATCGCTTTGTCTCGCAACTGATTCTGAAGTGGGCACTCACCCTTCTTGTCGTAAATCCGCAGGTCTGATGCGAGCTCAACAACGTTGTCTTGGGCGCGGATTGCGGCGATCAGGTTGCGCGCCATTTCGCGGTCGCCCGAAGGCTTGGGGCTGTTGGGGGATTTCATCGGCGCGTAAAAAGCCACCCGAGCCATCACCGACCATCCGTGCACAATGCGTTTAACCGCTCGGACAGGCGACGTATGCCCGGATCCATACGAAAGTCGGCGATCAAACGGTCATACGCTGCCTCTGCCATTTGCGCGGTTTTGGCCGGGTTCCGGGCGATCTTGGAAATGGCGGAGGCCAAGGAGGCCGGGTCGTCCTGCGATAGAATCCCATGGACGCCAGTTTCGATGAACTCTGGGATCGCCGATATCGGCGTCGACAAAATCGGAAGGCGCTGAGACGCCGCCTCCATCAATACGTTGGGCAAGCCATCCCGGTCACCATCTTCAGCAATCCGGCTGGGCAGCACAAACAGGTCAGAGCGGCGCATCTCCGTAATGACCTCAGGTTGGTCGCATGCACCCATCCAGGTGATCCGACCTGACAGCCCTGCAGCATCGGCCTGTGCACTCAGTTTTTTGGCCAGTGTTCCCCCGCCGATATGGGTCCAGTGCCAGTCCAAAGTGTCAGGGAGCAGAGCAAACGCGTCGATAAGGCGATCAAAGCCCTTTTTCTCGACCAACCGCCCGACTGAAAGCATATGAAAGGGTGCGTCGGCCGCCCGCTGGCCACGCTCAGGAGGGGTCGGAAAACGGGACAGGTCCAGACCGTGGTAAATCAACTCAATGCGCGCAGGATCATCAGCCAATTCGCGCAGATGCGCTGCGCCGATTGCGGTGCAGGTTGCCCCAAAAGTGGCTCCGTGACTTTTTAGGTGCAGTTTTTCCTTCTTTTCCCAGTCTGGCGAGGTCCAAATATCTTTGGCGTGCGCTGAAAAACTCCACGGCAGGCCGCGCATGATCGCGGCGTAACGGGCGACCGACGATGGCGTGTGCATGAAATGCGCGTACAGCGCTTGCGTTTCCTCAGGTAACTCGGCAGCTAGCACGCAGGCCTGTCCGAACCGGCGAATGCGGTTATGGGTTTGGTCTCGGCGCAGGTCTTGCCGCCAGACCCGATATGCCTCTGGGTATCCGGGCAAACCCGAAGCGACGGCGCGTGCAGCGGCAAGCCGTTCAGGTTCGTCATAAAGGTATTCTGGCAGATAGCGTACTTGCCCATTGAAACGATCATGCAGCGGGTGCCGCTTGGCGTCGGTCGGATGGCGCAAAGACCAGATATCGAAGTTGTGGCCAGCCTCCTGCAAGGCAACGAGTTCTTGGGCAATGAACGTCTCGGACAGGCGCGGCCAGCCTTTGACTAGCACCGCAAGCCTGGGGTGTGTTTTGATCATCCTGTCGCGCGCTCTTGTTCTGCGGCTAGTAGTGCGGTTATGCGATGGGTGACGTAGTTCAGACCATCTAACAAACCGGCGCTTATGGCTTGCGACGGCAATGGCTGAAGGGGAAGATTACGGATCGCGTGGATCATCGCGTCCGCCGTCAGACCGTCACGATTTTCATCGAGCATTCGCACCAGTCCCAGATCTTCCGCGCGAGAAGCGCGTATCCATTGTTCCAGACGGGGTGTTGTGCGCGGGACGATGACCGCGCGTTTGTCGAAGGACAGTACTTCGCAGAAGGTATTGTAGCCGCCCATGCAGACCACACCGGCTGCTCCGGCGAACAGCGTTTCGATCTGAGATTCAAAGCCTACAGCTGTGACCCGGCCATCAAGTGCGGCGACGCGGGTTTCAAAATCCTCGCGCAATTCACCTGACAGGAATGGCCCATAGACCAGCACGGCACGAGGAGAAAGGTCCGGGTCTTTCTCATAGGCGGACAGCACGAGGTTGACCATCGCTTTACCATCGCCGCCACCGCCGGGCGTAATCAAGATATAAGGTTGCTCGGGCGGCTCACCGACAGGCCCCAGATCACGTCTTAGATATCCGGTCCAGTGCATGCGTTGTTGCGCTGCCGGACTGAGGGGTAGACCTTGGGTCGGGTCATAGATCGAGCGCAAGCCATATACCCAGATCTCATCGTAGAAACGCTCGGTTGCCGAGATCGCTTCTTTGCGTTCCCATTCGGCGGCCAGTACATCGGGTTCGTCCAGAACATCGCGCAGACCCAGAACCAGCTTGGTCGAACCCGAGCTCTCAAGATATTCCAGCGTTGGCAACAATTCACCGCGAAACCCGGTCGGTTCTTTGTCGACTATCAGAACATCCGGATCAAATTGCGCGACAGCCGTTTGGATAAGGCTTGCACGCAGCTCAGTTACATCATCAATCCCCATGCCAATGGTTTGTGAGGCGTAAGAACCGTCCGAGCGTTTGGTGACGCCAGGCAGGCGAACATGGTCGACCCGTCGTGGAAAAGTAAAACGACCCGCTACCGGAGAGCCGGTCAAGATCAAAGCCGAAGCGCGTTGATCGGCCTGTGTAATCGCTGCCGCCAAAGCTCGAGACCGGCGCAAATGGCCCAGACCGAACGTGTCGTGACTGTATAGCAGGATACGAGGCGCGCGGCCGTGATGTTCGTTTTTGTTACCTCGGCTCATGCCTTCGCCTGTTTCGGTTCCGATGCAACTCCGCGCGTTTGCACCTGAGTATCCTATTTCATTCGCGCCTGCGCGCAAAAGGTGGGAATTTTTCCCTGCAAATGCGCCAAACATTGCGAATTGGCAACAGCATATTCGTTACCTTGTCGTCAATGTGACGCGGCCCCTTTGTTGGCGATTGCCCGCAATGAACAAGATTGCGTGCGATCCTAGGGCTCAGGCCGTCATATTCAATTTTTGGTTGCTTGAAAATACCTTATCCAGACGTTTGCGCCGAGGCCACTGGCCTCACGCAAAGATGCCTTTGCGTGCGCGGATGATTTGAACAGCAGACCAAGCTTCTGTAGTCTTGCCGGCAACTGTGATTTGGGTGCGAGACACTATGAAAACGAATGTTCTGGCCGGGCTGTTTCTGGTGCTTTGGGCCGCAATGCTTGTATGCGTACCCGGAGCAGAGGCGCAAACCTCGCTGATCCCGGGATATCCAATTGGATCGTCCGAAGAAACCAGCACATCAAGTTCGGCAGAAGAGGGCGATCTGGCAGCTGCGATCCGCGCGGCTTCTGAAGCTGGTGCAAGTGTCATCGTAATCGACAGCGCGGGACAGGTGGTTTCGTCAGCCAATAATGGCGGGGCAACATCTGATCCAGAGGTCGCTGACCCGATGGCGGAAGGGTCTCAACTGATGAAGGCTCAGGAGCGGTTCTCGAAATTTCGGGAATCTGTGCGCTCGCGTTTAGAAGCGCTTCCGTATTCGGTTTTTGAGGTGCAGTACGTTCTGAGACAAACCAGCCCGGATGGCCGTATTCAGACCTATTTCGAGGTCTTGGCCTGGAACATTGTTTTTCTTCTGCTGGGACGCTGGTTATCGACCGAGATTTACGGAAAGCGTATCGCCAAGCGTTGGGTTGTTGCCCGCATCAAGGAAAACCCCGTTGGCTATCGCGAGAAAATGCCTTTCTTGGTTTACCGCTTCGTAATGGGCATCGGTGGGACGATCTTTGCGATGCTGATGGCGCTGATCGTGGGGTATCTGTTCTTTGGCGAAGCCGAGGATATATCCATTCAGTTCACTGTCACCGCGATTTTTACTGCGTTCTTCCTGTCGCGCACGGTTGCGGACTTGTGGCGGATGATCTTGTCACCGTTTCTCAGCCAGTACCGTTTGCCCCCGTTTTCCGATCGGGACGCCAAGCGGCTATACCGGTGGGCGTCGGCAATCGCGACGTTTGATATCTCGGTCGTGCTTTTCTCGACTTGGGTTGCGGATTTTGGGCTGAACTACAATGTTTATGCCTTGGTTTATGGCAGCCTGACTCTGGCCGGTGCGCTGGGCAATCTCTTGATGATATTGTTCAATGCCCGCGCGATTTCTCATGCGATCCGTGGCGGGCGTTTGCCCGAACAAGTTTCGTGGATATTACGATTTATCTCGTTCGCCTGGGCGCCGGTATTGATGCTCTACATTGTGTTCAGCTGGTTCAAGCTAGCAGTTGATCTGGTTTTGGAGATCGAGGATTCCGTCCCGATCGTAGCCAGCAGCTATGCAATATTCATGTCAGTGGTCGTTGCATATGGTGCGATGAACTATCTGCTGGAACGCTACTTTGATCGCAATCGTCAGATCGCGGAACTGAACACCGAAGCAGATGAGGCCGAGGTAGGTGAGGCTGCAGCGCTTGTCACACCCGAGGCTGAAAAGCGCAAACACGCCATATTGACCTACGAAGATCTTGCCCGAAGGGTGGCCGGTATTCTGGCCTTTGTGGTGGGTCTATATGCGCTGGTCGTGATCTGGACTCCGCAAGCCAACTGGAGCGATGATCTGCCCATAGAGCGAGCGCTTGATGTGATGGTGATCTTGTTCATCGGATACATTCTGTTTCATTTTTTCCGGGTCTGGATCGACAGCAAGATTGCAGAAGAGGTTGACGATGGTGCCGCCGATGCCGAGCTTGGCGACGAAGGGGGCGAAGGTGGACAGAGCCGGCTTGCGACATTGCTTCCCCTGTTTCGCGGTGCCATCCTGGCTGTGGTCGTTGTCACCATCGCGCTGATTGTTTTGATGGAACTCGGGATCAATGTCAGCCCGCTGTTTGCGGGTGCAGGTGTTGTAGGATTGGCCGTAGGATTCGGGTCGCAAACGCTGGTGCGCGATATCTTTTCGGGTGCGTTTTTTCTGATGGATGATGCATTCCGTAAGGGTGAATATATCGATATCGGCGATGTGAAGGGAACGGTTGAAAAGATCTCGGTTCGGTCCTTCCAGTTGAGACACCATCTGGGCGCGCTCAACACGATTCCCTTTGGTGAGATCAAGGTGCTGACCAATTACTCGCGCGATTGGGTGATCATGAAGCTGCCGTTGCGTGTGACGTATGACACGGATGTCGAAAAGGTACGGAAGCTGATCAAAAAATTGGGTCAGGAATTGCTGAGTGATCCGGTGATCGGAGAAAACTTTATCCAGCCTCTGAAATCTCAGGGTGTGATCGAGATGCAGGATTCGGCGATGATTATCCGGGTCAAGTTCATGACCAAACCAGGCGATCAGTGGCTGGTGCGCAAGAAAGTATATCAAGATATCCGTGAACTGTTTGCCCGCGAAGGTATCCGGTTCGCGCATCGCGAGGTCACCGTAAGATTGGCAGACGGCAAAGAGGCCGAAGACTTAACGCCAAAACAGCGCGAAGCGGTTACAGGCGCTGTTCAGGCTGCGATTGACGAGGATTATCTGGATGATATCGGGCCCGGCGGCGACGATCGCTAAGGCGGCTCCCGCCTCTTTGAGCGGCGTCTCGAATGAGACGCCATACAAAACGTTGGGCGGGGCCGCGCTCCGCGCGGCGGTTGGTCTACGTGGCGAGTGAGGGCCAGACAGGTTCTGATGATCCAAGCTTTGAGGCGGGTAGGGACCATCGCATCTTGGAAGTGCCTACAGTCAGTGCTGGATTCAAACGGTGACCTGCTCCCCATCCGGAATGTTCTTGCACATCCGAATAATCTGCAAGTAACGCACCGGTGATATCTACATCAGTATCGCTTTTGGCGAGAGTCGCGAGCAGTTCTGCGGTGCGTGCAAGTGAAAGTCGGGCATCCATGACCGCTTGACCGGATGCAGCCTCGGCCAGAGCCGAAAGAATAGCAGCAGCCATCAAGTATCCAGTCGCGTGATCGAGTGCCTGCACAGGTAGCGGGGTTGGCTCGTCGACCCCGGCCCATTCCATTCCTGCGTGCGCGATCCCGGCGCTCATCTGAACCAGACTGTCAAATCCCCGGCGTGAGGCCCAAGGACCTTGCCAGCCATAGGCGTCCAATGTGACCTCGACCCTGTTGGGGGCAAGCTGATCACGCGTGGATTTAGCCAAACCAAGCGCGTCTAGGGCACCGGGGCGATACCCATGAACAAATACGTCAGCTTGTTTGAGAAGTTCCTGAAGTTGTCCAATTCCCGCGGGCGATTTCAGATTCAGATAGGCGCAATGCTTGCCCAGTGAGATGTCAGGAATGACGCCGGGCTCATCCCAGCCAGGAGGGTCGATCCTAAGGACTTCGGCCCCAAAACCCGCAAGTGTTCTTGTAGAAACCGGCCCTGCCAGTATTCGTGTGAGGTCGAGCACGCGTAGCCCTGCAAGGGGGCGCTCGACGGTCGCCTGTGGCCGGTCGCGTAGCTTGATATTCCGTGGGCCTTGCCAGCCGATCAATGGTTCACGTGCGAGTACACGTCCCTGCGGATGGTCATGCCATTCTGCACGACTGCGCATCGCGGCACCAACCCCACCCTCTGCGACAATTGCGGCTTCGAGTTCCGAAATGGTTCTGTCTCGGATCGCGCGTTCAACCGATGACCGATCAGGGTTGACCTCGAGTACCTTCAAAGCAGCAGTGCGGTGATGCGGCAGATTGGTGTGCAGTCTGATCCAGCCATCTGAGGCCTGATAGTCTCCTGCGATCGCGTCCCAAAGGTTGGGCATGTCCCATCCGTCGGGTTTGAATGAGAAGCCATACCATAGAGAAGCCAACCGATGGTCCACGGAAACATCCGGCGGTTCTGGCGACAGGTTGAGCGCAGTAACAAGGCGTGACATTTCCTGACCAACAGCAGCAAAACTGGCCGTTGCCAGTTCCGAGACTGCAAAAGCGCTGGGCCGCGCACCCTCCCCGTTGACCCGATATGTGTCAGTTGAAGGGAGGGCGGATAGCAGGCTCATTGCTGGTAGGGGTCCAGACTGTCGCGCAGTCCGTCGCCAAGAAAGTTGAAGGCCAACACGACTACGATGATTGGTAGCATCGGAATCGCCGTCCACGGGTAGATCTCGATCGAAGCAAGGTTCTGCGCGTCATTTAGCATCACCCCCCAGCTGACCGCCGGAGCGCGCAGGCCAAGACCAAGGAAGCTGAGCGCGGTTTCTCCAAGGATCATCGCTGGTATTGACAGTGTGGCTGAGGCAATCAGGTGCGACATGAAGTTCGGAAGCAGGTGCTTGCGGATCACGCGACCCGAGCTTGCGCCCATCATCTCGGCGGCGCGAACATATTCCTCTTCCCGTAACGAAAGGAATTTGGCGCGTACGGATCGGGCAAGGCCGGGCCAGTCGAGTATGCCGAGAATGATCGAGATGATGAAGAAGACAGCAACAGGACTCCAATTCGAAGGCACGGCTGCAGACAAAGCCAGCCAAAGCGGGAGTTCCGGAAGGGAACGCAAAATTTCGATCACACGGTTTATGACCCAGTCGATGCGCCCACCAAAATACCCGGCCATAGATCCGAATAGGATGCCGAGGAAGAAAGACACTGAGATGCCGATCAGGCCTACGGTCAGCGACAATTGTGCACCGTAAAGAATTCGACTGAAGACGTCACGTCCCAAGCGGTCGGAGCCCCATAGGAACAGCGTGGCGCCTTCAGGTGCACAAAACAGGTGGGTGTCGGATTTTATCAGGCCCGCCAGTTTGTACTCGGAGCCCTCACAGAAGAACCGGATCGGGCGCGGGTCTTCTGTGTCGGGTACGAACTTCCATTGGAAGGTTTCAAGGTCCGCTTCTGCAACAATGGGATAGACATAAGGACCTATGAATTTGCCCTCGTGGAACCAGTTGACAGACTGGGGTGGGGCATAGAGGTGCTCACCGTTTCTGTCGTTCGGTCCATAGGGGGCGATGAATCCCGCGAAGGGTAGCATCAGATAGCACAACAGCAGGAATATACCTGAAATCAGACCCAGCTTGTGTGTTCTGAACTTGCGCCAGACCAAGACCCAATTTGGGGCATCGAGATCTGCGCGTTCAAGCTGCTGGAGCGAGGCTTGCGGATCAAACGGGGCTTCGTCGACATAGCGACCATCGGGGCGTTCACTCATGCTTCTCGCCCCTCATACCGAATGCGCGGGTCAAGCATGACCAGCAGGATGTCCGAGATCATGGTACCGATCAGCGTCAGCAAGGCCACGAACATCAGAATGAAAGCAGACAGGAACTGATCCTGTGTTTTAAGCGCGGTCAGCAATGTTGGCCCGATGGTTTGCAGACCCAGAACAACCGAGACCAGAACCGAACCTGAAACCATCGAAGGCAGTAGGTTGCCAATATCGGCAACAAAGGGGTTGAAGGCCACCCGCAGCGGGTATTTTGTCAACATCCGCGACGGGGCCATCCCCTTGGCGATAGCGGTTTCAACATAAGGCTTGCCCAACTCATCTAGCATGTTGGCACGCAGGCGCTGCATCATTGCCGAAGCGCCCGAGGTGCCGATGACGAAGGTCGGAACGATCAGGTGAACAAGAATGGATTTCAGCTTGTCCCAGCTCATCGGTTGACCCTCAAAGGAAGGGTCCATCAGGCCGCCAATTGGCAGGTTAAAGTAGCGATGGCCGTAGTAGAAAAGTATCAGCGCCAGCAGGAAGTTTGGCGTCGCAAGGCCCAGATACCCAACAAAAGCAGAAGTATAATCGATCCATGTTCTTGATTTGGCCGCCGCAAGAACGCCCAGCGGCAGGGCCACAGCATAGACGAATAGAATGGCAGCCAGATTAACCACGACAGTCAACCAGAGCGTATCGCCCACGATCTCGCGCACGGGGCGGTCAAATTCGAATGACCAGCCATAATTGCCCTGCAAGAGGCCCTCGAACCCGTGCGGGCCGGGCCAGAAACCTATCCAGATCAGATATTGTTCCGGCAACGAACGATCCAGAGAATACTCTTTGCGCAGAAACTCGGCCTTGGCCACGCCCGCAGACTGGCCCGAGGCCTGCAACTCAGCGATCTGATTGCTGAGGTAGTCGCCTGGGGGAAGGTTGATGATTACGAAGATCAGTACCGACACCACCAACAGCGTCAGCAGCATCGTGAAAAAGCGATACACCGCATAGCGCAGCATGACCATTTAGCTGCTCCTGATCAGTCGGCGAAGAAAAACTCGTCGGGACGATGAATGCCGAAATGCGCACCGGGCTCCCAGGCCCACATGGCCTGTTCGGGCACGTTCTTCAGCCGGTTTGACACAACGATTGGTTGCGGTGCGCCGTTAAGAATACCAATGGCATACAGCTGATCCGCGTGAATTTTCAGCATCTCAGTCCAGACTGCCGCGCGCTCTTCATCGGTTGTGGCGATTTCCCAGTCATGCGCGAGTTTCATGAGAAGTTCGGCTTCGGGCATGTCTGGTGGCTCGCCTGATCCTCCAGCTGTCTGGTAATGCTGCCCCCACTTGGGCCAGGCCAGAAAGACCTGATCGGTAGGCGCCAGATAGGCAGGCGAGGTGTGCAATTGCGGGATGCCGTCATCCCAGCCAAACCAGACTGAGGCCATCGTGTTGCCCGAGAAGACCCGATTACGCAGAATGTCCCGATCCAGGGGGCGCATCACAAGTTTGACACCGATCTCGCGCCAGGTATCTGTAACGATTTGGAGGGCATTTTCTACTTCCTGCCTCTCGCCTGCAGTTTCGATAACCAACTCCATAGGACGTCCGTCAGGCAGTAGGCGAATGCCGTCTTTATCCCGCTCGGTCAATCCAGCCTCATCCAACAGCGCATTCGCCATATCGACGTCGTAGTCTGCCCAAGCCTTTGCATTTGCTTCGTCATAGAATGGCGACGCAGGCAAAACTGACATCGCGCCGGGATGGGCCAGCTTAAAATAGAGCGCTTGATTGATTGTTTTGCGGTCTATCGCGAGGGAAAGGGCCCGGCGGACGCGCACATCACGCAATACGTTGCGCCAGGCTTCGTCTTCGAAGTTCAGGTTTGGATAGATGGCGATTTGGGATGCGACCCCGGTCTTCCACAAGAGCGTTTTGTAGTCTCCTTGCGCTTCGCCTTTTTTCAGGATCGACGCGTCGCGGAATGCCAGCCCGCGCCCTTGCAGGTCACTTTCACCCGCGTTGGTCTTGGCCGCGACAAGACCTGGGGCAACAATCTCCATCTCGACCACATCGATATAAGGGAGCTGCACCCCCTTTGAATCAACCCTGTGATAGTAGGGGTTGCGGATGAAGCTGTGCCGGATTTTCTTGCCCGAGCTTGCATTGAGCCAGGGCTGCAATGTGGGCAATTCGTGATTGTCATATTTGTACAGGTTATCCAGCTTGTTATGCAGCGCCGCCCAGCTTTTGACCCGCGCGTCTTCGACCTGAAAAGCCAGTTCTTCAGGATCGGCAAACTTCTCGTGGTATTTTTTGAGAAATTCTGATGGGCGGTAGATAAACGGTGGGCGTGCCTGTGCAAGAGATTGCAGAAAGTCAGGGTTCGGATTTGCCCACTCGAACACGACGGTCGTTTCATCAGGGAAAGTTACCGTAGGCGCCTTACCTTCAACCAGCAAAAAGTCAGGTGGGCCTGAAGGGCTGAGCGACTCGTTATTGGCGACGTCTTCCCACCAATATCGGAAATCCTCAGACGTAAACGGAGTGCCGTCCGACCATTTGTGGCCAGGGCGTAAATTCAAGGTAAACTTGCGATTGTCTTCGTTTTCGAAAGAGGCCAGCAGATCAGGCACGATGTTGTATTCATGGTCAAAGCCGACAAGCCGCGCATAGCCATAGACCACCATCTGGCGAATGTCCTTGGACCGGGTAACCATGGTTCGCAACGTTCCGCCGGGCGTTCCGAAATCGCGCCCCTTTGCGGCCAGATCAACGATTAGCGGGTCTTGCGGAATGCGGTCGGCGACAGGTGGCAGCTTTCCACCTTCAACTTCGGCTTCCCAGTAGGGGATTTCCTGAAGATTGGCCGGGATTTCTGCCGTGGCGGGCAGACCTGCTGCAACGACCAGCGCGGTCGCCAGAAACAAACGATGAGTGGTCTTAAACATGGCAACGTACCTTATGGCCGGGCTCCAACTCTACCAGCGAGGGTATCACGGTGTCGGAAAATCGAAAGGCGTCATCCCAACTGTCGGGCGAACCCGCGCCCAAAGCAACCAGTTTCAGGTCTATCGGACGATTGATATCCGGTTCGGGCTGGGCGGCGATCAATGCCTTTGTGTAAGGATGACGTGGATTATAGAAGAGAGTTTCAGGTGGGGCTTGTTCAACCACCAGCCCCCGACGCATTACGGCAACTTCATCAGCGATGCGCGCGACAACGGCGAGATCATGCGAGATGAACAGGTAAGACAGGTTCAGACTGTCTTGCAGGTTTTCGAGCAGGGTCAAAATTTGTTCCTGCACAGATACATCTAAGGCCGAAGTAGGCTCGTCACAAACGATCAAAGCCGGGTCCAACATCATCGCGCGGGCGATAGACAGACGTTGCCGCTGCCCGCCTGAAAACGCGTGCGGATAACGTTTGAGCATGTCTGCGTTCAGTCCGACCCTCTGTAACATTTCGGCTGCTTTATCGCGCTGTTCTGCTACTGTTCCGAGGCGGTGAATTTCCAACGGTTCGGTCATCGCATCCTGAATGCGCATTCGGGGACTAAGTGAGCTATACGGATCCTGAAACACCATCTGCGCCTTGCGCTGGAAGGCAGTACGCTCGGCGCGCGTCATGTTGTGAACTGTGAGCGGATCGGCTTCCTTGTTTGTCCGGAACAGCACTTCTCCGCCGGGGTCCGGCAATTCGGCGCCCAGAGCGATACGCGCTGCGGTGGTTTTGCCCGATCCGCTTTCGCCAACGATCGCAAGTGTTTTGCCGCGCGCCAGCTTCATATCGACGCCGCGGCAGGCGTGGATCAGCTTGTCGGCTCTCCAGCCTTTGCTGGACCGCATCGTGTAGGTCTTCGAAACCCCGGTCATCTGCAATATCAGGTCTTCATCGGGCATCGGTATGCCCACCGCATCCTGGTCAGGTATTTCTGGTGCTGCATCGAACAGTTGCCGGGTGTAGGGATGCGCCGGGTCGTTCAAGATCAGGGCGGCTGGACCGGCCTCCATCACACGACCTTTGTGCATGACAACAACCTGCTCGGCCATGTTGGCGACGACACCCAAATCATGCGTGACCAGAATTAGCGCCATACCGGTTTCACGCTGCAGTTCTTTGATTAGCCCAAGAACCTGCGCCTGAGTTGTTACATCCAGCGCAGTGGTTGGTTCGTCCGCGATGAGCAATTCAGGTTTGGAAACCATCGCCATCGCGATCATGGCCCGCTGTCGCATGCCACCGGACAATTCAAACGGATAGCTGTCATAGGCGCGGGCCGGGTCGGGAAAGCCCACCCGTTCAAATTGCGTCAGTACTTCTTTGCGTGCCTCAGATTCAGATGCGCCGCGGTGCAGCCAAAGAACTTCGCTGACCTGGTTTCCAATTTTGTGAAGCGGAGAGAGTGAGCGCATCGGCTCCTGAAAGATCATTGACACCCGATTGCCTCGAATGTCACGCATTTGACGTTCACTGAGTTGAGTTAACTCCGCCGTGCCTCTGGAATCGTTCAGGGTAATCGTACCGCTACGGATTTGAGCAGTACGGGGCAGGATGCGCAGAGCAGCGCGACACGAAATCGTCTTGCCCGATCCAGATTCACCAACCAATGCAAGTGTCTGTCCAGGCTCGACATCAAAGCTGACATCTTGAACCACGGAAGGACCCTTGCCGAAGCCGATGCTGAGATTCCGAACGGACAACAACGCACTCATGCGGGTTTTCCACCCGTCTGGCCGCTAGGTAACATCGGCTTTGTTAACTCCCTGTCTTTTTTTCGTAGTTTCGCGCGGTTCGGGCGGGGTAGTCAAACACCTTCTGCACCTGAAACGTCGCGGAATCGTGAATTCTTGGCGGTGCGCCTACACATTCCCTTGAGAATTTGTCACTACCTGATCGAAAGGCACACGTAAGGTGCGGTGTCTGCAAATAGGGGTAATCGTTGTGCCGGAAGCTCAAAGTCGTCTAGATTTGTTTATTGATCGCATGGTCTCGCAGCGTGCTTGTTTGGATTATGCAATCGCGCAGACCACTGGGCATGAAGGCCCGGTATTTGAGCTTGGGCTGGGAAATGGGCGCACTTATCATCACATGGTTCAGCATATAAAGGACCGCCCAGTTTATGTTTTTGAACGTGCGGTCGCCTCGCACCCCGATTCAACACCGCCCGATGATCGCGTAATTTTGGGTGACGTGCGTGAAACGCTGCCCGCATCGGTCGCGCAGTTTGGCGCGTCGGCCAGTCTGATCCACGCCGATCTAGGGGGACATAACCGGCAAAAGAACGATACATTTGCCCGTCTCGTCTCACCTTTGATCGAGCCGCTGTTGGCGCGTGGTGGGTTGATGGTCTCGAGTGATCGCATGTATTTCGAGGATTTGACCGAGCTGCCGCTGCCGAGTGGTGCGGTTGAGGGTCGCTGCTTCATCTATCAACGCTGATCTGCCGTAGGGTCACTTTGTGATCGGACTCGCGCTGTTGCACTGGGGCGGTCTAACGTTTGGGGTGTGAAGCCTCAGAGGGGATCGTCAAATGCTGTTCTATGATTGCTCGACCGCGCCTAGCCCACGCCGAGCCCGGATGTTCATTGCAGAAAAAGGGTTGGAGATTGAGACGCGCGAAATCTCGATCGCAAATGGCGAGCAACTGAGTGATGCTTTTCGGGCGGTGAACCCCGGCGCGACGATCCCGGTGCTGATCACGGATGAAGGTACCGTGCTCACCGAAAATCTCGGCATTGCGGCCTATCTGGAAGCGCGTTTTCCTGAGCCTGCGTTGATGGGCCGAACAGCGGATGAAAAGGGCGAAGTTTTGATGTGGAACGCCATTGCCGAGCAGCAATGCGGTGCGCCGATTGCCGAGACGTTGCGCAATACCCATCCCTCTTTCAAAGACCGTGCCATCACAGGAACCGCGAACCATGCGCAGATTCCCGAACTGGCGCAGCGCGGAACTGCACGGGTGGTCGCGTTTTTTGATTTATTAGAAGCTCGTCTGTGCGAAAACGAATTCGTATCAGGCGGCTCATTCACGCTCGCTGACATCACCACATTTGTATTTGTCGATTTTGCACGTGTCATCAGGATGCGCATTCCTGACGACAACACAGCCACACAAGCTTGGTTTGATTCCATTCGCGCGCGACCAAGTGCCCGGATTTAACGCGCGTTTTTATAGAACGCACAGAACTGTACAGAAATGTCTAGACAGAAGTGAACAGTGCGTCTAGCGTCCCTTGCGAGTCACCTTGGGAGGTTGGGATGAAATCGCAGTATCGCGTAGTGGTAATTGGCGGCGGCGTTGTGGGCGCTTCGGTTCTGTATCACCTTGCCAAGTTCGGCTGGTCGGATGTGGTGATGTTGGAGCGTCGGCGCCTAGCCTCGGGCTCGTCCTGGCATGCGGCGGGGGGCATCCATGCGCTGAACGCCGATCCCAACATGGCGTCGCTTCAGGCCTATACAATCGATTTGCTCAGCGAGATCGAAAAGGAATCGGGTCAGAACATCGGCCTGCATATGACCGGCGGCCTGACGCTGGCCGGAACGCCTGAACGGTGGGAGTGGTTGCAGGCCAACTACCGCATCTTTCAATCTATCGGCATTGATGATTGCGAATTGTTATCCCCGGAAGAGGCACAGAAACGCTGCCCGATCATGTCAACCGACGGCGTGCTTGGCGCAATGTGGGCGGACCGCGAAGGCTATATCGATACCACTGGAACAGTTCAGGCCTATGCCACAGCAGCCAAAAAGCGCGGAGCTGAGTATTACGAGGAAACCAAGGTCGAACGCCTGACGCAGACTGCGGATGGCTGGGAAGTTGTGACCGACAAGGGCACCATCACGTGTGAGCATGTGGTCAATGCCGCAGGTCTCTGGGCCAAGCAGGTGGGCCGTATGGCAGGGGTGGAACTGCCGGTGTCGCCGCTCAAACATCACTATCTTATAACTGATACCGTGCCCGAGGTGGCTGAGGCAGATTTCGAGATGCCGATGACCGTGGACCTCGAAGGTTTCACCTATATGCGGCAGGACCAGAAGGGTGTTCTGGTTGGTATCTACGAAGTCGATCATGAACACTGGGCCATGGACGGTGCGCCTTGGAATTACGGCGAAGAGCTGTTTCAGGAACAGCTTGACCGGATTGAGAATGAGCTGACTTTGGGCTTTGAACGGTACCCGTCGATCCAGAATGTTGGCATCAAAACATGGGTGAATGGCGCGTTTACCTTCTCGCCTGATGGCAACCCTCTGGTCGGTCCGGTCCCGGGCAAGCGCGGTTATTGGTCAGCCTGTGCGGTGATGGCCGGGTTCCTACAGGGTGGTGGCGTCGGCAAGACGCTAGCCGAGTGGATGATCCATGGCGAGCCCGAAGCCGACGCTTGGCCGATGGACGTGGCACGTTATGGCGATTTCGCTCAGAACAAACGCTACATCCGCGAAACAACTGGTCAGTTCTATTCCCGTCGTTTCGTGATGACCTACCCGAACGAGCAGCTGCCCGCAGGCCGCCCGCTGAAAATGGCTCCGGCCCATGACGCGATGACCGAGGCAGGTTGTAAATGGGGTGTTAGCTGGGACCTTGAAGTGCCGCTTTACTTCGCGCCGAAAGGGTTCGAGGAGACGCCGACGCTCAAGCGGTCCAACGCGCATGACATCGTGGCTGAGGAGTGCAAGGCCATCCGCGAAGGTGTGGGCCTGCTTGATATCTCGGGTTTCTCGCGGTTTGAGGTCTCAGGTCCGAATGCCGAGGCGTGGCTCGACAAAGTCATGGCCTCAAAACTCCCCGCGCCGGGTCGGGCTAAACTGGCTCCAATGCTGGGCGAGAACGGACTGCTCAAGGGTGATCTGACTGTGCTCAACTGGGGCGATGGCACCTGGTGGATCATGGGCAGCTACTATCTGCGTGCCTGGCATATGCGTTGGTTCGATGATCACATGATGGATGGCGTCACGGTCCGCGATTTGGGTGAAGAATACTGTGGATTTGCCGTGGTTGGGCCGAGGTCAGAGACAGTGGTCGAGAAACTGGCAGAACAGGACATCTCGGGCCTGAAATTCATGGGTTGTGGTGACTTCGATATCGGACTGGTCCGCGCCCGCGTTGCCCGGATGTCAGTGACGGGCGAGAAGGGGTACGAGATCAACTGCCGCTATGGCGACCATATCAAGCTACGCCGTATGCTGTTGGAGGCCGGGGCCGATGAGGAAATCCGCGAATGCGGTTTCAACGCGATGCTGTCGACGCGGCTTGAGAAGAGCTTTGGTATCTGGTCTGCAGAATTCACCCAACTCTATACGCCCGGCATGACCGGGATGGATCGCTGGATCGACTGGGACAAGGAATTTGTCGGCAAAGATGCGGCGCTGGCCGAGCGCGATGGCAACGGACCAGCGCAGGTACAGGTGACGCTTGAGGTCGACGCGTTGGACGCGGATGCCAGCGGGTATGAACCCATTTGGGCAGGCGGCGAACGTGTGGGTTTTGTGACGTCGGGAGGCTTTGGGCACTACACTGGCAAGTCCCTGGCCATGGCTCTGGTAGATCGCGACAAGGCTAATCCAGGGACAGAGCTGTCGGTGCATGTGGTTGGCGTTGAACGCCCAGCCCGCGTGGTTGAGCCGTCGCCGTACGACCCGCAGGGCAAAGCGATGCGGGGTTGATCATGGAAGCAGAGGCCGGAAGACGCCGTCGCCGAGGGCGTGGGGCCGAGGCGGTCCCGCAACCCAGTCGTGACGCGAACTATCGTCAGCTGCGCAATCCGTTTCCGCAGATGGAAGTATTTCCGGCGGATCAGATTGCTGACATGCACGAGACGGCCTTGCGCACGCTGGAAGAATTGGGTGTGAAGGTCCTGCTGCCCGAGGCGCGCCGGATTTATGCACAGGGTGGTGCGCGTGTGAATGAAGATAATGAGATGGTCTTCATCGGGCGCGACATGGTCGAGGCTGCGGTGGCGTCGGCCCCGAAATCCATTGCCTGCCGCGCCGGGGCGCGGCGCAGGGATTTCACGCTGGAGCTAGGTTCTTTGGTGTTCCAGCCCGGGGCCGGTGCTCCGAATGCGACTGACCTGGAGCGCGGGCGCAGGCCTGCAAACGGGCAAGACTATCTGGAGTTCCTCAAGCTCACGCATCATTTCGATGTCTTCCAGATGATCTCGCCTCAGGTCGAACCGCAGGACGTACCCACCAACGTCAGGCACTATTTCACCACCCAAGCGCAAATGGAATTGACGGACAAGTTCCCCTTCTTCTTCTCGCGCGGAACGCCTCAGGTGATCGACTGTTTTGAGATGCTGTCCATCGCGCGCGGGTTTAGCGATGATGAGTTCCGTGGCAATCCGCATTGTTACACGATCATCAACACCAATAGCCCGCGGACGCTGGATATTCCGATGGCGCAGGGGCTGATCGATTTTGCGCGCCACGGGCAGATGTCGATTATCACTCCATTTACCCTGATGGGTGCAATGGCGCCAATCACCGTTGCCGGAGCCATCACCCTGTCGCATGCCGAGGCGCTCGCTGCTTTGACACTGACGCAGTTGACAAACCCCGGCGCGCCAGTGTGCTATGGGACCTTCACCAGCAACGTTGATATGAAATCCGGTGCGCCTGCGTTTGGAACGCCTTCGCATTTTCAGGCGTCGTTGGCCGCGGGGCAACTCGCACGATACTTAGGCCTGCCTTGGCGATCGGCGGCAGGGTCGGCTTCGAACCTCAATGACGTACAGGCAGCCAACGAGAACCAGTTCGGTCTTTGGGGCTGCCTAATGGCCGGAGCGACAGTGATCATTCACTCAGCCGGTTGGCTTGAAGGTGGCCTGACGGTGTCCTTCGAAAAGATGATCTGTGATGCAGAAGTCCTGAACATGGTGGCCGAACTTTGCGCCGGAGCGCAGGCAGATAGTTCAGAGATAGGTTTCGATTCCGCGCTGAGCGAAGTTGAACCCAGCGGGCATTTCTTCGCGACCAGCCAGACGATGGAACGCTACAACACTGCATTTTACGAGCCACATATTCATGACTACGCCAATTTCGGGACTTGGACCGAGCGTGGTTCGGTCGACGCAAATCACCGGGCAACAGGCGTTTGGAAAGAAATTCTAGCGAATTTCGAAGCCCCAGCCCAGGATGTGAGCCGTCTTGGCGCGTTGCATGAATTCATCGCACGTCGCACGGAAGCAGGCGGTGCACCGCCGGAGAGTTGAATGAGCACAAAACCAATCCTCCACCGGGACGATCCGGAAGCTGAACCCTTGACCGGTAATATCAAGGTCACACGTGATGACTGGTTGAACGTCGCCATGGACGTCTTGATCTCGGATGGGGTCGAGCAGGTGAAGGTCATGAACCTGGCGGAACGTATGGCGGTCTCGCGCTCCTCGTTCTACTGGTACTTCAAGTCTCGGCAGGAGTTGTTGGATGCGTTGCTGGCGCGATGGCAGGCAACCAACACGGCAGCATTGATCGCACAATCCGAACTGCCTGCAGAGACGATAACGGCGGCCGTTTGCAATGTTCAGCGTTGTGTCGTGAACTCAGAGCTTTTTGATACCGCGCTTGATTTTGCCGTTCGAGATTGGGCGCGACGATCGGGAAAGGTGCGACGCATGTTGGATCAATCCGACGCGAGACGTCTGGCAGCACTGTGCACGATGTTCATCCGTTTCAACTATGATGAGACCGAAGCCGAGACTCGTGCACGCGTACTGTACTATATGCAGATCGGATATGATCTGGCGCAGTTGAACGAGCCGATGGCGACCAGGCTATCGATGGTGCCACACTATCTTTACGTCTTCACTGGGGTTGAGCCGCGACCCGAAGAAGTATCCGAATTCAGCGACTATGCGAAACGCCTTTGGGAGAGGACAGGACATGAGCCAACCTGATGCAATCATTATCGGAACCGGCGTAATTGGGGCCGCCATCGCCTTCGAGATGGCTAAGGCGGGTTGGAAGACTCTGTCACTGGACCGCAATACGCAAGTTGGGCATGGATCGACCGCCGGTTCATGCGCCATCGTTCGGATGCATTATTCGACTTTTGATGGCACGGCCTTCGCCTGGGAGGGATACCATTATTGGCGTGATTGGGCAGATTATCTGGGATTGTCTGATGATGCCAATCTGGCACAGTTCCGTGAAACCGGCTGTATGGTCATGAAGACGGAGGCCAATGGATTTCTTGAAAACCATAAGAAGTACAGTACCGAACTGGACTGTCCTTTTGAAGAATGGACACCGGAGAAGATTACGGAACGTCTGCCGATTTACACGTTAGACAGCTTCGCTCCGGCGCGGCGCATGGATGATCCAGAGTTTGGGCAATCGAACGGGGCACATGTTCAAGGCGCGGTTTTCTGGCCTAACGCGGGATATGTGACAGATCCGGCGTTGTCGGCCCAAAACCTGATGGATGCGGCGAAGTTGCATGGTGCCGACGTTCGCACCGGTGCTGAGGTGCGTGAAATACTGACCAGCGAGGGCCGCGTTGCGGGCGTCAAACTTGCCTCGGGTGAAGAGATCCATGCCAAAGTGGTTGTAAACGTCGCTGGGCCCGGGTCGGCAATTGTTAACGAAATGGCTGGGGTTCTGGGTGACATGACCATCCAGACCCGCCCGCTGCGGCAGGAAGTCGTGCATGTACCGGCACCCGAAGGGTTTGATTTTGAGACACAAGGAACAATTGTCTCAGATAGCGACATCGCCCTTTATTGCCGCCCTGAGCATGGCAACCACATTCTGATCGGCTCGGAAGATCCGGCTTGCGATCCGCATCAGTGGTGCGAAGATGACGTGAATTATAACCACGAATTTACAGACCAGTGGACAACGCAAGCAATGCGCTACGCGCAGCGCGTTCCCAGCCTGGGGATACCCTCACGCACCCGGGGCGTCGTGGATTTGTACGATGCATCGACAGATTGGATTCCGATCTATGATAAATCCAGCCTTCCGGGGTTCTACATGGCTTGCGGCACCAGCGGGAACCAATACAAAAATGCTCCGATCGCGGGCAAGATGATGACCGCTTTGATCGGCTATGTCGAAGGCGGCGCAGATCATGATGACAATCCGTTGCAGTTCGAGTTGCCCTATTTAGGCCGGACAATCGACACCGGATTTTATTCCCGCAAACGGCCCATCAATACCGAAAGCAGCTTTTCGGTTCTCGGTTAAGACACCTCTGCGCGCGTTGTTTCGAAGCTCTCTTCGCGTACCGGTCCGAACCCTCGTATCTGGTCCGCCGCCGAGAACGCGCGCAACCACTCTGCTTCTGATCGTGCTGTCGGATTGGTCTGATACCTGTTCAGAAGCTCTTCAAACCAATTCAGGATATTACGGTGCAGCCGCGCTTCGGCGTGATATCCGAACGGGTTCAGAGGTAATCCGCGCAATCCGCGCAACCGTGAAAGACCACGCAGAACCGGGTGCATCCATGCGCCCAACGCAATCTTGACCGGTCGCCCGCGCTCATCCTTGCGCCAACTTAGCAGCGGCGGGGCGAAATGGTATTTGGCTTTGAAATCACCTTCGAACTGCTGTGCCAACTCCTCAGAAAAGTCAGAAGATGTCTGCAGTCGGGCGACCTCAAACTCGTCCTTATAGGCCATGAAACGGAACAGATTTCGAGCAATCGTCTCAACAAGGCGGTCCGAGATATCAGACTTTGACGATCGGATCGCCTTGATCCGCTGTGCGTAGCGGTTGGCATATTCGGCGTCCTGATAGTTAGTAAGAAAGGCAACCCGCCGCTCGATCATCTGGTCCAGTGTGTCCTCTGTCTCGGTCGGCTGAGCCAATCCCTGAACGCGTTCCGGATCAACTGCCAAACACCGTCCAAGGGCAAAAGCCAGTCGGTTCTTTTCGACCGCGACACCGTTTAGAAGAATTGCCTGCGACAGCGCGGTGTGTGACACAGGTACCAGCGCCTTTTGCCAAGCATAGCCCAACATAATGACATTGGCGAAGACCGTATCGCCTAACAGCGCCTCGGCCATCGCGTTTGCGTCAAGGCTGGTTAAATTTTCCGCACCCACTACGTCTGCAATCGCCTGCTCCCGCGCGTCAACCCGTAGTTGGGCATCACGATGCAGCACAAGATCTCCGGTAGGCATCTCGGCCCGGTTCAGAACGACGCGCGTCCCCGGCGCATAGTGAGCCGATGCTTTGGGGGCCGAGCTTACGACCACATCGCATCCGATCACCGCATCCGCAGCGCCCTGATCAATGCGCACCTGGTTGAGCGTATCAGGTTCTTTACCGAGGCGGATATAGCTCAGTACGGTTCCGAATTTTTGTGCAAATCCGGTGAAATCCAGAACCGAAGCACCCTTACCTTCTAGATGCGCCGCTATGGTGATCAAGGCCCCGACTGTAACCACTCCGGTGCCTCCGACGCCTGTCACCAGCAGATCAAAGGGGGACTCCAAAGATGCGGCTGAGGGCAGGGGTAGTCCCGCCTCAAGCGCATCAAGATCCATATCAACGCTCTGCTTGCGCCGAGTTGCGCCCTCAATGGTGACGAAACTGGGGCAGAACCCGTTCAGGCACGAGAAATCCTTGTTGCAGGAGCTCAGATTAATCTTGCGCTTGCGGCCCAGCGGCGTTTCACGCGGCTCAACGCTTAGGCAGTTCGACGCGACGGAGCAATCGCCACAGCCTTCGCAGACGAGATCATTGATCCAAACAAATTTCTGTGGGTCTTCCATCATGCCGCGCTTGCGGCGGCGTCGCTTTTCGGTCGCGCAAGTCTGTTCGTAGATCAGAACGGTAACACCGGGTATGTCGCGCAGCTCGCGTTGCAGGCTGTCCATTTCTGCCCGGTCATGAAATGTAGTTCCCGCAGGGAAATCGGCACGGCCGAACTTGGTGATGTCATCCGAGACCAGTGCGATCCGCTCGACCCCCTCGGCGCGGCAGGTTTGCGCGATGCCTGCCACGCTGACTGGCCCGTCCACCGGCTGCCCTCCGGTCATTGCGACCGCATCATTGTAGAGGATTTTATAGGTGATGTTCGTTCCTGCCGCGACCGCCTGTCGGATCGCGAGGGATCCCGAATGGTACCACGTCCCTTCGCCCAGATTCTGAAAGATATGCTTGCCGCCATTGAATTGTGAGGCCACCACGTGAGGCACGCCTTCTCCGCCCATCTGAGCGTAGCCGACGGTTTCGCGATCCATCCATGATGCCATGACATGGCACCCGATGCCGCTGGCAGCAGTGGAGCCTTCGGGTACTTTAGTCGAGGTATTGTGCGGGCAACCCGAGCAGAAATAGGGCGTTCGCGTTGCACCCGGGACGTTGATCACGGGCGCTTCCGTCTCGGTCAGCGCGCGTGCTTTAGCAGGCAGGTTTTCTTCTGGAAAGAACGTGTCAAGGCGGGCGGCTACGATGGGGGCTAGCATCAACGGGCTGAGTTCCCCGGTCCACGGGATCAGCGGTTCACCATGGCTGTCATATTTGCCCACCATCTTGTGGGGTTTGTCGCCGGGCCAGTCATAGAAATACTCTTTGAACTGGCTTTCGATGATGCCGCGCTTTTCCTCGACGACCAGAACCTCGGCCTTGCCTTTCACAAAGCGCAACGCGTTGCGGCGGGCCAGCGGCCAGACCATCCCGACCTTGTAGATGTCGATCCCCAAGCGACGGCAAGCGGCTTGATCAAGGCCCAACAAACGCAGCGCCTCCATCAAATCAAGGTGACCTTTGCCGGTGGTCACAAATCCGAATTTGGCGTTGTCGATGTCATAGATGCGTCGGTCGATGGGGTTTTCTTCGGCAAATGCCCGGACGGCACGCAGTTTGTGTTGTATGCGGGTCTCGATTTCAGGCGAGGGCAGGTCGGCCGTCCGCACATGCAAGCCGCGTTCTGGCAGATCGATCCGGGGCAGGGTGAAACTGCGGTCCGGGAGCAGATCGACCGAACGCGCGCTTTCCACTGTTTCCGAGATCGCCTTGAACCCGACCCATGTGCCCGAAAAGCGGGAAAGAGCGAATCCGTATTCGCCGAATTCCAAATATTCCTCGACCGAGGCCGGGTTCAATGTGGGCATAAACCACGCCATGAAGGCCACGTCCGATTGGTGCGGCATCGACGAACTGACGCAACCGTGGTCGTCGCCCGCCACCACAAGCACGCCGCCTTTCGGGGCGGAACCATAAGCATTGCCATGTTTTAACGCATCGCCTGAACGGTCGACGCCAGGGCCTTTGCCGTACCACATCGAAAAGATGCCCTCGACTTCGCAATGTGGGTCCAACGTGGCCTGTTGGGCACCCAGTACGGCTGTAGCGCCGAGGTCCTCGTTCACAGCGGGCATGAAGGTGATTCTGTCTGCTATTAATCGCTCTTTGGCGCGCCACAGCTCCAGGTCCAACCCGCCCAATGGCGATCCGCGATAGCCAGAGACAAAACCTGATGTATTCAAACCTGCCTGCCGATCGCGCCGCGCCTGATCCATCATGATCCGCGCGAGGGCCTGAGTGCCCGTCAAAAAGACCCGGCCTTGAGTTAGGGAATAGCGATCGTCGAGTCGATAGGTGCGAATATTTCGGTCGAGGTGGCTCATTGCATCGGGTCCATGGGATTATGCCTTTGGTTGAGGATATTTTAACCCAGTTCGAATGGTTAACCGTTCCATTTTGTGTGCCGAGATATGATATTTTGGAAAAAAAACTCAAAATATATCAAAATTCCGATTAGAATATCCAATATGATTGCTCTAGATGACCGAGACCGCCGAATTCTGACGCTGCTGCAGAATGACAGTCGAATTTCGAATGCAGATTTAGCCGACACAGTGGGGATGTCGGCCTCTGCGCTTTGGCGCAGAGTGCGCGCTCTTGAAGACGCAGGGATAATCGAACGCTATGGTGCCTTGGTGAACCCACCGGCGATGGGATTGACGTTCGAAGCAATCGTACATGTGCATCTGACGCGACACGATCCGGACAAAATCGTCGACTTCATCCGAGCGGTGGAACTAAGCCCCGAAATCCAGGAATGCTATGCAACCACGGGGCAGGCGGACTACCACTTGCGTGTCCTTTGCCGAGATCTGGCGGCTTACAATACGTTTCTGGAGGACTTCCTGTTTCGGCTGCCAGCCGTTGCCAGTGCGCAGACCAATGTGGTGTTGCGTACAATCAAAAGAAATCAACCGACCGTGCCTTAAGCTTCAGGCTGCAAAGACCACCCAGGCCCAGGCCATCCCGATATAGGTCAGGTTATGAAGCAATTGATCCAGACCAGCAGCGCGCCAGAAAGCTGCCTGATTGGGTTGTAGCTGTTTGCGATCTGAGTAATTGGCTTTTGCGAAATCTATGTGGAAATGCACGATCCATTCCAATGCAGCAATGATCAGAATAAATTCTATCGGCGCACGAAAGAGCGCAAAGATAATAACCGATCCCACAACATGCACAGCTGCATGTTGCGCGCGTCCCATGTGGAAATACGTGCCACGCCCAGAAAGCATTTTGGGCGTCTGTAAATAATAATCGGCGAACATGTGCTTGATCTGAAGCAGGCAGAGCAACAGAAACACAGCGCCAAAGTTGGCAGGCAAATGAATCCTCCCGATATCGTCCTGAATCAGAAGATTAGGGGGTAATGGCCTGCCGCGCAAATGAACTTGTTCACACAACGCGAAATAAGCGCAAATCGGATTTTCATTTGCGTCTGAGGATACGATTGCGGTAAATTCGTGCCGTTGTATTCACACCAAAATCAGTGATTTGAGCGGTGGGTCATTAGTAGGGGCGGGTTCAATCGAGCGAACGATCTTTCGGTTCATCTGGAAATACTCCAAACGCGATCAGCTGATTCTACTGGCCGTGACTGCGACGCTATTTCCATTACTTTATCTCACCTTGGAGCTCCCCAAACGCATCATCAATGATGCAATCGGTGCGACCAGTCAGATTGTCGACGTTTGGGGATATAGCCTGACACAAACTGCATTCCTGACGATTCTCTGCTTTGCCTTTCTGGCTGCGGTGCTGGCGCATGGTCTGATGAAAATGCGCATCAACACCATGAAGGGTGTTTTGAGCGAACGGATGCTGCGTCGATTTCGGTATCAGTTGATCAATCGCGCGCTTAGATTTCCGCAGCCCTATTTTGAGCGTGTGAGCCAGGGCGAAATGGTGTCGATGGTCACCGCTGAAAGCGAGCCCATGGGAGGCTTGATGGGGGATGCGATCAGTCAGCCTGTGCTGCAGGCGGGTCAGATGATCACGATTCTGTCCTTTCTGTTTCTGCAAAGCGTCTGGTTCGGTCTGGCTGCCGTCGCCTTGATTCCTTTACAGGCCTGGTTGATCCCCAAACTGCAGCGTCAAATCAACTTGCTGAACAAGAAGCGCATTCAGGAGGTCCGCGTTCTGGCCGCCCAGATCGGTGAGAATGCCGCCGGTGCATCGACTTTGCGTGCCAATGGGGGGTGGCGGTATCGTCGTGCGATGATCTCGGATCAGCTGGGGCGGTTGTTCGCCATCCGCTTTGAGATCTATCAGAAAAAGTTCTTTATGAAGTTCATCAACAACTTCATCTCGCAGCTGACGCCCTTTATGTTTTATCTCGTCGGAGGCCTTCTGGTATTGCAGGGATCGGTTTCTTTGGGCGCATTGGTGGCCGCGCTGGCCGCCTATAAAGATCTGAGCTCTCCTTGGAAGGAACTGCTGACCTACTACAACCAAACGCAGGATATGTCGCTGCGGTGGGATGTTGTGATCGAGCGATTCGCACCGGAAGGCATGATTGACGAGTCGCTGTTCGAAGGCGAGCCTTCTGAACGCCCCCACTTGAATGGTGATATCGTGCTGGACCGGGTCTCGGTTCGCGATATTGATGGCAATCAGGTGCTTGACGATCTGAACCTGACTTTTCCGGCCGGCAAGACCATTGGTATCTCGGCAACCAGCGAAGAAGATCGTGATGCACTGACCGAATTGCTGATCCGAGAGATTGCACCGACCTCTGGACGGATCGAAATCGGCGGCATCAATATGGCAGGCCTGCATCAGAGTGTTGTGGCAGCGCGGATCGGTCTGGCTACCTCTCGGCCGGTGATGTTTCAGGGTACGTTGGGCGAGAACGTGATTATGCCGATGCGCCCCCGCCCATTGTCCACCTCATCTGATGATCCGAATTTTGCAGAAACGCTGCGCGCGGGTAACAGCGCGGATCCAATAGATACCAAATGGTTTGATCCGGGATTGGCCGGTTTTGACGATACCGATCAGTTGCGTGAATGGTGGCTGCAGTTGATAGACGGCATGGGTTCAGGTGCCGCTCTGTTTAAGCGCGGGGCAGAACAGGCATTTGATCCCAATGAACATCCGCAGTTGGCGGCCAAACTGATCGAGCTGCGGCCATTGGTACAACAGGCGGTGCGCGAGGCTGGTCTAGCCGAGCAAGCTTTGGTTTTTGACCGGTCCACTTATAACCCCGCATTACCGGTTGCTGAAAACCTCTTGTTCGCGACGCCCTGCGTGCCAGTCAATCAACAACTTTTGGCGCGCCAAACCGTGTTTCTGGGTCAGTTGCGTGAGCTGGGGCTGGATGAAACTCTGGTCAGTCTGACCCGTGACGTGATTGAAATGCTACGCCAGATCTTCGGACTGGATGGAACCGACCACCCATTGTTCCGCAAACTCGGGCTCGAGGCTCAAACCTACGAGGCGGCGGTCGAATTGGTTGAGCAAACCCGCAAAGAAGGCACACAGGGCTTGGACGACGAGCAATTGGCCAGCTTGTTGTCGGTGCCGTTTGTGATCTCGGCGGAACAGATCGGTCCTGCGTTTTCGGACGAGCTAAAAAATCGCATCCTCGAGCTTCGCCACAGCCACTCGGAAAAATTGCTGGAACCTCTGCACGATGTTTTTGTGCCTTTGAATGAGAACGCCTTTGCGCCTGGCCTGACTGTCATGGAAAATGCGTTATTCGGTAAGGTCAGCCAGATTGGTGGTGCGCGAACCGATGAGGCACGCAAGCTGATCGTCGATGCGTTGGCTGAAAATGGCGCGCGTCCGTTGGTGGTTGAACTGATCTATGATGTGCCGGTTTCACTTGGTGGTCAGAACTTGCCGGCGGTGTTTGCTGAACCCTTGGCCTTTACGCGCGCAACAATCAAAAAGCCGGACATTTTGATCCTGGAAACTGCGTTGGCCAGCTATGACATGGAAACGCAGGTCGCGGTTTACAAAAATCTGCGTGAACTTTTGCCCGAAACTACGGTAATCTACCTGAATGATACGTTCGAAAATCCAGATGTTTTCGACATGCATGTCGAAATTCGTCAGGGTCGGGTCGTGACTGGCGAAGGCCCAACCGACGTCGAGGGTGACAGCGCTGCATCTGCCGACCTGAGTCGCAAATTGCGAGCGCTGGAACAAACACCGTTGTTCTCGGGTCTTGACCGCCGTCAGCTCCGCCTGCTGGCCTTTGGTGCGCGTTGGTTCGAGGCCAAGGCCGGCCAGGTGGTGTTTCTAAAGGACGACCAGCCAACCGATGGGGCCTATGTCGTCCTCGAGGGCGAAGCGGGTCTTTATCTGCCGCGTTCGGGCGAGGACGACCAACTTATCATAACCGTTGGCGCTGGTGCTTTGGTCGGTGAGCTCGGATTGATCCGTAAAGAGCCACGGGCCTTGAGCATGGTGGCAGAAACGGACCTGTCCTGTCTGCGAATTGGTGAAGAAGAATTCCTGGCCGTGGTCGAAAATGATGCTGCCACAGCCTTCAAGCTGCTGCAGGTTATCGCAGGATATGTCTCGAACTGATCGGCCTAGGCATCTGGCTCACAAAACAGGCTATAGAGAAGTTCGATCATCTGCGCAGCTTTGCCATCATTCAGTGCGTAATAGATCGTTTTGCCATCGCGTCGGGTTTTTACCAGTCCTTCGTCGCGTAAGCGTGCAAGCATTTGGCTGACCGCTGCCTGCCGAATCTCCAGCAAATCCTCCAACTCTCCTACAGAACGCTCGCCGTCTCCCAGATGGCACAGGATCATCAGGCGACCTTCATGTGCCAGGGCCTTGAGGAATACCGCTGCCCGTGCCGCACTTTCTTTCATATCTGCGGGGGTTTCCCCCGACAAAATTTGAGTGTCGTTATCCTGAGGTCTCACGCAACAACCTAAGATCTACTTCTGGGTCGGATCAATATGCCTTACTTGCCGTCCGATTGTCACCCCTCGACCACAGGAGCGCCGCCCTGAAATGCATTTCCATTTACATAGTCGCAGGGCGCTTCCTGCATCTCTAAGTGCAGACCATCACCTATGTAGGGGTGTGCGCGCGCAAGGTCCTCGTCAACGTCAATACCAAGCCCGGGCTTGGTAGGAGGAGTGACAAAGCCCTCGTTGACGCGGATGCTTCCTTTGATCAGTTGGTCGTGAAACGGCGTTTCGATACTTTCCAGAAGCAAAAGGTTTGGAATCGATGCGGCCAGATGAATGTTGGCAGCCCATTCAACCGGGCCCGCATATAGATGCGGCGCCATCTGCGCGTTAAAAACCTCGGCCATGGCGGCGACCTTCTTCATCTCCCAGATACCGCCTGCACGGCCAAGTGCGGGTTGCAGTATTTCGGCGGCGCCTGCGCGCAATACCGCGCCGAATTCGGCCTTGGTCGTCATCCGCTCACCCGTCGCGACAGGTATGCGGACATTGCGCGCCACGCGAGCCATATCTTCAATCATGTCCGGAGGAGTGGGCTCCTCAAACCACAAAGGTGAATAGGGCTCCAGTGCTTGTCCTAGGCGAATTGCTCCGGCGGTGTTGAATTGGCCGTGGGTGCCGAATAGCAGGTCGGCCTTGTCTCCGACCGCCTCGCGGATGGCCTTACAGAATGCAACTGACATTGAGATATCCGACATAGCAGGCATATGCCCACCGCGGATCGTGTAGGGCCCCGCCGGATCGAATTTGATAGCTGTGTAGCCGCGTCGAACCATTTCCGCCGCACTTTCACCGGCCTGTTCCGGCGAGGTCCAGAAGTCAGCCAGATCGTGCTGAGGAAGCGGGTAGAGATAGGTATAGGCCCGGATACGGTCGTTCATCCTGCCGCCCAGAAGTGCATAGACCGGTCGGTCCCGATCTTTGCCAAGAATGTCCCAGCACGCGATCTCTAAGCCCGAAAACGCGCCCATGACAGTTAGATCCGGGCGCTGCGTAAATCCGCTGGAGTAGGCACGGCGGAACATCAATTCGATATTCTCGGGATTCTCCCCTTGCATGTGCCGCTCGAACACATCGCGGATGACATGGGTCATAGCATCCGGTCCGACCGAGGATGCATAGCATTCTCCCCATCCCACCACACCAGTATCGGTCGAGACTTTGACCAGAATCCAATAACGCCCACCCCAGCCTGGGGCCGGAGGGGCGGTAACGATGACATCGAGATCCTGCAGTTTCATCAGGCGCTCCTTTCAGGGGTTCAGTCGTGGTCGAACATGATCACATTGCGCTTCGCAGCACCGGTCTTGGTATCCTCGATGGCTTCGTTGATCTGTGAAAGGGTCCAGCGACCCGAGATCAATTCGTCCAGTTTCAGCCGCCCCTGTTCATAAAGATCAATCATCCATGGAATATCGCGCTGGATCACGACGTCTCCCATTTTTGACCCAACCATGCCTTGCCCAAGCGCTGCCAAAACAACGGGTTCATAGCTGGACATGTCACCAGAATGCGGCATCCCGATCATGATCGCTTTGCCACCGCGGCCCAGATAGCGCGGGGCCTGGTCATAGGCTGGGATTGCGCCAACGGTAATCAGAACCGCGTCTGCTCCACGCCCGCCAAGCGCTTTATACGCGGCTTTCCACGGCTCCCTGAGGTTGCCCAGAACACCATGCGTCGCTCCGAACTCTTTAGCGATCTCAAGCTTTTCTTCGGTCATGTCGACAGCAACGATACGGCGCGCGCCGGCGATACGTGCGCCTTGAATCGCATTTAGGCCAACCCCACCGGCACCAATCACCACAACATCCTGCCCGGGGCGCAATTCAGCGGCGTTTACGGCCGCACCGACCCCGGTGATCACGCCACACGAGAGCAGGCTGGCGAGATCCTTTGGTAGTGTTTCGGGAATTCTGACGATCTGACGATGGCTAACCACGACTTTCTCGGCAAATGCACCGCAAGCCATCGCTTGTTCCAATGCGCCCCCGTCTGCGGTTCGTAGCGGTCCTTTGATCGTGTCATAGGGCGTTTCGCAAATTGTAGGTTTTCCCCCCGCGCAAGAGGGGCATGACCCGCACGCACGGATCAGTGTCACGACCACCGGGTCACCAACATTAAAATCGCCCGCACCGTCTCCGACTGCCGAGATTGTCCCAGCGGCCTCATGCCCGTAGACGGCAGGTAGGTGACCACCCCATGCCCCGCTGGCGAATGAGATATCCGAATGGCAGATTGCCACGGCCTCCAGCGTAACTTCTACCTCACCCATTCCAGGTGGCGCGATCAGAATGTCTTCGATGATCAGCGGTTCGCCGAACGCCCGGCACACGGCTGCTTTGATGGATTGCATGTTTTTCCCCGTTCCCGTTTGAGTTCACGGTGACCCGTCCCGGCCTAACCTGCAAGGTGGTTTCCGTCACGTATATGTCGTTGTTATGCCAATGCGGCGCGAGCGTTCATAAATGCAGCAGGCTTTTATCAATCTTTCCGCCTAGCACTCCACAAGAGCCGAACGAATAGCTGGGCCAGTTTTGCAACCCGTCTTTGCGGTGATTGCGATCACTTGTCATCGGGCCCCGGTCACATTCGTTCCGAGATCTGGTGCATCAATCCGGCCAGATGCTCAGGGTGCGAGAAGAACGGTGAATGAGAACTGTCGATGGTCAGGCACATACCGGCGTCTGCGCATCCAGCCATTTCGGCTTGATACTCGGTCGGCACTGTACGGTCATCAGTCGTTCGGATGTATCCTTTTGGGACGCTGGCGAAGTTTTTGCCTGTATCTAATGGTGTCGCTTGCGGCGCGATAGCTTGGGGGCATAAGCGACCAAACGCGTAGGCCACAACCTCATGCGGGCAGTCATGATAAAACAGATCATGAACCCGATCCGGCACAACCGTATACGATAGACCATCAGAAGATTTTTCGACGGCATCACCTATCAGCTGGCGAGGCGCGCGTTTACGCATTTCAATCATGGAAAGCCCGGATTGCGGGACATATGCGCTGAGATAAATTACACCCCGCATGGCGTTCGGATCAGCCTCGGCAGCGGCGCTGACGGGATAACCGCCCCAGGAGTGTGCCACGATGATCGATTGTGGTGTTGAGGCTTTCAAAATTGAATCCCGGCACGACTCGAGGGTCACATCCTGAATTGGAGTTGGGTCCGAACCATGGCTTGGCATATCGATAGCGCGGGCAGAATGCCCGAATGTGGTCAATTCCGGAATCAGGTCACGCCAGCACCAAGCACCGTGGCATGACCCGTGGACTAGTAAGAAGTCCGCCAACTCTTTCTCCCTCAGATATGGCCGATCTCGATTAGGAAATTGCCAAGCAATTCGGCATATTCCTGCGGGCGCTCGACACATGGCAGATGACCCGCCCGTCGGATCAGTGCAAAGCGCGAGCCGGGTATAAGATCAACCGTTTCACGTACCAGATCGGGCGGAGTCGAACCGTCCTCGCTGCCAGCAATTCCCAATGTGGGCAGCCTTAGGCCGCTGGTGGGCGTATAGAAATCTGTGCCCGAAATTGCGGCACAACACCCCAGATATCCCTCAACTGGTTGCCGAACGATCATGTTTCGCCACAAGGGTATCTCAGGGCCGGACTGGAAGTGTTTCGAGAACCAACGCTCCATTGTGGCGTCAGCAAGGGCTTCAATCCCACCAGCGCGAACGGCTGCCATACGGTCTTGCCAGATCTTAGGCGTCCCAATCTTGGCAGCGGTATTCGACAGCACCAGTGCGCGGATCTGGTCCATGCGTTTTACCGCCAATCCCTGCGCGATCATACCGCCGATGGACAGGCCCACAAACACGCAGTCTTTTACCTCGAGATGATCCAGCAGTTGTTCAGCATCTCGAATCAAGCTCCCCATTGAGTATGGGGCGACCGGTTGGGAAGATAATCCGTGTCCACGTTTGTCAAATCTGATGATTCTTAACCCTGTGGGCAGAAAAGGTATAATCGGGTCCCATAGGCGCATGTCGGTACCCAGAGAATTGGCGAATACAATGGGAGCTCCGTCGACATCTCCGTCAATTCGATAGTGTAGACTTACGTCTTTCAGGTCAGCGATATGCATGTAATCGGTCCCCGTCTGTTCAGGGTGCCTAATAAAACAAACTCGATCAGATTTTGCACTGATCGCTTCCGATTGTCAGGTAAGGAATTCCAACGCTTGTTCAAATATCTGCGGATCTACATTCCCACCCGAGGCCACGACGATCACGGTATCCCCCTCAATTTGATCTTTCCGAAACAGCGCTGACGCCAAAGACACCGCTCCACCTGGTTCCAACACTATCTTGAGGCGCAAAAAGGCGAGGGCCACGGCGTGCAGTGCCTCCTGTTCAGATACTGCAAGCCCGGGGCCGCAAAGCCGTCGTAGAATCGGAAAGGTAATTCGCCCCGGTTGCGGTGTCAGGATTGCGTCGCAGATGTTGCCGGATGAGGCATTGTTGCTCTGGATCGCGCCAACCTGCAGAGAGCGTTTCACATCGTCAAACCCCTCGGGCTCACATGGGCGCGCGCGTAGGCCGGGTGCATGATGTTCCAGAGCCAGTGCGATGCCAGAGGTCAACCCACCTCCGCCGCAACATACGAGGACATCGCCTTCGGTCACGTCAAGCTCGAGCGCCTGACGCGCCAACTCCAATCCCGTCGTACCTTGCCCTGCAATCACTTGCGGCTCATCATAGGGTCGGATCAGCGTCAAACCGCGCTCAGTAGCCAACGCTTCACCGATGTCTTCGCGGCTTTCGGTTGCACGGTCATAGAGGACCACTTCACCCCCCAGCGCGCGGGTGTTTTCAATCTTCAGCTTCGGCGCATCCGACGGCATGACGATGACTGAAGATATCCCGTGTTGAGCTGCTGCATATGCAACGCCCTGCGCGTGATTGCCCGAGGAATAGGCGATCACACCGCGGTTGCGCGCCGCGTCATCCAGCGCAGAGATTGCGGACCACGCGCCGCGAAACTTGAAACTACCGGTGTGTTGCAGGCATTCGGGTTTTACCAATACGCGACGACCCGCGATTTCATCCAGAAAAGGTGATGACAGAAGCGGGGTCTCGCGCACGTGCCCCTTCAGCCTGTCGGATGCGGCTTCGATCATGTCAATGTTGCTCATGTGGCATCCAATATTTGGTGGATTAGGTCGAGGGATTGCACTTCGTTCAGGAACGGAACATGACCACGGTCCGGTACTTCGGTTGAGATCAGTTTAGGGTGGCGCGCGTGCATTTCTTGTACTGTGGCAGTGCTCAGCAGGTCGGAATTCGCACCCCGGATAACGCCAGTCGGGATATCGTGCAACGCGTCGAACAAAGGCCAGAGGTCAGGAGCGGGCGTGTTTGCTGCCTGTTCGATCAGAGCGTTTCTCAGGGCAGGGTCATAGCGCAGGTCCAGTCCGGTATCGGTCTGGATGTATTGGTTCTCAACCTGCTGCCTCCAGATGTCCAAAGAGATACCTGGGAATTGCGATTCCATCATGACCCCAAGGGCGCGCGCCGCGTCGTCGTAGGTTTTTGGGGTTGGGCGGTTGCCGACATAGTCCATGATCTTGGCAATACCACCGAGTTCGATCACCGGACCAACGTCGTTTAGGATCACAGCTGCCAAACGGTCAGGATGGCTGGTGGCCAGCGCCATGACGATCAGCCCCCCGCGCGAGGTGCCCAACAGCGTTACCTTGCCCAAGCCCAGGTGATCCAGCAGTTCAACTGCATCCTGCCCCTCGCGTAGAATGTTGTAGTTCATATAGTCTGCATCAAAATCGGATTTTCCGCGCCCGCGATAATCCATCGAAATCATTCGAAGATCCGCCACATGCGGTGCAAGAAATGAAAAGTCTCGGCAATTTCGAGTCAAACCCGCCAGGCAAAGCAGTGGCTGACCTGTACCTGTATCTTCGTAATAGAGGCGCCTGCCGTCCGAAGTGGTGAAATACGCCATCAAAGCTCCGCCAATTGCGGGATCGTTGTCAGGTCAGACAGCACATGGGCAGGTTTCCAGGGCAGGCGGTCCATCGGTTCCCCTGCGCGATTCACCCAAGCGGTAACAAACCCATAGCCGCTTGCCCCAGCGGCGTCCCAGCCGTTTGAACTGACGAATAGCACTTCGTTACGCGCGCAGCCAAACCGGTTTTGCACGAGGTCATAGACGCTGGCATGGGGTTTGAAGACCCCGACGCTTTCAACCGACAACACGTCATCAAGCACATCTCCGATCCCAGCAGATTGAACCGCACCATCCAACATAGGAGGTGAACCGTTGGACAGGATGGCCGTCTGCATCCCGCCCTCTTTTAGCGCCTTCAGCATCTCGGGGACTTCGGGAAAGGCCTGCAACTCCCAATACAAATCCAGCAGGCGCTGCCGAAGGGTGTTATCCCCTTGCAGGCTAACCGCTTCCAACGCCCAATCCAGCCCATCTTGCGTGACGTCCCAAAAGTCACAGTGCGCATCAGCGACAGCACGCAGCCAAGTGTATTGCAGTTGCTTCAGACGCCAGTGATTGGCCAATTCAGGCCATTTATCCGCCAGCGCCTCGAACCCCGGTTCCGCTGCGGCCTGCCGAGCAGCAGCAGCCACGTCGAACAGAGTGCCATACGCGTCGAATACACAAGTGGTGATAGCCATCCGATCCTCCCCTGATCGGGCGCAGGTAACCACAACCGGTTCCGGGGTTAAAGAGGGCAGGGTTTACAATGCCGTGTCAGCCTCTAGGCTGCGCCGTTCATTTCTTTTCAGGCCGGAGGCCATCATGACCGCAATCAAACAAGGCGACACGGTTCGCATCCACTACACCGGAACTCTGTTGGACGGCAAAGTCTTCGACAGTTCCGAGGGGCGTGATCCGCTTGAGTTTGCGGTTGGTTCCGGGCAGATCATCCCCGGTCTGGATGCTGCCCTGCCGGGGATGGAGATTGGCGAGAAAAAGCGTGTCGAGATTGATTGCGTTGAAGCCTATGGTCCGATCAATCCGGGTATGCGGCAACAGATACCGCGTGAAGGCATCCCGGATGACATTCCGCTGGAACCCGGCACGCAATTGCAGATGCAAACACCTGACGGTCAGGCACTGCCAGTGACTGTTGTCGAAGTAGATGAGGCGACGGTGACCCTGGATGCAAATCATCCATTGGCGGGGCAGGATCTGGTCTTTGATATCGAAATAGTTTCGATCAACTGATCCCGCTCAGATCAAAGGCCGGGGATATGTGACAACATAGGCTCAACCGCATCGCGTACGGGCGGTTGGGTCAGAAACACAAAGGCAATCAGCAGCGATGTGAGTATTAGCAGGAACAGACGTGCACGTCCGCTTCCTGACTTGCGTTTCAACGCTGGCGAGCGCGCGTTACTCGCAAGGATTTGTTCAAGTTTGCTCATATCGTAATCCCTGCGGGGCAAAGATGGTCAAATCTTGGCACCCGCAGGGAAAGATATGGTCACATGGCCTCGGGCTGAGGCATACCCAGAATATGATACCCGCCATCGACGCGGATGATCTCACCCGAAGTGTAGCTTCCCGCATCTGAAGCCAGATAAACGGCAGTGCCGCCAACCGCTTCAAGCGTGGCGTTCGAACGCATGGGGGCGTTCTGGTCGCAGAACTTGTAGGTCTTGCGCGCTCCGCCGATGGCGGCACCGGCCAGCGTCTTCATAGGGCCGGGTGAGATGGCGTTGACACGGATGCCGTCGGGGCCCAAATCGTTTGCCAGATAACGGGTCGCAGATTCCAGCGCCGCTTTGGCTACGCCCATGACGTTGTAGTTCGGCACCACCTTGTTCGAACCCTGATAGGTCAGGGTCAGCAGCGTGCCGCCATTGTCCTTCATCAGCGGATAGGCGCGGCGCGCGACCTCGATAAACGAATAGGCCGACACATCCATTGAATGCTTGAAGTTTGCGCGTGTGGTGTTCAGGAAACGGCCCGTCAGTTCGTTCTTGTCCGAATAGGCGATAGCGTGGACGACAAAATCGATGGTCGGCCAGCGCTTTCCCAACTCGCCAAATGCGCGGTCTAGTGATGCGTCATCGGTGACATCCGCATCGACCATGAAGTCGCTGCCAAGGCTCTGGGCCAGAGGTTCCAGCCGTTTGCCGAACGCCTCGCCCTGATAGGTGAAAGCCAGTTCAGCGCCCGCCTCGTGCATGGCTTTGGCGATGCCCCATGCAATCGAGCGGTCATTTGCCACGCCCATGATCAGGCCGCGTTTACCCTTGAGAATATCCGACATCTTGTTCACCCGTTATACTTCGACAGAACCATGGATCCGTTGGTGCCGCCAAAGCCGAAGCTGTTGGTCATCACGCTGTCCAGGCCTGCGTTTTCAACTACTTGAGTTGCAATTTCACCGGGCAGGATGCCTTCGGCAAGTGTGTCGACATTGATCGACGGAGTAATGAAATCATGTTCCAGCATCAACAGGCAGAAGATCGCCTCAAGCGCGCCAGCCGCACCCTGCGCGTGGCCGGTCATCGATTTGGTTGATGAAATCGGAGGTACGCTGCCTTCGCCAAAGATACGGCGTACGGCTTCGACTTCGCCTACATCGCCAACCGGGGTCGAGGTGCCGTGGGCGTTGATATAGCCGACCTTGCGGCCTTCGGGCACGGTCGACAGCGCCAGACGCATCGCGCGTTCGCCGCCTTCGCCAGAGGGTGCTACCATGTCGTGCCCATCAGATGTCGCGGCATAACCTGTGACTTCGGCATAAATCTTGGCGCCACGGGCCAGCGCATGTTCGAGGTCCTCAAGAACTACGATGCCGCCACCACCGGAAATTACGAACCCGTCGCGGTTCTGATCGAATGCGCGCGAGGCTTTGTCGGGCGTGTCGTTATATTTGGACGACATCGCACCCATCGCGTCGAACAGGCAGGACAGGGTCCAGTCCAGTTCTTCGCCGCCACCTGCGAACATCACGTCCTGCTTGCCAAGCATGATCTGTTCCGCCGCGTTGCCGATGCAGTGCAGCGACGTCGAGCAGGCAGAGGTAATCGAATAGTTGATGCCCTTGATCTTGAACGCGGTCGCTAAGTTTGCCGAGATCGTCGAACACATGCATTTAGGCACTGCAAACGGGCCGATCCGCTTTGTCGCTCCGGTTTTTAGCACGGTCTGGTGAGCGGTCAGCATCGCGCTCGTCGAAGGTCCGCCTGAACCGGCCACCAGACCGGTGCGCGGATTGACGACCTGATCTTCGGTCAGCCCGGCATCAGCGATCGCCTGGCTCATCGCGATATGGGCATAAGCTGCGCCCGGTCCCATGAACCGCAGCGTGCGCTTGTCCACGTGATCAGCCACGTCGATTTTCAGCGTACCGGCGATCTGGCTGCGAAAGCCGTGTTCGACCATCTGTTCGTTGGCCTCAATGCCGGATTTGCCTGCTTTCAGCGAGGCAAGCACCTCTTCAGCGTTGTTCCCGATCGAGGACACAACCCCCAAACCGGTGACGACTACTCGACGCATGTGCGTACTCCTTGTTTCGGCCGGTCAGGCTCAGGCGTCTGACAGAACGACCTTCATGTCCTTGACGTCGTATATCAATTCGCCATCGGCTTCGACGATGCCATCTGCCACACCCATTGTCAGACGGCGCGTTTGGATCGCTTTTTTGAAATCAATTTTATAGGTCAGCATCTTCCGGTCCGGGCGTACCATCCCGGTAAGCTTGACCTCGCCGACGCCAACGGCCATGCCACGGCCTTGCCATCCGCGCCAACCGAGGTTGAAGCCGGTCAGTTGCCACAGACCGTCCAAGCCCAGACAGCCGGGCATGATCGGGTTGCCGGGGAAATGGCAGTCAAAGAACCAAAGGTCGGGTTTAATATCAAATTCGGCCAGTACATGGCCTTTGCCATGCGCACCACCATCGCCCGAGATATCGGTGATCCGGTCCATCATCAGCATCGGCGGGGCGGGCAACTGCGCGTTGCCAGGGCCAAAAAGCTCGCCGCGGGCGCATTTCAGCAGATCGTCCTTGTCAAAACTGCTTGGGAATTGGGCCATTCTGCCGCCTCTCCTGCCTGGGTCTGTTCGTTATATCTGGTCTCGTCTAGCACCCGTTTGCAAGGTCCTGCAAGACCAGGACACCATATCATGCCGTGACACGTATACTTCTTGCGAATGAATTTCATTTGAAATTGCAGGTCGGGCGCACTTATATTAAGGGCAGCAGAACACAGGTATCGGATTCATGACACCTCAGAGCCGTGACATCGCTGCAAATTGGTTGGTTGACGCAGGTTTGCGCCCCACGCGCCAAAGGGTTGCTTTGGCCGAATTGCTTGTGGGTGACGGGTTGCATCGTCATGTGACCGCAGAAAGCCTGTTTGAATCCGCAAAAGCCAAAGGTGACGCGGTTTCGCTGGCGACCGTGTACAACACATTACGCGCGTTCTGCGATGCCGGGGTTCTGCAGGAAATCACTGTGGACGGATCCAAAAGCTATTTCGACACCAATACGCACGACCATCCGCATTTCTATTGGGAAGACGAAAGCCGCCTGAGCGATGCGCCGTCAGACCAATTGGTGATTCAGCAATTGCCGGAAGCGCCTGAAGGCGTCGAAATCGCATCGGTCGATGTGGTGATCCGCTTGCGGAAGAAATAACCGCTAATCCTTTCGTAACAGCGTAACCAATGCATGTTCGGCCTGCGTGATCAGTGGATCAGTAGGCCCCGTGCCATGCCGCGCCAAAACGACGGATTCGGTTGCGTCCGGATCGATGATCGGCAGGCTTACCAGGCGGACCTGATCATAGCTGAAGCCGCTTTTAGGGCTGGTATAACTTATACCGATACCTTCCCCATGAGCAGCCAGACTACGCGAAAGCTCGAGTGATTCCGCCCGGTGCGAGATTGTGGGATTCAGACCTTTGCGTCTGAAGAGCGCGAGCACATGCTGCGCGGACAGACCCTCTTTGGACAGAATCAATGGATGTGCCGCGAGCTCGGTTAGGGTCACCTGCTCGGCCCTCGCCAGTGTATGATCGGGTGAAAGCAGTGCATGTGGCGTGCTGTCGAACAGCTTCTTGCACAAAAAACCGGCGTCCATGCCCAGATCATACGTAAGCGCAAAATCATATCTGCCATCGATCAGGCCGGAAATCAGACCTTCGAACGTTTCAACCCCGTGTGTCAGGACGACATCGGGCAAGGACTCTCGCAGACGGTGCAGAGACTGGGCCAGAAGAAATGGGGCCAGATCGACGAAGCATCCCAGGCGCAATCTGTTCTCGCCGGTTAGCGGCTGCTTTGACTGTTCTAACAGGGCTGCTCGGTTCAACAAGGTTTCGGCTTCTTCGATAAACTTGCGGCCTTGCGGGGTTAATGCCATCGCGGCACCCCGCCTTCGGGCAAAGAGTGGATATCCCAAATGTGATTCGACCCGGGTCAGTGCATTGGACAAGGCGGGTTGCGAGACGTTCAGGCGCTGCGCTGCCGCAGACAGGCTGCCATGTCGACCAATGGCGCAGACATATTCGTATTGGCGCAGAGTGAGATATAACATCAAGTTAACACCTAAATCGAAAGATATGATTTGAACAGAGGGCTCATTCATGCGCAGATCGGGCGACAAATCCAAGGAGACCGCGATGACTCACCCTCTTGTTTCCCAAGCCATGATTGACGACTTCCAGACGGACGGTGTTGTGTTGGTCAAAGGCCTGTTCGCCGATCACATTGAAACCCTGCGGGCTGGGGTTGCGGCAAACATGGATGAACCGGGTCCCTATGCGTCAGAGAACAAGAAAGACGGTGAGACCGGCCGTTTTTTTGACGACTATTGCAACTGGTCTCGTATCCCGCAGTTTCGTGAAGTGATCGAAACATCCCCTGCTGCCGAAGTTGCAGCCGACCTTATGCAATCGCAATCCGTGCAGATGTTCCACGACCATGTACTGGTGAAGGAGCCCGGGACCTCAATGGCGACTCCGTGGCATCAGGATGGGCCATACTATTTTGTCGATGGCCAACAAAATATAAGCTTCTGGTCACCGTTGGACCCGGTGAAACAAGCGACCCTGCGTTGCGTCGCCGGATCGCACCGCTGGGAAAAAGAAGTGCTGCCTACTCGCTGGGTCTCGGAAGAAGGGTTCTTCCCTGATGAGGGGCAGTACATGCCGATCCCTGACCCGGATGCCGAAGGGATGAAGGTTGTCGAATTCGAGATGGAGCCCGGCGACGCCGTGGCCTTCAACTATCGCACGCTCCACGGGGCCCGTGGCAATACTTCCGACAGTCGGCGCAGGGCCTTCTCGCTGCGGTTGGTTGGTGATGATGCGCGCTATGTTGAACGTCCGGGGCGGACATCGCCGCCATTTCCGGGGCATGACATGGTGCCGGGGCAAAGGCTACGCGAGGACTGGTTCCCGGTTCTGTTACAGCGCTAGGATCTAGAACCACTGGCCCGATTCAATCAGGCCCAGATCCAGCAACTGGCGCGAATCCCACTCGAACGGAGTTGAATGGTTCCAGCGGAAATCAGAGATATCGAAAGTCGATCCGGCGTTCGTTTTTAGTGCTTTGGCCGCACGGAAGGAGCAGATCGCGGCGGTCAGGTTGTTGTGCCAAGGGCAGGCGTAGGTGTTGTATTCCGCCTCGTTGAACGTGTGATCAGGCAGAAGTTTCAGATCGGGTTTTGCTTTAAACAGCGAAATCCGATCGATACGGCGCCGTTCATAGGGGATATGATCTTCGAACCGCCAGCGCAGGCCGCCAGACATATCCAGCTGCCGCTCTAGCGGCTTGCCAGATGCATCATGCCGCGTGTGGGCGTAGTATCCGGTCTTGTCCAGCATTGCTTGATCGGGGGCCACGCCGTTGGGAAAGGCCGTCAGATCGTTCGCATACAGATCGATCACGTGGGTCAACATCGCCTGTCGCCGCTCTTCTGAATGGAAGGCGAGCAATTCGCCAACCGAGCGGGTCTCGCAGAACGGATAGAACAGGTATTCGGCGTTGTAGCAGTAGTATATCCAGACGCCTTGCGTGGCTTGGATGATCCGGTTGATGGCGTCAAAAACGACTGTTCTGGGCGCGCATGTCATCACAACCCTGTAGACCCTCTCGCTCAGATCATCGTCGATCGCAAATTCCTGTGGCAGGAATGCGATCACCGATTTGAACCCTAGTTTAAGGTGGTGATGCAGCGTGCTTTCCAATTCGACTTCATCTTCGGCGAAGATCAGCGCTATAGGGCCCTTGTTCAGGGCCTCACCGCCGGATTTCAGAAGGTGATCTAGGGAATCGTACTGCATCGTTGGCTTTGTTTCCGCCTCGCTGGAAATTCCCGCCAAATTCGGGTAATTGCGCCAGCATTGCAAGCGGCGTTCGATCCGTATAGACGACGCCGACCCAGCGACTGCAAAGGCCAACCCATGTCTGAACCGAAAAAGCTGTTTATCAAGACCTATGGCTGTCAGATGAACGTCTATGACAGTGAACGCATGGCCGAAGCGCTGGGCGGGCAGGGGTATGTCGAGACCAAGTCGGCCGATGATGCGGATATGATCCTTCTCAATACTTGCCACATCCGTGAAAAGGCAGCTGAGAAAGTCTATTCCGAACTGGGCCGGTTCAAGGGTCTGAAAGCAGACAAGCCGGATTTGAAGATTGGTGTCGCTGGCTGCGTAGCCCAAGCCGAGGGCGAAGAGATTATGCGCCGTCAGCCTCTGGTCGATCTGGTGGTGGGTCCGCAAAGCTATCATCGCCTGCCCGAGATGGAGGCGAAGACGCGCGCGGGTGAAAAGGCGCTGGATACCGATTTCCCCGAAGAAGACAAATTCGAGAAGCTCAAGAACCGTCCCAAAGCGAAGCGCGGCCCGACTGCTTTTCTGACCGTGCAGGAAGGCTGTGATAAATTCTGTGCATTCTGCGTGGTGCCCTATACCCGCGGGGCCGAGGTCAGTAGGCCTGCAGACCGCATTATTCGTGAGGCGCAGGATCTGGTCGAACGCGGCGTGCGCGAGATCACGTTGCTGGGGCAGAACGTAAATGCCTATCACGGGGTTGGGCCGAATGGGGACATGACCCTTGCCGGTCTGATCTGGGAGTTGAACAAGGTCGATGGGCTGGCGCGCATCCGCTTTACCACCTCGCACCCGAACGACATGGACGATGCGCTGATCGAGGCGCATGGGACCTGCGAAAAACTGATGCCTTATCTGCACCTGCCGGTGCAGTCGGGATCGGACAAAATCCTGAAACGCATGAACCGCAGTCACACGGCTGAAAGCTATCTGCGGCTAATCGAACGCATCCGCGAAGCCCGGCCCGATATTCTAATGTCCGGCGATTTCATCGTAGGCTTCCCCGAAGAGACAGATGAGGATTTTCAGGCTACTCTGGATTTGGTGGAAGAGGTCAAATACGGCTACGCGTATTCATTCAAGTATTCTACCCGCCCCGGTACGCCTGCGGCAGAACGGCCACAGGTCGATGCCGAAGTGGCAGACGAGCGTCTGCAACGGTTACAAGCCTTGATTACACGTCATCAGCGAGTGATTCAGGATTCCATGGTTGGCAAAACAGTCAGTGTCCTTTTTGAAAAATCTGGGCGTCAACCGGGCCAGATGGTTGGAAAATCCGAGTATCTTCACGCGGTTCACGTTTCGGATGCAGATGTGGCACGTGGAGATTTACGTAAGGTAAGGATCAAATCCTCTGGCGCGAACTCGCTAGGCGGCGAAGTGATTTAATCCAATATACGTATGCTGCAAGGGTTCCTTCCGACCAAATTTAACCCTTGATTTATGACTTGGAACTATGCTCCGAGAGAGGCCAGATTTCTCGGGTGTGGGTTTTGCGGCCTACGAAACTGTTGACCCGAAGAGGCAAGCCATGATGGCGGAGGGTGCGAGTAGTGAGTTGGATATGTTTTCCAAAATCGAAGATGTCCCGCGTTTTGACGGCCCTCTTATTGATGTTATCTTGCGCTGCTCCGACTTTGGCTGGGGATGTGACCGGGGAAGTCACTGAACCTGACGTGATTTCGTCCGAACGATATGCCAGCGATATCCGGGCGTTTTATCTGGGGGTGAGCGCCAGTCGTGCAACGGGTGGTTCCGATGAGTTTGGCTTGCAGGTCAATGGCGGCTCAGTTTTCGGGATCGGAGAGGTCAGTACTGACGGCAACTTTGCCGGGTTTCGCGGGGGTTGGCGCGGGATTTTGCCTGCGAGAGGCGGGCGCGACTATGTCTATGGTTTGGAAGTCGGCTACGACTTTGGCACTCTGGACGGCAGCACATCGGGACAGATCGGCGGAACACCCGTCAGCGGCAGATCTGCAATATCCGATGTATTCTCGATCCGCCTTCGAAATGGGCTTACTAACCGCAGTAAGAGTGTCCTTTACTTCGTGACAGTGGGCTATGTGCGTGGTGATATCACAACGTCGGCTTCTGTGACCGAAGTGGGTGGGACTACCCGCTTTGAAGACGTTGATCGACGTCAGGGTTTTTCTGCCAGCCTGGGTGCCGAGCATAAACTGAATGACGATTGGTCGATCACTGGTGAGCTCGAATATCTGCAGTTCGAATCAAAAACCGTAGAACTGGGTCCTTCTTTCACCACCAAATCGACGCCAAGCTACCGCGGATTGCGGATCGGATTGAATTATACTTTCTGAACCAATCGCAAAAACTGATATTTTATGCGCAACAACGCCGTTGATCGGCGCATTTGTCATCCCGTTTGCAAAAAACCAAACTGCGCCTTGCGTCCACCTCAAGATGTTGTCTACGCTCGGGGTGAAACGCCAAGACAGGAGAACGGATTGGCCATCGGTGCCCTGACCCCACCGCAAGAAGATATGCCCCAGCGTGAGGCGCTTGTTGAGTTCCCAGACAACAGACTACTAATCGATTTGTGCGGCGAATATGACCGTAACCTGACCGATATCGAACAAAAGCTTTCGGTGCAGATCGTGCGGCGTGGAAATCAGTTGGTCGTGCTGGGTGATGAAGAATCGCAAAAGCAGGCGATTGAAGTGCTGCAGGCGCTCTACACTCGGCTTGAAGGTGGGCGAGATGTCGAAGCAGCAGATGTCGACCGAGAGTTGCGCATGGGTAATTCCGAGGCCGGAACCGGCACGCGGGATGGTGACCAGCTTGAGATGTTCAAAGGCGGAACGGTCGAAATCAAAACCCGTAAGAAGCTGGTTGAGCCGCGGACAGACGCCCAGAAGGCATATGTTCAGTCGCTCTTCAACAATGAGCTGGCCTTTGGAATCGGTCCCGCAGGTACGGGTAAAACTTATCTGGCTGTTGCTGTGGGTGTGTCGATGTTCATCGGAGGCCATGTGGACCGGATCATTCTCAGCCGTCCAGCGGTAGAGGCCGGCGAAAAGCTGGGTTACCTGCCCGGTGACATGAAGGATAAAGTCGATCCCTACATGCAGCCGCTTTATGATGCGCTGAATGATTTCCTCCCGGGCAAGCAGCTGGCCAAGCTGATCGAAGAAAAGCGGATCGAAATTGCGCCTCTGGCGTTTATGCGTGGGCGGACGCTGGCGAATGCCTTTGTCGTGCTGGACGAGGCGCAAAATGCCACCACCATGCAAATGAAAATGTTCCTGACCAGACTTGGCGAAGGCAGCCGCATGGTGATCACCGGAGACCGGTCACAGGTCGATCTGCCGCGCGGTGTGCAATCGGGTTTGGCGGATGCAGAAAGACTGCTGAAGACGATCCCGAATATCAGTTTCAATTATTTCACGTCGAAAGATGTCGTGCGCCACCCGCTTGTCGCCGCCATTATTGAGGCGTATGAGGCCGACTCGGGCCGCGAAATGGGGTGAAACCCAAGGTTCCGAAGGGTTTTGGAGCCTTGGAGAGCCGGTATGAATCTGGATGTAACGATCGAAGACGAGCGCTGGAGGGAATTGGAGCCGCTGGCGCAACGCGCACTCATTGAAGTTCTTGATTATTGCGGTCTCAAATCGGATCTCTGCGAAATCAGCTTGTTGGGTTGTAACGATGAACGGATCGCAGTTCTGAATGCCGAATTCCGGGAAAAACTGAAGCCGACAAATGTTCTAAGCTGGCCTGCCGAAGATTTGTCCGCTGATCAGCCTGGGGGCATACCAATGTTGCCCGAGCCCGATTTCACTGGGGAAATCGCATTGGGAGACATTGCGATTTCATATGACACCTGCGCGCGTGAGGCCATCGCAGCGCGTAAATCATTGGAAGATCATGTGACCCACTTGATAATTCACGGCACGTTACATTTGTTAGGATACGATCACATTCGTGACCTGGACGCCACTTTGATGGAACGGGTTGAGATCGAAATACTTGGCAAACTGGGTATAGATAACCCATATAATGCATGACAGGGGCAGCTTTGCCCGATCATTTGGAACAGGATAATGGGCGATACAGACGGCAGTTCTAGGGCAGCGCAAGGCGCGCATTCACAGAACAGCAACACGGATAGCGATGAAAAAGGCGGGCTTTTATCCCGGATATTCGACGCATTTTCACCTCCGGGCGATGAAGCCAGCCAGGTGAACGGGGCTAAGGTCACGGATTCACAACCTAGGGGTATGATCAACCTGCGCAGAATGCGGGTCGAAGATGTCGCGATACCCACGGCCGAGATTATCTCGGTTCCCTCGACAACACCCAAGGACGAGTTGGCGCAAATTTTTCGCGATAGTGGATTGTCGCGAATCCCTGTCTACGAGGGAACGCTCGACACTCCACTGGGCTTTGTCCACCTCAAGGATTTCGCGCTGACCCATGGATTTAATGGCAACTCGTCCGAGTTTGATTTGAAGTCAATGCTAAGGACCTTGCTGTTCGTTCCGCCTTCGATGCCGATTGGTGTACTTTTAACCAAGATGCAAACTGAACGTCGTCATATGGCACTGGTCATTGACGAATATGGTGGTGTCGACGGCCTGTTGACCATCGAAGACCTAATCGAACAGGTTGTGGGCGAAATTGCCGACGAACATGACGCCGATGAAGATCAGCTTTGGATACAAGAAAAACCTGGCTGCTACGTGGTTCAAGCTCGGGTTCCGCTTGAAGATTTTGAAGTCGAAATTGGTCGTTCATTGACCAGCCACGAAGATGTGGACGAAGAAGAGATCGACACTTTGGGCGGTTTGGTCTTCATGCTATCTGGGCGCGTCCCGGCGCGTGGTGAGGTGGTATGCCACCCCGAAGGGCCTGAATTCGAAGTTCTTGACGCAGACCCACGCCGCATAAAGCGGTTGCGCGTCATGTTGCCGGATATCGCTGCATGAATCCTGCCCAGGGGTGGCCCTATTGGTTGCGGTTGCTGCTAGCGGCATCCTTGGGAATCGTGGCTGCATGTGGGCTTGCCCCGTTGGGTTTTTGGCCAGCGGCATTGGTGGCGCTGATCCTGCTTGCTCCATTGTACTTGAACTCTGAAACATCCCGCCGCGCGGCTTTGCTGGGGTGGGTGTTCGCCACCGGGTATTTTGCCAATGCGCTAAACTGGATCATCGAACCATTCTTGGTTGACGCAGAACGCCATGCCTGGATGGCACCCTTTGCACTAATCTTGTTGTCAGGCGGGTTGGCATTGTTCTGGGCGCTGGCCTTTGGAGTTGCAAAACGCATCGGTGGATCGCCGATCGTGCAGGGTATGCTACTGGCTTTGACGCTCTCTCTGGCCGAGTTTGCGCGGGGTTACATACTTACAGGGTTTCCTTGGGCCGGTATAGCTCAGGTCTGGGTGGATACGCCTTTTGCTCAGCTCCTCTCGCTGATAGGACCTTATGGCTTGGGTGCGCTGACACTGATTGCGACTTTGCCACTTGGTGCAGCCATCTCCAGTGATCGGACTCCCCGCGGTCTGGTAATGCCATTCTTTGTGGCTGCGGGGTGCGCTGTATTGGCTCTGGCTTACGCTGCGAACCGACCGTCGGTTGAATATACCGACCATATCGTGCGGCTGACACAGCCTAATGCTCCACAGCACCAAAAGTGGGACCCGGAATATGCACCTCTGTTTTTTGCCCGCCAACTTGAATTCACGGTAGCCGAGCCCAGGCCAGATCTGATTGTCTGGCCAGAAACTTCGGTTCCGGCGTGGCTTGGCAGTGCGCAGCCATATCTTTCGGCAATTGGCGAAGCGGCGCAGGGTACGCCTGTTTTTCTAGGTATCCAGCGTGCAGACGGACGGCAGATCTATAACTCGATGATCTATTTGAATGGAGATGGTCAACAGGCAGGGCTGTATGACAAACACCACCTGGCCCCATTCGGAGAATATGTGCCCTTTGGTGAATTGATGGCGCGGTTTGGAATTCACGGAATGGCGGCAACCACGGGAAGTGGTTTCAGCGCTGGGCCGGGCGCTGCCCTGATGGATGCAGGAGGGCTTGGGAAAGCTCTGCCGCTGATCTGTTATGAGGCCGTATTCACACAAGATGTTCTGTCCGCGCCGGGCCGGGCAGATTTTCTATTGCAGGTCACTAACGATGCGTGGTTCGGGACTCGCTCCGGCCCGTATCAGCATCTTGCACAGGCACAGATGCGCGCCATTGAGCAGGGTCTGCCGATGTTGCGCTCGGCCAATACAGGTGTTTCTGCGATGATTGACCCTTTGGGGCGAATTGCTGACGCGTTGGCGCTTGGGCAGGCCGGGTTTATCGATACCGAATTGCCGCAGCCCCAAGCCGCGACGATATATTCCCGGATCGGGGACAAACCGGTGTTTTTCCTTCTATTAGCAGCTTGGGCGTTGCTCTGGCGTCATACCCGTAGGTACAAGGGTCAAATACCGATTGACCCTACCTGACTGCGCGCGTATTCGGTCAATTGCCCTTCACAACGGCTTCCTGACGTGATGGGAAAATCTTAATGGAGCACATTTATGTCCCGACAGAATTACACTTTTACTTCGGAGTCCGTATCCGAAGGACACCCTGATAAGGTCTGCGATCGTATTTCCGATGCGGTGCTAGACGCCTTTCTGCGTGAAGAGCCCGAAGCCCGCGTTGCGTGCGAAACTTTCGCCACAACGGAGCGTGTGGTCATCGGTGGCGAAGTGGGACTGTCGGATCAGGACAAGCTCCACGATTACATGGCGCATATCGATGATATCGCGCGCGCCTGCATCAAAGATATCGGATACGAGCAGGACAAGTTTCACCACGAAACCGTCGAGGTGACCAACCTGCTGCACGAACAGTCGGCTCATATTGCGCAGGGCGTCGACGCCGCTGACAACAAAGACGAGGGCGCAGGCGATCAGGGTATCATGTTCGGGTACGCCACGATCGAGACACCTGCACTGATGCCAGCTCCGATCCAGTATTCGCATGCAATCCTTCGCCGTCTGGCCGAAGTTCGCAAAAACGGTACCGAGCCCGCGCTGGGTCCGGACGCGAAATCGCAGCTGTCGGTCATCTACCGGGATGGCAATCCAGTTGGTGTCAGCTCAATCGTGCTGTCCACTCAGCATCTGGATGAGGCGCTGACCTCGGATGATATCCGCCAGATTGTCGAACCCTATATTCGCGAAACGCTGCCCGATGGCTGGCTGACCGCCGAGACCGAGTGGCATGTGAATCCCACCGGCAAGTTCGTGATCGGCGGCCCCGATGGCGACGCGGGTCTGACCGGGCGCAAGATCATCGTGGACACCTACGGCGGTGCTGCTCCGCACGGGGGCGGTGCGTTCTCTGGCAAAGACCCGACCAAGGTGGACCGCTCGGCTGCGTATGCCGCACGCTACCTGGCCAAGAACGTGGTAGCGGCAGGAATGGCGGAACGCTGCACCATTCAGTTGAGCTATGCGATTGGCGTCTCCAAACCTCTGTCGATCTATGCCGACACACACGGGACAGGCCAGATCGCTGACGCGGTTATCGAGAAGGCTGTCGGTCAAGTCATGGACCTGACACCGCGCGGCATTCGCGAGCATCTGCAACTGAACAAGCCGATCTATCAGCGTACTGCAGCCTATGGCCATTTCGGACGCGAACCCGATGCAGATGGCGGATTCAGCTGGGAGCGTACCGATTTGGCCGACGCTCTTATGCAGGCTGTCTGAGCGCCGTTCACCTATTCAAAAAATACGCCGGAGGTGTGGGGGCCAGCCCCCAACCTCCACCCTTGCCTCAGGCACGAGTCAGCAGTATGGGCACGGGCATGAGCAACCAGACCCCACAGCGCCCCCGCAGGAACTTTTATGGCCGCTTCAAAGGCAAGACCTTGAAGCCCAGCCAAAAGACTTATCTGTCAGAAGACCTGGCCGCCCTGTCTCCAGGTGCGGTAGATTGGGAAACCAACCCAGAACGCACCGCTTTGGACCTAGAGGGCCTGTTCGGTGGCAAGCCTATCTGGCTCGAAGTCGGATTTGGCGGTGGCGAGCATTTGGTGCATCAGGCGCAAAACAATCCCGGTATCGGCATTATCGGAGCAGAGCCTTACATCAATGGTGTCGCAATGTTGTTGGGCAAAATTCGTCAGGCTGGTGCCGAAAACCTCGCCGTGCACCCCGGCGATGTGCGGGATCTGTTTGATGTGCTGCCCGAGGCCAGCATCTCGCGCGCGTTCCTGCTCTATCCTGATCCGTGGCCGAAAACACGTCATCATCGGCGCAGGTTCGTGACCCCTGAGCATCTGGAACCTCTCGCGCGTGCCTTGAAGCCGGGTTCGATTTTTCGCGTTGCCACCGATATCCCCGACTATGTGCGCCAGACTCTTGAAGAGGTACCGCGTGCCGGTTTTGATTGGCTCGCCGAGCGCCCCGCCGACTGGCGCGAGCCTTGGGATGACTGGATTTCCACCCGCTACGAACAAAAAGCCCTACGCGAGGGGCGTACCCCGCATTATCTGACCTTCCGACGCAAAGACTGATTGCCGCTGGACCAACCGGCCCCAATTCGCTAATCGGCCTGAGGACTGATAGCGAAAACAGGAGCCCCCATGTCCGGACACGGCACGCCCATCCCGATGACGTCGCATCCATGCGGCCCGCTGACCGGCACAGCAGAGGTGCCTGGCGACAAGTCGATCTCGCACCGGTCCCTGATCCTGGGGGCGATGGCCGTTGGCGAATCCAGGATTTCAGGCCTGCTTGAGGGCGAGGATGTGCTGGACACGGCCAAGGCCATGCGGGCATTTGGGGCCGAAGTTACGGATCACGGAGGCGGCGAATGGTCGGTGCACGGCGTAGGCGTAGGCGGCTTTGCGGAACCCGATCAGGTGATCGATTGCGGGAACTCGGGCACCGGTGTGCGCCTGATTATGGGAGCGATGGCAACCTCTCCGATAACGGCGACCTTTACCGGGGATGCCAGCCTGAACAAGCGTCCGATGGCCCGGGTCACCGACCCTCTGGCGCTGTTCGGCACGCAATCTGTCGGCCGGGATGGTGGACGCCTGCCGATGACCATCGTCGGCGCTGCGGACCCCATCCCGGTTCGTTACGAGGTGCCTGTGCCATCGGCTCAGGTGAAATCCGCTGTTCTGCTGGCAGGGCTGAATGCCCCCGGCAAGACCGTGGTAATCGAGAAAGAGGCAACCCGTGATCATTCCGAACGGATGCTGGCCGGGTTCGGCGCAGAAATCACCGTCGAGGATACCGACGAGGGTCGAGTGATTACCCTAACCGGGCGTCCAGAATTGAAGCCGCAGGTCATTGCGGTGCCGCGTGACCCATCTAGCGCAGCCTTCCCGGTATGTGCCGCACTGATTACCCCCGGATCGGATGTTTTGGTGCCGGGCATCGGATTAAACCCCACGCGTGCAGGTTTGTTTACAACGCTACGCGAGATGGGTGCGGATCTGACCTATGAGAACGAGCGCGAAGAGGGTGGTGAGCCCGTTGCAGATCTGCGGGCAAAATACTCGCCGAATATGAAGGGAATTTCCGTCCCACCAGAACGCGCTGCCTCGATGATTGACGAATACCCTGTGCTGTCCGTTGTTGCCGCCAATGCAACCGGCACAATGATGATGGGCGGCGTCAAAGAGTTACGCGTCAAGGAAAGTGACCGGATCGATGCAATGGCGCGTGGCCTGCGCGCGAATGGCGTGACGGTAGACGAGGGTGACGATTGGTGGTCAGTCGAGGGCCTAGGCATTGGTGGTGTTCCCGGCGGCGGCATTTGTGAGAGTTTCCTCGATCACCGCATTGCCATGTCCTTCATGGTGATGGGTATGGGCGCGAAAAAGGCGGTTTCGGTAGATGATGGTGGTCCGATTGCAACTTCGTTCCCGATCTTTGAGCCGCTGATGACGGGTTTGGGTGCCAGGCTGCTTCGCGACAACCGGCCCGTCTGATGCTCGAGCAGCGGTATACGGTTGCGATCGACGGCCCTGCTGCGGCAGGTAAGGGCACGATCTCGAAGGCGGTAGCCGCGCATTTTGGGTTTGCCCATCTGGATACTGGATTGCTTTACCGAGCGGTTGGACGACGCATGCTGCAAGGGGAAGAGCCTGTTACGGCGGCGCAATCTCTAACCGCAGAAGAGTTGGGTCAGGGTGACCTTCGTACGGCCGAGATCGCACAGGCGGCCTCAAAAGTGGCTGTCATACCTGAGGTTCGCAGCGCGCTGGTTGATTTCCAACGTGCCTTTGCGCGACGTGTCGGAGGCGCAGTTCTTGACGGTCGTGATATTGGAACCGTTATTTGTCCGAATGCCGAGGTCAAACTGTTCGTCACGGCCAGTGCCGAAGTGCGCGCGGAACGGCGATATCTGGAGCTTGCAGCCAAAGACGATGACGTCTCGCGCGAACAGGTGCTGGCAGACGTCAAAGAACGCGATGCCCGCGATGCTGAACGCAGCACTGCACCGATGAAGCCCGCAGTTGATGCTGTGCTGCTGGATACCTCGGACCTAAGTGTCGATGCTGCACTGGCCCGTGCGATCGAAGTCATCGAAATGACCCTGCCTAAAGTATAATCGCCTTCAGGCAGGGCCAATACCTTACAGCTCGCCTACAGCGATGCTTTTGATGTTGGTCCACTGATCATCGGCGGTTTTTGCTGTCCCGGTGACGTCTTTCAGGAAAGATGCACGGGTGTCTGCGTTCAGGAACAAGAACAGCTTTCCGTCGGCAACCAGATATTGATCCGGGTCGCCGTCAAATTTCTTTCCGACCGAAACACCGAATGAGCAATATCCGCCGTGTTGAGGCAAGTATGCTGCTGGGTTGGCCTCAAACGCTTCAAGGTTTGCAGCACTGGTGAAATAGTAGGACGCGCCGTCATAGGTCGCTGTATGGGTTGCAAAACCCTCGACCGGATTGCCGTCATTCACCAAGGCCACCAGATCTACACCATGTACCGCCAATGGAGCGCCAGCAGCAGAGATACCCTTTGAGACGTTTATTTCATCCGCAGCAAATGCAGGGGCAGTAAGGGCAAGTGTCATCGCAAGGGCCGTAAGGGCAAGAGATTTCATTTGGTTATTCCTTTCCATTTGGTTCCTGGCCGCAACAGTCGTCGGCCGATGGGGTGAAAACAGGAAAGGCTTTTCGGACGTGTAATCGCCGATAGAACGCAAAGTATTGCAGATCGTCCTAACCGATGCATGATGTGTGATAAGTGCTCACAGAGCTTTGTTTGGTTCGTCAGAGCTGAACGTCATATTGTCGTTTCTATATCTGTAGGAGGCGCCACATGATCCGAATAGTTCTGTTTCTGGTGTTAACAGCCACAGGCATGGCTGCTCAGGAAGCTGAAACCCCGTCTCCGATCAATGAACCCCCGATGACCTACGAACGTCTGGGTAAAATCCTGTTTGCACTGGATCCCGAGGCGCAACCACACGGGCCTGGTTTTGAGCTGATGATCTCAGAGACGCGTGTATTTGTTGTGACGGATACCAATGCGGATCGTATGCGCGTGATGGTTCCGATCCGATCTGCAGACGGTCTGAGTCAGGCCGACATGCAACGGATGATGCAGGCCAATTTCGATACGGCATTGGATGCGCGATATGCGATCGCGAACGGTAGGGTTTGGGCGGTGTTCTTGCACCCGCTTTTGTCGCTGGAAAGGGATCAATTGATTTCGGGTATCGCGCAAACTGTGAACATCGCACAAACATATGGCACCCTCTATTCCAGCGGAGGAGCACAGTTTGGCGGCGGCGACAGCGGTGAGTTGCAGCAAGAGCTGTTCAAGGAACTGTTAAAAAAGGGCGAGGAAATCTAATTTCCGACAGTACGGCCCAAAGAACGTCTTGCTAAAAGGGTTATGTTATATGATATCGTAACATAGGCTTGAAAGATGGAGTTTCTGTGTGTCTGCGCGTTACGATGTAAAACGAGGTGTGATCCCTGCCAACGCCGGTAGGGCGATCAAAGGCAATTCAGGCCGTAATTTGCGGACTCAGCTCAAACGTCGTAGGCGGCGGGGCTCGCCAATGCAGGCCTATGACGCATTACCGCAAGGCCTTAGGCAGTGGCTGGCGTCTGCCTGTTTGCCATGGAGTCCGGCCTCGGCTCTCAAAATCTGGGACCAAGCTGGGGGTTCGGCAAATCCCATGGCCGCTATTCTGCGGCTTGACGCCATTGAGCGATCCATGTTGCAGCAAGATGTGTTGATCTGGGGCACGCCGGGCAAGCAATCAAGCGCTGATCCCGCCGCATAAGCCAGCGTTTGTTGGCTTTGCACTTGCGCAAGCATTGGAATCCGCCTATACGCGCGCTGTCGATACAAGGGCGGTCAACGTCCGGATGACGTTTCTGAGCAGGGCCGGGTAACCTCGGCCCTTTGTGTTTGTTTGCTCAGGGGCGCACCGGATCACGCCTGAAGACATCATGAAACAAGACCGGCGGAGACAACCGCTCGGCCAGCAAAAACGTACTGTAAAGGAAAACAACGCCACATGGCTAACGCATCCATGGAGGAATTCGAAGCCCTCCTGAATGAAAGCTTCGAAATGGACACACCCGAAGAGGGTTCTGTTGTCAAAGGCAAGGTTCTGGCGATCGAAGCCGGCCAAGCCATCATCGACGTAGGCTACAAAATGGAAGGCCGCGTTGATCTGAAAGAATTCGCAAATCCCGGCGAAGCCCCTGAAATCGCTGTTGGTGACGAGGTCGAAGTTTACCTGCGCGCCGCAGAAAACGCCCGCGGCGAAGCCGTCATCTCGCGCGAGATGGCCCGCCGTGAAGAGGCATGGGATCGTCTGGAAAAAGCATATGCCGACGACCAGCGCGTCGAAGGTGCAATCTTTGGTCGCGTCAAAGGTGGCTTCACCGTCGATCTGGGTGGCGCAGTTGCGTTCCTGCCCGGCTCGCAGGTTGACGTTCGCCCCGTGCGCGACGCTGGCCCGCTGATGGGTTTGAAGCAGCCGTTCCAGATTCTGAAAATGGACCGCCGCCGTGGCAACATCGTTGTGTCGCGCCGCGCAATCCTGGAAGAATCGCGTGCCGAACAGCGTGCCGAAGTTATCGGCAACCTGTCCGAAGGTCAGACCGTCGAAGGTGTTGTCAAAAACATCACCGAATACGGTGCGTTTGTTGACCTGGGCGGCGTTGACGGCCTGCTGCACGTCACCGACATGGCATGGCGCCGTGTGAACCACCCGTCCGAGATCCTGACGATCGGCGAAACCATTAAGGTTCAGGTCATCAAGATCAACAAAGAGACCCACCGCATCAGCCTGGGCATGAAGCAGCTGCAGGAAGATCCGTGGGATCTGGTTGCTGCCAAGTACCCGCTGGGCTCGGTCCATCAGGGTCGCGTCACCAACATCACCGACTACGGCGCGTTCGTCGAGCTGGAAGCCGGTGTCGAAGGTCTGGTGCACGTGTCCGAGATGTCCTGGACCAAGAAAAACGTCCACCCCGGCAAGATCGTTTCGACCAGCCAGGAAGTCGACGTCATGGTTCTGGAAATCGACGGCGCCAAGCGTCGCGTATCTCTGGGCCTGAAGCAGACTCAGCGCAACCCATGGGAAGTGTTTGCAGAAACACACCCCGAGGGCACCGAGGTCGAAGGCGAGGTCAAGAACATCACCGAATTCGGACTGTTCATTGGCCTCGAAGGCGACATCGACGGCATGGTTCACCTGTCGGACCTGTCCTGGGACGAGCGTGGCGAAGATGCGATCCAGAACTACCGCAAGGGCGACATGGTTTCGGCCGTTGTCTCGGAAGTTGATGTCGAAAAAGAGCGTATCTCGCTGTCGATCAAAGCCCTGGGCGGTGACAAGTTCGCCGAAGCCGTGGGCGGCGTGAAGCGTGGCTCGATCGTAACCGTCGAAGTGACCGCGATTGAAGATGGCGGCATCGAGGTGGAATACGAAGGCATGAAATCCTTCATCCGCCGTTCGGACCTGTCCCGTGACCGCGCCGAACAGCGCCCCGAGCGTTTCTCGGTCGGTGACAAGGTCGACGTTCGCGTCACCAACGTCGACAGCAAGACCCGCCGTCTGGGCCTGTCGATCAAGGCACGCGAAATCGCCGAAGAGAAAGAAGCCGTGGAACAGTACGGTTCTTCCGACTCTGGCGCATCGCTGGGCGATATCCTGGGTGCAGCGCTGAAGTCCGGCGACTGATTCAGGGCGAAAGCCTAACCAAGAAATTCGGCCCCGTGCGCATGCGCGGGGTCGTTTTTGTTGCGAATCAATATGTTCCAATTATCCGGGTTTTTTCCCGTCATGTTCGCTCAATAGGTGTAGAAAACGAGCTTGTGCGCTAATATTCGCGTTAGAATATGGCAAAATAAGTCCGATCGATGCAGAGTATGCGTTCCCCCAAACCGGGTTTTTTCCTATACTGTCAAATCAGTAGGCCAGACATACCGGACGCCTGGGAGGGTATTACGCATGATCCGTTCAGAACTGATTCAAAAAATCGCCGACGAAAACCCGCATCTTTATCAGCGCGACGTCGAACGGATTGTAAATACGGTTTTTGAAGAAGTGACCGATGCAATGTCGCGCGGTGATCGCGTTGAGCTGCGTGGATTTGGCGCTTTCTCCGTGAAAAAACGCGATGCACGTGTCGGACGGAATCCCCGTACTGGAGAAACCGTACAGGTTGAAGAAAAATGTGTTCCGTTTTTCAAGACCGGCAAGTTGCTAAGGGATCGGTTGAACGGTAAAGCGTAAGTCATGATGCGCTACATTCGTTATGCTTTTCTTGCTGCCTTAGGGATCATATTGGTTTCAATCTCTCTGGCCAATCGTGAGCTGGTTGAATTGAAGCTGATGCCGGATGCACTGGCAGAGTTGCTTGGGTTCAACTTTTCAACCTCGCTCCCTTTGTTCTTGGTTGTCCTTGGTGGCGTTGTGGCCGGTCTGGTCATCGGCTTCCTTTGGGAGTGGCTGCGTGAGCACAAGCACCGTAAAGACGCCACTGTGAAGAAAAGCGAAGTGCGTAAGCTTGAGCGCGAGGTCAAGAAGCTCAAGAAAAAGCAAAATGAAGGACAAGACGACGTTCTTGCCCTGCTGGATGAGGCAAGCTGAGGCCGACTATGTCCGGTGAAATCAGTGTCAAAATATGCGGTCTTACCGCACCTGATCATGTGCGTGCGGCAGTTGAAGCAGGTGCACGGTATCTTGGCTTCAATTTCTTTCCTAAATCGCCGCGTTATGTATCCGCTGAGCAAGCAGCAGAGTTGGTGCAATCTGTACCTGTTGGGGTTGCTAAGGTGGCTTTGGTTGTGAATGCGTCGAACGAGGTTTTGGATCAGATTACCGAAACCGCACCGTTCGATATGTTGCAGTTGCACGGTGGCGAAAGCATCGAACGGGTCTCGGAAATCAAATCACGCTATGGGTTGCCAGTGATGAAGGTCATTGGAGTGGCTGATGCTGAAGACTTGGATGCGATTGATGCCTTTAGCGACGTCGCTGACCAGATTTTGATCGATGCCAAACCACCAAAAAATGCTGTTCTACCGGGCGGCAACGGCTTGGCGTTCGATTGGCGTCTTATGGCCGGGCGGAAGTATTGGCGCAAGCCGTGGATGCTGGCGGGTGGTTTAACTCCCGACAACGTGGCGGAGGCCATTCGTACCACGGGAGCCCGGCAAGTGGACGTCGCTTCGGGCGTTGAAAGTGCTCCGGGTATCAAGGATGAGGCCTTGATCAGCGCATTTATCGACGCCACACGCTGATCTGAACAATTGTCTGCTGCGTATCTCCGGAAAAGGGGAGGAGACAATGCTTGCGGCAATTGGCGGTGTTTCGTTAAGACGATGGTACTACGGGCCGGAACTATTCTGGCGGGCGCGTCAGGCGTTGCTTCAGGCGCGCGGTGATCCATTGTGCCTGGAAGCACAGGTCTTTCTACATCAGGGCATGTTTTTTTCACTCAGTGTTTGGGAAGACATAGAGGCTATGCTGACATTTGCCCAATCGGGCCCGCATCGATGTGTGGTGGATGCGGCTTCGCGCTTGGCCAAAACCTATGAATTCCACCATTTTCCCTGCATTGCTGTCCCTAGCAGGGATCAGGCTTTGAAGGTCTGGGCGCAATGTGTCCAGGATCAGCAATGATGCGTTTTGCCATGGCAAATCCTGCCGCTACCACCTATGAAAGTCGCGTACGACGAGTGGAGACACCCATGGCCAACGATCTTTTTAATTCCTTCATGTCCGGCCCGGATGAGCAGGGCCGTTTCGGCATCTTCGGTGGACGGTTCGTCAGCGAAACGCTGATGCCGCTGATCCTGTCGCTGGAAGAGGAATATAACAAAGCCAAGGATGACCCTACTTTCTGGGCCGAGATGGATGATCTGTGGGCCAACTATGTGGGCCGCCCCTCGCCGCTGTATTACGCGGAACGCCTGACCGAGCATCTGGGCGGGGCCAAAATCTATCTGAAGCGCGATGAACTGAACCACACTGGTGCGCATAAGATTAATAACGTGCTGGGCCAGATCATTCTTGCGCGCCGCATGGGTAAGACCCGGATCATCGCGGAAACCGGGGCAGGGCAGCACGGCGTAGCCACCGCTACCGTCTGCGCCAAGTTCGGCCTGAAATGCATCGTCTATATGGGCGCGCATGACGTACAGCGTCAGGCCCCGAATGTATTCCGTATGCGCCTGCTTGGGGCTGAGGTGATTCCGGTGACAAGCGGTCGGGGTACGCTGAAAGATGCGATGAACGACGCGCTGCGCGACTGGGTGACCAATGTGCGCGACACGTTCTATTGCATTGGCACAGTGGCCGGTCCGCACCCGTACCCGGCGATGGTACGCGATTTCCAGTCGATCATCGGTAAGGAAGCCAAAGAGCAGATGCACAAGGCCGAAGGTCGTCTACCCGACACCATCATCGCAGCCATTGGCGGTGGATCGAATGCGATGGGCCTGTTCTATCCATTCCTTGATGACAAAGAAGTCAACATCATCGGCGTCGAAGCAGGCGGCAAGGGTGTGAATGAAAAGATGGAGCATTGTGCCTCGCTGACCGGCGGTCGCCCCGGCGTGCTGCACGGTAATCGCACTTATCTGTTGCAGGATGACGATGGGCAAATACTGGAAGGCTATTCCATCTCGGCGGGTCTGGATTATCCGGGGATCGGGCCTGAGCATTCCTGGCTGAACGATATCGGCCGTGCCAACTATGTCTCAATCACCGACAAAGAGGCGCTGGAGGCATTTCAGCTGTGCTGTGCGACCGAGGGCATCATCCCGGCGCTCGAGCCCAGTCATGCGCTGGCGCATGTGATGAAGATCGCACCAGATTTGCCCAAAGATCACCTGATCTGCATGAACATGTGCGGACGCGGCGACAAGGATGTGCAGACGGTCGCGAAATACCTGAACTTCGACATGTCCGACACCGAAGGCCGTACAGCAGACTGATCACCAAAACAGGCTTTGCGCCTTTGAGGAACTGTGCCAGTTTGCTAATCATGAGCAGCGCATCCTCAAAGGCTGAACTTAATCGGCTTGACCAAAAATACGATCAGGCAGCCCCTGGCTGGGCGGATAAGATGCGGCTGCTAGGGTATTTTGATGCCTACCTACGATTTCTGTCGTCAGATCCGCTTGCAGACTTGGGGCGTAATGCGCTGGATATCGGGTGTGGGACGGGTGCTTTCGCCGAAGCACGCACAGTCATCCGGCCAGAAGGTAACATCGCGCTGCTCGAGCCTTCTGCCCGGATGCTGCACTTGGCGCATTCAGCTTTGCAGCGCCGCGGATTCGATGCGACGCTCATTCAATCCCGATTGGACGATTTTCAACCGGAGGCCCGATTTGACTGCCTACTGGCCGCGCATGTTCTGGAACATTGCGCCGACCCTACTGAGGCTCTGCGCCAAATGCGCGATCTTGCCGAACCCGGGGCGACGCTCTGGCTGGTCGTGAGCAAACCGCATTGGTGCAATGCGATCATCTGGTTTCAGTGGCGGCACCGGACCTACAGGCCAGAGACGGTGGTGGAAATGTTGTCCTGCTCAGGATGGGATCTGCAAGCTGAACACAGCTTTCCGACCGGGCCTCCTTCGCGCACGTCACGTGGATATCGGGCTACTGCGATCTAGGTCTCGTCTTCGGAACGCTGCGCCTGCAGGATATGCAGGGGAACGATATCCAACGCTCTCTGATGGGTGGCTTCAAGGTGGACCAGGGGTGCACAGCCCTCGTCATAGGCTTGCAAGAAGCGCGACGCACATAGGCACCAGCTATCGCCGGGTTTGAGACCTGGGAAATCGAATTCAGGTCGAGGCGTGCTCAAGTCATTGCCGACATATTTCGAGTACGCCAAAAACTCAGCGGTCATTACTGCGCAAACCGTGTGGCTGCCCTGGTCTTCCGGGCAGGTGTTGCATACGCCGTCTCGAAAGAACCCGGTCAGAGGATCGCGAGAGCAGGGGGCGAGTAAGCCTCCCAGAACATTGATGCTGTCTAGCTTTTGCATGGCTGCATCTTACAGGCTTTGCGCAATTTTGCGGAACATTTCGACATTCAGCTCGTTGACGCCGGGATCGCGGAACTTTCGGTCAGCGCCAGTTGTCACGATCAAGACCCCGCGTGGCTGGTCGAAATAGATATACTGGCCATAGATGCCGCGCGCCATGAATTCACCCTCATGCGCCCCAACAGGTATCCACCACTGATAGCCATAACCGATCTCGCCTGGGTCTGTCGGGGCGCTAGGCCAAGTAGATGTGTCGATCCAATCCGCGGGTACAATCTGCCGGCCATCGCGTTCGCCACCCTGCAAAATCAACTGCCCGAATCGTGCAAAATCGCGCGTTGTGAAGTTGAGACCGCCCAAAACAAATGCAACGCCTGCGCCATCGGTGATGTAGTAGCCGTCCCGCTCCAACCCGAGCGGCTCGATCACTTTCTCGGTCAGCAGCTCTGCGACGCTGCGCCCTGTCGCGCCCCGGATAACCATTCCGATTACATGGGTGTCTATGGACACATATTGCCAAGTTTCGCCCGGCGCGACGAAGCTGTCTTGCAATGAGGCTGCAAAATCATCCAACTCACCCCCCAAGGCAACGACGCGCCCCATTCGGTTTATATCAGAATTGTAGTCCAGATAGTCTTCGTCGAAGGTCACACCGCTGGCCATATTCAAGACATTGCGGATCGTCGCAGTCTCATATGCGCTTTCCTTGAGATCCGGGGCGTATTGTGCAACCGGGTCATCCAGCGATGAAACAGCGCCCTCTGCCATCAGAATACCAAACAGGGCCGACAAATAGCTTTTTGCAACTGACCACGAAATTCTCCGGTCATCGGGTCCGGTGCCCAGATAATATTCCTCAAACCGGATCGCTCCGTCTTGCATCACAAGCAAAGAAGTTACCGCGCGATCTTCGATCCACTGGTCAGTTCCATCGGGCAGATCGAAACCGGGGCCATAAGGCAGTTCCCAGGTCGGGCCGTCACCGCGCGGCAAATCGGTGGTCAGAAACGCCTCGTCCATGTGCGAAAAATTATACACGATCTTTTCTTGTGAAAACAAAGAGTTCACGGCCATCAGGCGTTGAATCTCCTCGCGTTTCCAAAAGCCGACCACCAACGCCGCTAACGCCAGAGCCAACACAAGACGTAGCAGCCACTTAAAAGCAGATCTCATCCGAAGTCTCCCATTACACCTAACAGTGGACCCTGGTCAGTTCCATTACGCAATTACTACGTTGCGGAAGCGTTACCTGAATTTGTCCAACAGCTTCTGCATGGCTGAACGCTCATCTGGAACAGATGCGGCCTCGACGCTCGTTTTAGGGGGGCTTTCAGGTTTGCCAGACTGCTTCGACGATCTTGGCGGAGCGGTTCGCAAAGCAACAGCATTCATGAACTTGCCGCTTTCGTCATCGGCAAGATAATCCGCACCATCCGAAACCCCGCGCAGGACGCTATCCAGCCAGTCTGCATCGGCTTTGGCAAAATCACTCAGAACATAGGGTGAGACCATTTCCTTACGGCCCGGATGCCCAATGCCCAGCCGCACGCGATCATAGGCCGGGCTGATATGTTCGTGGATCGACCGCAACCCGTTATGTCCCGCATGTCCGCCGCCAGCTTTCACACGTACCTTGCCCGGGGCCAAATCAAGCTCATCATGGAAGACGGTCACGTCGGTCGAATAGAGTTTGTAGAACCGCATTGCCTCGCCCACGGACTGGCCCGAACGGTTCATAAATGTCTGAGGTTTGACCAGCAGCACTTTCTGCCCGCCCAGGCGACCTTCGGCGATCTCAGCCTGAAATTTAGATTTCCACGGGCCAAAGCCATGGTCTTCGGCGATCCGCTCCAATGCCATAAACCCGATATTGTGCCGGTTACGGGCGTATTTCTGCCCGGGATTTCCTAAGCCGACAAACAGTTTCATCGCATCGTCCTTAACAGCGTAATCTCAACGGTTGATGCCACATCTTACCGTCTCGTTTCCAGCCCAACATCTGCATAAAAAAACGGGGCTACAAACGAGCCCCGTTACACTATTCGGATATGATCCGAACTTATTCTTCAGCTTCGTCCTGGCCGATGACTTCAACTTCATCAGCTGCAACTTCGCCCTCTTCACCCTCTTCATCGTCGCTTGTCGACAGACCGGTGGGTGCCGAAACGTTGGCGATCACGAAGTCACGATCGATGGTTGGTTTGGTGCCAGCAGGCAGATCAACCGAAGAAATGGTGACAACGTCGTTGATTTCCATGCCTGTCAGATCAACGGTGATCTTCTCAGGAATGTCACCCGCGGTGCACAACAGTTCAACTTCTGGACGCACAACGGTCAGAACGCCACCCTTCTTGATGCCGGGGGCCGCTTCTTCGTTGACGAATTCAACAGGTATGAACAGCGCGATCTTTGTGGTCCGACGCAGGCGCATCAGGTCCAGGTGGGTCGGCAGGTCTTTGACCACGTCACGCTGAACGTCGCGGCAGATGACGCGAACGTCTTCGTGGCCTTCAACCTTCAGGTTCCACAGGGTCGACTTGAACCGGCCTGCTTTCAGTCGCTTGAACAGGACGTTGAACGGGATTTGGATCGGCAGCGGGTCTTTGTCGCCACCAAACACAATGCCCGGAACCATGCCGTCGCGGCGTGCTTGACGAGCGGCGCCCTTGCCTGTCCCCGTCCGTTCCAGAGCTACGAGATCAGGAATCTCTCCAGCCATGATAATTCTCCAATGTTAGGGCGGGCATCCTCCAAGGCTGTATGCCCGCGTGAAGCCGCGTCCTTAGCTTGATTCAATTGGTTTGGAAAGGGCTTTTTGTGGCCTGAGGAATTTTGCGAGGCTCTGCCTCGCGCTCCGGGATATTTAGGGCCAGATGAAGATGGGGTCCACTTCTTCATTGGGCTGCAAATATCTCGGGGGAGACGCCCAAAGGCGGCGGGCGCAGCGCAAGGCCTTGTGGTAAAATGTTGATGGGAGGTCAAAGTGGCCTCCCATTTCTGCTTCAAGGTTGAATTCGAATTTCAAACGGCATCCAGCTCGCCCAAATCAATGTTCTTACCGCTCTTTAGCTGGTCGTAGATCAGGTTCTTTAGCAGTTCCATTGCTTGCTTGTCAGATTTCATGAACAGCGTCTCTAGACCGTTGTTAGAAGGGTAATGTGCGGCTCTTTGCTTAATCCCCCTCTAAGCGATTTTCGGATAAGCAGCCGTTCAGGCAAAGCGCAGCGGAGCCAACGAGAGAGCCCAAAATTGACTGATGCTGCGCGAAACTCCAATGACAGCAATGCGCAGAAAGCAGACTTTGCAAAGTCCGGTTGACCACATTGTCCACCAAAGGCGACAGTTCTGCTTCGCGACTGGGCTATACATAGCCCTCAAAGCGTATTGTTTGCGGGACTTCAGTTGCACCGTTTTCATGAGCGAGTAGGGCGCGTGCTGACGAAAAGGTAGCAAGCGCAAAAAGAACAAGAAGGGCCTTTATCATCGTAGCGCCTCGGATCCGGGTTTTGAACTTGGGCCGGGGTTCACAAATGATCGCCCCGGCCAGCGTCAGGGCAAACGAGGTAGTTCTTGCCCTGAAACATCGTACTTTCGCCTAATTTAGAAGATCACCGACGATGCCGACGGCATCGACCACGGTAGACAGGTCATTCGTAACTTCGAGGACTTCGTCATCGACCAGAATGTAGCGGTTTCCTTTGCCCGGCTCCCCAAGCTTCCATTTGGAAAGGTCCCCAATATCCTCGAACTCCAGGTCAGATGGGAGCTTGGCACCGCGCGTGTAGCGCTTGATCTGTCCAGGTGGTACAGCTTTTGGGCCTTTGCCGGGTTTGTCTTCTATCTGAATGCTGACATCACCGTTCTTGCCCCCCTTGTTCGGCTTTTTACCCTTGTTGTCTTTGGCATGGGCATCGCTGCCTCCAAGGATGAAAAACACAACTGCTAAGGCTGCAAGAATTCCGTATGCAATCTTCATAGATTGTTCCTTTGCTTCCCAACTTCATTCGACCGGCGTTGAAAATTCCGGCACGCGCTTGATCTCTCTTAGTTGCCCTTTGGCACACCCCTTAGTGACTGCCTTCACCCCGCATTAGAAAACGATCCGGGTTCTTAGACCGAACAGGGTAATCCGGTCCTGATCGGGATTTAGAAGCGGGTCGGAAATGAATTGTACCGATGGCGTGATCTGCAGTCCGGGTGAGATTGAAAAGCGGTAGAAAGCTTCAAGCGTGAACTGATCGCCATCTATGCCTCTTGCTTCGGCCCAGTTTAGGCCCAGACCGGCCAAATCGGTGTTGCGACCATAGTAACCGAGACCGGCAGAAATCGACCGTTCATAAAGCGCTGCGGTTCCCTTCGAGGCCCCTGCACGGAAGAACGGCATCCATTTATTGTCAACAAACCATGCGGCGGAAAACGCTGCGCCGTAATCTTCTGCTCGACTGCCATCGTCAGCCGCATCCGCATGCCAGAGGGTCAGATGGATATTGTCGAAGTAGATGCGATCAAAGCCGGACGTGTACCCAAGTTCGAGCGACTTGAAGAGATTGCCGTCGCTAAACACATCAAAGTTTGGATCGGACGGGTCGGCGTTTGCGTCTGATACGCTGGCAACGGCGTAGAGGTTCTCGCTCAGCTTTACCCCACCGGCAATACCAAGGCCTTGGTTGGGCGTGTTGATTGTCGGGTTGGTATTGAAAGACAGGTTTTGAAAACCACTGTAGGGGCTTACCAACCCGTAGATATCCACAAAGTCCGTTACATCAATCTGGCCGACTTGCAGCGCCCACGACCCATTCTCAGCCCTTTGGGTCCAGAACAAATTGGTCAGAAGCAAACCGTTGTCATTGAAGGCTGTTCCCGTGATTGAAAGGGCTCCGCCATCCAGCCCGAGAAATTGCGGAGCAACGTCAGTATAACTGTGCCTGTCTTCGATCTTGAATGTCAGAGACCCCCGTTCAGTTGCCTGCCAACTGCCGTAGAACCGCGCAATTCCGCTGGCTGCTTCGCCGGTTCCCAGATCAGCATCCGTGGTTTGGCCCAATGCCAGGTAGTCAATGTTGAACCGAAAACCACCCTCAGCCAGTCGGTCTTTCCACTGAAACCAACCCGGTGCGATGTTGCGTGGAAAATCGGAACGATATTGCGGATCGGTGAGCCCGTCTCCGGGCGCAAGATCGGCTTCGACTGAAGATGGCCCGGATAGTCCCTGAGCCGACGCTGCGCCAGCAAATGCAAGGCTCAATGCGGCAACCAGAAGTCTTATCATTTTGACGCCTGTGCCCCACCGGTCTTGCGATTTCCTGCCGCGCGGATGCGATCAGCAGCACGCTGCTTCCATTCCAACCTGTCTGCCTCGGTTTCCAGAGTTTCGACACGTTCCGCCTCTAGCTGGAAAGTCGCATTCATAGGCATGAGGCCATCCACAACCATCATATTATGAACGGAAGGATCGATAGTCAGCGTGCCTGTCAGCCGAACGGGTTCGTGGAAATAGCTAGGCGCCCAGTCCCCGTTCAACCGCACACGGATCATCTGGTTAGGCGGAGGTGGAGGCATGTGGCTGCACATCCCTCTTTCTGGCACCAAATACGCCACAGGCCGGCCGTCCGGATCGCTTGGAGCAGGAATGGCAAAGCCCGCGAGTGTGATTGTTCTGCCGTCGAATTGCGGGTTTCCGCTCGTTCCAGCCTTTCTTCGACGTTCAGTCACAACCTCGCGCTGATCGAGTAACCAGTCGACGTCAATTCCGTCTGACACCAAGGCGTCTTCGGTCTCTGCTAAAAGCAATTGCCATTTCTGCCGTTCTTCGGCGCTGCCAACCTCCTGCTGCAACCTGCCGCGTATACGCACAACGAAAAGAACATCGTCGAACTGTTCGGGGCTGAGTTCACGATAGGGGTCATCAAAGACCTGCGCAGACGGATCTGGCAGATCTGCCCAGTCCAACGCGGTTCCAGGCGTCGCCGCAGCATCATAACCGCACAAAACCAACCCTGCGAATACTGCGGAGCAAAACCAATTTCGCATGAATGCTCTCCGGCTGCTTTATCTGGTCAATCCAGTGTGTTTTTGTAGATCACACCGTCCTTCATGATCAGGCGGATTGTTTCCGGGCTGTCCGGCCTCGGGTCCGCACCGAACCACTGATCGCCTGTTCCAACGACAGAGAAGTCTTCGAGGGGGTTGCCGTCTATCAGCAGGATGTCGGCATAGGCGCCTTCTTCGATCACACCCAGTTTGCCTTCCGGATAGGGGTTCATGAAATCACCGCTAAGTGCCGCGATCTCGCCACCTACCGAAGTTAGGGTTACCATCGACGCATAGGGGCCGAAGAAATGGTTATTCAGATGTTTCTCGTAGGCGATCTGGATGTTGCACGCTTCGACCGAGCCGACGCAATCGGTTTGGAAACCGCGCGGCGCCGGGCATTCCTTCATACTTGGAATGTAGGCTTCGAAGGTCGCCGAGGCCGATTTGGCCTTCCTCAAACTGTTGGGGTTGTTTTTCACGGAAGGAACATCAAGTAGGCCTGGATCAAATGCTGTGATGTTCGTCGTGATGTACGCTCCTTTTTCTTTCATCAAAGCAGAAATCTCGCAGTCAAAGTGAAATCCGTGTTCAATGGTTCTGACCCCTGCATTCAGGGCATTGATGATCGCTTCTTTGCGGTAGGAATGTGCCATGACATAGGTGCCGTACTCGTTGGCAACCTGAACAGCGGCCTCGATCTCTTCTTTCGAACCGGCGAGCAACTGCCATGGATCGAATGCCGAAATCACCCCACCTGATTGCATGAACTTCAATTGCGTGGCACCCATGCGCAGGTTGTTGCGGCCATACATGTAAATTTCGTCAACACCGTTGACCTGTTGGGCCATATTCAGAGTCCCAAAGTTGGTCACCCCACCCGGCGGAGATGTGAAGGATGCGAAATCGGCGTGACCACCACGTGTTCCGAGAAATGCCCCGGAAGGATAAAAGCGGGGGCCGACGATCTGGCCGGCGTCAATTGCGCGCCGCAGCCCGCCGCCAGCGCCCCCGGCATCGCGAACGGTCGTGAAGCCCTGCATCAGGTACATTTCGGCCATCCGGGTCCCGTGGATGGCGAAATCCTCCCAGGTCGAGTTGGTTTCCATCTCGGCAATCGATGGCCCCATGAGCATCAGGTGCGCGTGATTCTCTATAAAGCCCGGTGTCAGAGTGCGCCCACCGCCGTCGATAACCGTCGCGCTCGGCGCATCAATGGCATCGGTTGAGACGGACTTGATCAGATTGCCCTCGACCAGAACACTGGCATTTTCAATGCGTTGCTCATTCACACCGTCGAAGACATGCACGTTGGTAAACAGCGTTTGGGGTTCTTCTTGATCCTGAGCCTGCGCGGTCGCCGAAAAAGAAAGAACTGCCGCGACAATTGCCGTCGAGCAAAGAGACATTCGTAAGCCGGACATAAGTACTCCCTTCATATTCATGTTTTGCCAACTATAGTCTGGAATTCATTGGCTCGGTTGCCCCTTTTGAATTAGGATGTACGAATGTGACTGCAAAAATGGCCACTTCTTAAAGCTAATCCAACAAGGGTTATGAGCTTGCCTTTCAACTCCACCTCCCGAGAGCATAGCGAGGGCTTTGTTCGCCTCTCTTTAGCCGCTCCCTTTCTGCAATATCTCACCGAACGTAAGATCAATCCGCAACCAGCATTGGATCAGGTCGGCTTGAAAGCTGAACTGATGACTAACCCATCCGTGTTCGTTCACTCCGAGTTGGTTTACGGCTTGGTAAATGTTTTCTCAGAAGTATCAGGGGATCGATACCTAGGACTGAATGTAGGGGAAGCGTTTGACCTACAAGGATGGCCGCCCTTCGCTCAAGCCTTGCAATCTACAAAAACGCTGTTCGAGTTTTTTACCCGCTTTGTTGAGCTCGTGCCGCAGGAGTCCAATTCTGTGCGGCACAGCCTTGTCATTGAAGCAGACAAAGCGACTTATCGTATCGAGAGGCAACAGGAACCAACCGTCCCACCCATTCAGGTGACCGGTTTTGGTGCCGCAATCTATGTACGCCTATTGCAGACCGTCGTCGGAGAGTCCTGGGACTCTTCCCGTGTGCGATGGGAAAGCAGATACATCAATGGGCTGCCTATCGACTACAAAGGGATCGAGGTTGGCCTTGGGACTGATCCCGGAATGCAAATTAGTTTTCCTGTGGAATGGTTGTTTTTGCACCACGTCTCTGAGGGTTCTGCCAAGCCCATAGCATCACTTCGACAAGATGAAGAAGTAACCGTGGTGGCAGCTTTGCGATCTGTCTTACGCGACAAACTGGATGAAACCGATTTGGGACCAGAGATGGTGGCTGGAATGCTGGGAATACAACCGGAACGGTTTCTGAAAGCGCTTCAAAAACAAGGCACAACGCTACCGCGCGAAATCAAACGGCTGCGTATCGATGTCGCCAAGGAGCACCTCAAACAAAACCAGATGACAATTGCAGAGATCGGACTGATGCTCGGCTATTCTGACAAGTCCCATTTCACTCGCTTTTTCCGAGGTCAGACCGGAATGACACCGACCAAGTTCCGAAGCAAGTAAATGTGGTCGAGCCAAATGAACGCTTCGAAGATTAGGTCCTCGTGGGATCAGTTCGGAGAAGTTGTAGTGCGACGTTGAACAGGTTAGTCGACGACATGAATGGTTGGTTGCCACCGCCGATACAACCTCTGCAACTGGCCGTTTCGTTGTGTATTTCGGAGTTAGCAAAGCTTGGTTGCGAAGGTCCGCTTCGGGCTGAGACCGGTCCTCAACAACCATTGAGCCTATGGCAACTTTGTCCGCGTCTTTCCAATTCGTGGACCGTGCAGCGAAGGTCAGCTCTGGTGCCGTTTCAGAGTTCTGTAAACAGTTGAAAGCCATCAGGGCGGTCAGTTTGTGGATACCAGTCGCGATAACCCAATCGAAGTTTTTGGCATTTCGCTACTTAGAACACTGGGTCGCTTGACGTGTTAAAACGCAAATAGGTCTCGCTCATAAACAAAACCCTTGGCGAGCCCAATCTTCATGGCTGGTGTATCCTTAGCTTTGTTCATCAGGTTCGTATAGTTGTGGGCAAACCTCAGAATATCGACCATTTTCGAAACCATGACGGGGTTGTAATATTGCTTATAGTACCAGAGCCGACCGCGTCCAGAAGATACCAGACCGCGTTCAAAACCCATGATCTTCGTTCTGGCCCGCGCATGATACATATCAACGGGATGAGTCCCGGACCTCACAGCGAACTGGGCAATTTGAGTATAGTTCAAGTCATTTGGGTTCGTTTTGAAGATTACGCGCTTCTCAGGTTCATTGATGAAATGGAACGGATATAGCAGCCCCTCATCCCTGCTTTCTCGTTCGCCGAAATAATTCATCAATTCGTGCAGATAGTCCTCTGGCGGGCGTTGCTGCAATAAGGAGCGCACTAAAACTTCCATGACACCGTCTTGCTTCCTGGGTGACACCGGATCGCCTGTACCCAGAACGACGTTTGAGCGATCAAGAGCTCTCTGAAGTCTGCTGTATTCCTTGTTTCCTTCTGCGACCAACGCCTTTCGCTGGTCCGTCACCAGATATTTCGTAATTGCGATATCCGCAATTCTGACACGCTTGGCCTTTACTTCATTTGCAAATACAGCTGCGTATGCAGCAGAAAGGCCAGCATCACGGTCAGTTGAAAAATTCAACTTTGCATACTTGCTCCCCAGCTTTTTCTTGACCAGCATGATATGGGCGAATTCAGCTGCGTCCTGTCTTACCCTTGCTGCTTTCTCCAGAAGCTTCACATCTTCCTCGGATGCCGTGAAGGCTCCCTTCTCCGTCCCGCCTCGGGACTTGTTCAAAGCATCATGCTTATCACGCAGATTTTTTAAGTATTCGGTCGCAAACCAGACCCTCGCATTTTCTCTCATTGAGCGGGGCTTTTCTAGGTCACCTACAATTTCCATGACCTTTTCAATTGCCGCTGGCTGAACGTCGGGATCTACATCTGTTGTAGAGGCGACCACGTAATTACTGTCACGCGCGACAGTGCAGATATGGCGAACTTCAACAGCCTTTCGAACTCCCCTGTCCGGCCAATTTACCTGAAGAATTTGCGTATCAGTGGCGAAGTAGGGTGATTGACCCGCAATGGCACTTGGTAACAGCCTTTCTCGTTCGGCAGCAAAGGCTTGGCACTGCACATGAATAAAGTCGATCTTGCGGTAAACTTCTGCCGGCTGGACATCCAGTGTCCGGCAAATCGCAGAGATCGTCATTCCATTAACAATACTCCTCAGAACTTTCCCATTCAGATCGCTGCGGAAATGACGTCTGCTTGACTTACCCAAAGAGAAGGTTTTCTTGCAAGCTTTACATTGAAACCTCGGGTCGCCCTTTGCGGTCTTGCCAAACTTTCTGTAGCGGCTAGGCATAAGTGAAATTGTCGCCCCATGATTGATACATGCAACACTTGGACAACTTTCACGTTTTGTTCTCCTATGCAGTCGAGACAGTCTCGCATACTCTTCGAAAATAGCCTTGTTGGATTTTACGATGCTGGATCGGTCGCAAGCGGGGCAAACAAAGGTTCGCTCATCACCAGAACCGATTACGCGGCCTCGTCCGATGTTCGAACCTGGTTGGGAGCGTCGACCTCGACCATCCCTGCGGTCGGGTAGAACGCCGAACATTTCGCAAACTGGGTTGCGACAAAAATTGACTGAATAGCCGCCAACAAGCCGAGGTAGGCGATATCGCTCCTGCCTCGCAGCTTTTTGCGAGAGGTCCGACAAGTTAGGCAAACAACATCCCCTTAATATTCAACGAAAACACCCAGCAGGCTAGCCGCTGGGTGGGATATCGTCAACATTTAGCTACAAGGCCTTGGGCGCAGCGCCCCTTTTTTTTTGGTAAGTCGAGGATCAGGCCTGCCAGCGGCCGCCGAAGTCTTCCGGGACCAGAAGATTGTGGCGCCCCAGATCAGCCACGTTGCGCTCACCGCAAAGTGCCATCGTTGTATCGAGCTCTTTCTGGATTACCTCCAAAGCCGTCGTCACACCTTTCTGACCCATCGCACCCAGCCCATAAACAAAGGCGCGACCTATGAAGGTTCCTTTGGCCCCAAGCGCCAGAGCCTTTAGCACGTCTTGCCCCGAACGAATGCCGCTATCCAGATGCACTTCGACATCATTGCCAACGGCATCCATGATCTCGGGTAGAACCCGGATTGAACTGAGCGCACCGTCCAGCTGTCGCCCGCCGTGATTTGATACGACGATGGCGTCCGCACCCAGCTTGGCGGCCATCTTTGCGTCTTCGGCGTCCAATATACCCTTGAGGATTACTTTGCCGCCCCACTGTTCCATCAGCTTCTCAACCTTGCCCCAGTCGAGGCTGGGATCGAACTGTTCAGCAGTCCATGTTCCCAGTGAGCGGGTATCGGTGATGCTGTCGACATGACCGACGATGTTACCAAATTCCCGGCGCTTGGCGCCCAGCATTTCGATACCCCAGGCCCATTTTGTCATCAGGTTGGCAATGGTTTTGGGGGTCAGCTTTGGAGGGGCGGAGAGGCCATTCTTCAAGTCCTTGTGTCGCTGACCGAGGATTTGCAGGTCGAGCGTGATCACCAAGGCTGAGCATTTCGCATCCTTCGCGCGCTGGATCAGTCGCCCGACGTAGTCTTGATCCTTCATTGTATAGAGTTGGAACCAGAACGGAGCGGTCGTGTTTTCAGCAACATCTTCGATCGAGTTGATTGACATCGTCGAAAGGGTGAAGGGCACGCCAAAGGCCTCGGCAGCTTTGGCCGCTTTGATCTCACCATCTGCGTGTTGCATGCCTGTGAGACCTACCGGAGCCAGTGCCACCGGCATCGACACATCCTGTCCGATCATCTGCGACGCGGTCGAGCGCCCGGTCATATCTACGGCCACCCGCTGACGCAGGCGGATGTCTTCGAAATCCGAGGTGTTCTCGCGGAATGTTTGTTCCGTCCAACTGCCGCTTTCCGCATAGTCAAAAAACATGCGTGGAACCCGGCGTTCATAGATCCGTTTGAGATCTTCGATATTGGTAATTGTCGGCATGGATCTGGCTTCCGCAGGATTGGTTAAGTTTCTTTACCAATTTTTCCATCGCCCTGCAATGGCGATCAACTGCGGTTGGTTGCCGCGTGGTTAAAAACGAAAAATACCGCAGCAAGTTGAACGCCTGCTGCAGTGAACACCGATTTGAAATATCATGAGTTATCAGGCGGTGTGCGCGCCTTCAGCAAGTGATTTGACGAAGTCCAACACCTCGGACACTGGTTTTCCAGACCCGATTTGGCTGACAATCGCGGACCCGACAACGGCGCCATCTGACACGCTGGCAATGTTGCGTGACTTCTCTGGCGTATTGATCCCGAACCCGACAATGACCGGTAAATCGGTTGCGGCTTTGATCCGTGCAACCTCGGGTCCGACATCGGTCGCCTGCGCCTCAGCAGCGCCGGTGATGCCGGTAATCGACACGTAATAAACAAAGCCAGACGTGTTCTGCAGCACGCGAGGTAGGCGGTTATCGTCGGTTGTCGGTGTTGCCAGTCTGATAAAGTTCAACCCGGCAGCCTGTGCTGGCAGGCAAAGCTCTTCGTCTTCTTCAGGTGGCAGATCGACGACAATGAGCCCGTCGATTCCGGCGGATTTGGCATCTGCCAGAAAGACATCGACTCCACGGCTGTAGATCGGGTTGTAGTATCCCATCAGCACAATCGGCGTGGTATCATCGGTTTCGCGGAAAGCGCGTGCCAAATCCAGCGTGCGCTGCAATGTCATCCCGCCATCCAACGCCCGTTGACCAGCGGCCTGGATAGTGGGGCCATCCGCCATAGGGTCGGTAAAGGGCAAGCCCAGTTCGATCACGTCGACGCCTGCGCCGGGCAAACCCTTTACGACCTCCAGCGACGTTTCATAGTCGGGATCCCCGGCCATGACATAAGCTACAAATGCCTTTTTGCCCTGTTCTTTCAGAGCGGCGAATTTGGCGTCGATACGGGTCATCGGAAGTCCTTGCACTCGGGTTTGGACCTGATGTGCAGAAACTTTCGCTGAAAATCAATCCCGCTTGGTGGACTAGAGATCAGAACGAGTAATGATACCGCAGCAGTAGTGAGTTCACACCGGGGTTATCGCCCTGCGTACTAGCATTGGATTTGTGCGTGATGGCAACCGACAGTTTGTTCCCACTTTCAAGCGTATAACCAAGACCCAACAGGCTGCGAAACTGAAAACTGCCTCCCAAATCATTTTGATCGCTTCCTTCGCTATAGTAGCCGGGCATGATGCTGCCTTCGATAAACCATCGGTCGGCAAAGCTATATACTCCGATCAATCCGGCACCAATATGCGTGTCGCCGTCTGTATCAACCGAGAGAGCCCCACCCCATGTTGCGCTGAACCGAGATGCCTCGTGAAACGGGCGATGCTGATACTCAAGCGAAAAAATGGCCTGATCGTCTCCATCGCTGTGGGAGTAATCTGCGTAGCCAGCGCCGAAAATGATGGATTGTGCCTGCGCAGAAGTCGCCGCCGCCAGCGCGAAGGCCAGAATAACAAGGGGTTTCATCGTACCTACTATGTCCGTCGTTCGTTGGTATTAGTTTTATTGGGGACTGTATGTGCATGAATTCAATGAGGGCAAGAACACAATGTCATGCCAATTTCGTGATGTAGCAGATCAGACTCGGAGGTGGGAGGGGGTGCTACGCCTTGCGCATTGCGCTAGACCTGCCTAGAAGCGGCGCTCGAATGGTATCAGGAGGCCGTCATGGGCTTTAAAATGGGAATCGTGGGTTTGCCGAATGTGGGCAAGTCGACCCTCTTCAATGCGCTGACAAAAACTGCGGCAGCCCAGGCGGCGAATTTCCCATTCTGTACCATCGAACCCAACGTGGGTGATGTTGCTGTTCCTGATGATCGCCTGGACAAATTGGCGGCGATCGCCAGTTCTAAACAGATCATTCCAACGCGCATGACCTTTGTAGATATCGCCGGTCTGGTAAAAGGCGCATCAAAGGGCGAAGGACTTGGCAACCAATTCCTGGCAAATATCCGTGAGACCGATGCGATTGCTCATGTTCTGCGCTGTTTTGAGGATGGTGATGTGACCCATGTGGATGGTCGTGTCGATCCCGTGGCGGATGCGGACACGATCGAAACCGAGCTTATGCTGGCCGATCTGGAAAGCATCGAAAAGCGCCGTGCCAATCTGGTGCGCAAGCTGAAGGGTAACGACAAAGAGGCACAGCAGCAGGATCGCCTTCTGGCCGAGGCACAGGTGATGCTGGAAAACGGCAAGCCCGCGCGATTGGTCGAAGTCTCGGACGAAGACGCCAAGGCCTGGAAGATGTTGCAGCTTCTGACGACTAAGCCGGTGCTCTACGTCTGCAACGTGTCCGAGGAAGAAGCCGCCGAAGGTAATGAGTATTCCGCCAAGGTTGCCGAGATGGCCGCTGCGCAGGGCAATGCCCATGTCATCATCAGCGCCAAGATCGAAGAAGAGATCAGCCTGCTGGAAGCAGACGAAGCGCAGATGTTTCTGGAGGAAATGGGTCTGGAAGAACCCGGCCTCGACCGACTGATCCGCGCTGGTTACGATCTGCTCAAGCTGGAAACCTATTTCACCGTCGGCCCGAAAGAGGCCCGCGCCTGGACCATCCGCACCGGCACCGCCGCACCACAGGCGGCTGGCGTGATCCACGGCGATTTCGAGAAAGGCTTCATCCGCGCCGAGACCATCGCCTATGATGACTATATCGCCGCCAATGGGGAACAGGGTGCGAAAGAAGCGGGCAAGATGCGAGCCGAAGGTAAAGGCTACATCGTCAAGGACGGCGATGTGATGCATTTCTTGTTTAATACGTGATCGCAGCTTGGTTCATAATTGAAAGCAAGTTATCGAGATTACTTGATGTGCAAAATGGCCCGGTTCCTCAGTTCGAAAAACCCCTCTTGGGGTTCGCACATTTCAAAGACATCCCTTTGGGAAAGGCCTGCGTAGACTCCGCGTAAAACCCGGGATGTCAGACCGTGGCAGACGATCAGCGTCGTTTGGGTAATTGGCGTATTTTCGAACCAATCAAATACGCGCGCGTGGACATCGGCATAGGACTCTCCCAAAGGTGGCGGGACGGTCCATCGATCAATCGAACGCGCTCGCCACTCTTTCGGATAAAGAGATTTGATTTCAGCCGCGGTCAGCCCCTCCCACAGCCCAAAGCTGCATTCCATCAAAGCAGGTTCAAATACAATTTCCTCTTCTGGAACCTGCAGTTCCTGACACACTATCTTTGCGGTGTGCCGGGCGCGTCCGAGCGGACTGGCGAATACATTTACTTTTTCTTCGTATTTAGGTAAGCATTTAAATCGCTTTGCATTTTCAGAAGCTTGACGTCGACCTCTTTCAGTCAACGGCGAGTCCAGATGTCCTTGTCTTCTACTTTGTCTATTCCATTCGGTTTCGCCATGCCGAAAAAGGTAGATTGCAGGGTCTATAGTTGGAGTGAGCATATTCGTGCATTCCTCTCTGGCGCAAACACAGTTAGTTTAGCCTTTGACTAAGGCTTTGAGATACCGAAAATGATCGAAATCCGCGACCTGCAACTGCTGAGCGCATTGGCGCGGCATCGTCATTTCGCCAAAGCGGCTGAGGAGTGCGGTATTTCCCAGCCTGCGTTCTCAATGCGCATCCGTAATCTCGAAGATCGATTGGGTGTCTCCATTGTCCGGCGCGCCAATCGGTTTCAGGGCCTGACGGAAGAGGGCGAGATGATCGTTCAGCGCGCGCGACGCATTCTCGATGACACCAAAGCTTTGGAACAGCAGGTGTTGGCTGCCAAGGGTGAGATCGCCGGCACGCTTATTCTGGGCGTGATCCCTACGGCGATTGCCTTCACCGGACGACTGACCAAGCGGTTGCGCGACGCCCACCCGCGTATCGTGACCCGGATCGAGACCATGTCCGCGACCGCGATCCAACACCGGTTGGACGAAGGCAGCCTGGACGCGGGTATTACCTATGGCGACAGCATCGGCACCGACTTGCGGCAGGTGCAGCCGCTTTACGAAGAAACCTACGTCCTGTTGGTTCCTTCGCATATGACCGATGAGACAGGCCCTATCCCATGGGCGCGCGTGGCCGAGTTCCCGCTCAGCCTGTTGGAGCCTCAGATGCAGAACCGGCGAATTCTGGACCGGATATTTGCCGAACAGGGCTTGCACCCGGATATTGTGGCCGAGACCAGTGGGTTCACTGCCTCGATGGTTATGGCGCGCGAGGGGCTGGCTGCCACTGTGATCCCGCGCGTGCTGGTGCGGGCGCTGGGGGATTTGAAAGATACCAAAGTGCTGCCATTGGTCGACCCGGTGGTCAGCAAGCCGATTTGTCTGGCGACCCTGACTCGCGACCCGGAATTGCCCACGGTCGGCGCATTACGTGATGTGGTGGCGTCTTTACGGTGATAATCTGTCGTTATCGTACGATTGAGATATGCGATTTGACGATATGCTAGTCTGATGAGACACGGAGCCTTAATCGGAGGGCATCATGGCACCATTAGATACCAAGCCATCAGGCGCACCCAAGGGCGTCTGGAAGTCAGGTAAAGGCAAAGGGCGGCACACACCTAAAGGCCGTCAATTCACGGATGAGGCGCAGGCTGAAATCGCGCGTCTGCTGGGCGACCACCCGCGCCGTCGTGACCTGCTGATCGAATTTCTGCATTTGATTCAGGACGAACACGGCCATATCAGCGCCGACCACATTGCCGCCTTGGCGGTTGAGATGCGGATCGGGCAGGCTGAGATTTATGAGACGGCCACCTTCTATGCGCATTTCGACGTGGTGAAGGAAGGCGAGACGCCTCCGCCCGCGCTGACGATCCGGGTATGTGATTCTCTTTCGTGTGAAATGGCCGGTGCCCAGCAACTTCAAAAGGCGCTTGAAGATGGTCTTGACCCGGCAGAGGTCCGCGTTGTTCGCGCACCTTGTATGGGCCGTTGTGACACCGCGCCTGTTCTTGAGATCGGTCACAATCATATCGATCATGCGACCCCTGAAAAAGTACAGGCGGCGATTGCGACCGAAGACACGCATGCGCATCTGCCCGACTACGAAGCCTTTGCCGCTTATGAAGCTAATGGCGGCTACGCCAAGCTGAATGAGCTCCGCGACGGCGGTGACTGGGAGAAGGTGCAAGAAGACGTTCTGTCCTCGGGCCTGCGTGGTTTGGGTGGCGCTGGCTTCCCATCCGGCAAGAAATGGGGCTTTGTTCGCATGAACGAAGGTCCGCGCTATCTGGCTGTAAACGGGGATGAGGGCGAGCCCGGCACGTTCAAAGACCGCTACTACTTGGAGCGTACACCGCATGTCTTCCTCGAAGGTATGCTGATCGCCGCATGGGCAGTCGAGGCCGAGACGTGCTTTATCTACATGCGTGACGAATACCCGGCGGTTCTGGAAATCCTACGCCGTGAGATTGCCGCGCTGGAACAGGCCGGGATTGTTGAGCCCGGCTATATCGATCTGCGCCGCGGCGCCGGAGCTTATATCTGCGGTGAAGAATCCGCGATGATCGAGTCGATCGAAGGTAAAAAGGGCCTGCCGCGTCACCGTCCTCCGTTCGTGGCGCAGGTTGGGGTCTTTAACCGCCCGACCTTGGTGCACAATGTCGAGACCCTCTATTGGGTGACCAAAGTTTGCCGTGAAGGGCCTGAATGCCTTAACAGCACCGAAAAGAATGGTCGCAAGGGTTTGCGTAGCTATTCGGTCTCGGGGCGGGTCGCGAAGCCGGGTGTTTACCTTCTGCCTGCTGGCTCGACCATTTTGGATGTGATCGAAGCTGCTGGTGGTATGGCCGAAGGGCAGACCTTCAAGGCTTATCAGCCAGGTGGTCCATCCTCGGGCCTGTTGCCCGCGTCGATGGACGATATCCCATTGGACTTCGACACGCTGCAACCGCACGGCACATTTATTGGCTCTGCCGCTGTGGTGGTTCTGTCCGATCAGGACACCGCGCGCGATGCGGCGCTGAACATGTTGCGCTTCTTCGAAGACGAAAGCTGCGGCCAGTGCACGCCCTGCCGTGCAGGCTGCGAAAAGGCGGTCAAGCTGATGCAAGCCGAAAAATGGGATCAGGACCTGCTGGAAGACCTGTGTCAGGTCATGGGCGATGCCTCGATCTGCGGTCTGGGGCAGGCGGCCCCGAACCCGATCCGCCTGGTCATGAAACATTTCGCTGACGAAATCTGAGGGAGACAGCCATGCTTGATGCAAGCCCAAACAAGACCGTCACCTTCAACCTGAATGGCGAAGATGTCACCGTGCCCGAGGGCTGGACCATCTGGGAAGCCGCCAAGGGGCAGGGGTTCACAATCCCGCACCTGTGTCACAAGCCGCAACCCGGTTACAAACCCGACGGCAATTGCCGTGCCTGCATGGTCGAGGTGGAAGGCGAGCGCACGCTGGTTGCCTCCTGCATCCGCCCGGCGGCGGACGGTATGGTCGTGAAGACCGACAGTGATCGGGCCGAGAAATCGCGCGCCATGGTCATGGAGCTGTTGGTCGCGGATCAGCCTGAGGAAGCACACGACACCTCCAGCCACTTCTGGGATATGGCCAAGCTGAACCATGTCAGCGACAGCCGTTTCCCGGCGAAAGAGGCCGAGAAAATCCCGCTGTTGGATGACAGCCACGTTGCGATGCGCGTCAATCTGGACGCTTGCATCAACTGCAACCTCTGCGTCCGGGCCTGCCGCGACGTGCAGGTCAACGACGTGATTGGTATGGCCGGACGTGGCCACACAGCGCAGGTGGTGTTCGACCAGAACGACCCGATGGGTGCTTCGACCTGTGTGGCTTGTGGTGAATGCGTGCAGGCCTGCCCGACCGGTGCCTTGATGCCCGCCACTATTCTGGATGAGAACCAGCAGGGTGACAGCAAGGATTACGACAGTGAAACCGAAAGCGTCTGCCCGTTCTGCGGCGTCGGCTGTAAGGTCTCGCTGAAGGTCAAAGACGGCAAGGTCAAATATGTCGAGGGCATCAACGGTCCCGCAAACGAAGGCCGTCTGTGCGTCAAAGGCCGCTTTGGTTTCGACTACATCCACCATCCGCATCGCCTGACCAAGCCGCTGATCCGTCGTGAAGATGCGCCTGAGAAGGGCCTGAATGTCGATCCCGGCAACCTATCAACTCATTTCCGCGAAGCGACTTGGGAAGAGGCGATGGATCTGGCCGCCACCAAGTTGAAAGCCCTGCGCGAGGAAGACCCGCGCAGCGTTGCGGGCTTTGGTTCGGCCAAGTGCACCAATGAAGAGGCGTATCTGTTCCAGAAGTTCATCCGTCAGGGTTTCCGCCACAACAATGTCGACCACTGCACCCGCCTGTGCCATGCGTCGTCGGTTGCGGCCCTGATCGAAAACGTCGGCTCCGGCGCTGTTACTGCGACCTTCAACGAGATCGAAAACGCGGATGTGGCGATCATCATCGGGGCCAACCCGATCGAGAACCACCCCGTAGCCGCGACTTATTTCAAGCAGTTCACCAAACGCGGCGGCAAGTTGATCGTGATGGACCCACGCGGCGTCGGCATGCGCAAATTTGCCGATGAAATGCTGCAATTCCGTCCGGGAGCGGATGTCTCGATGCTCAACGCGATCATGAATGTGATTGTGGAAGAGGAACTATACGACAGCCAGTATATCCACCGCTGGACTGAGAACTGGGAAGCCGAGAAAGAGCATCTGCGCCAGTTCACGCCCGAGGCGATGTCGCCGATCTGTGGTATTGAACCGGATCAACTGCGCCGAGTGGCGCGCACCTTTGCACAAGCCAAGGCCGGTCTGATCTTCTGGGGTATGGGCGTCAGCCAGCACATCCACGGAACCGATAATTCGCGCTGCCTGATCTCGCTGGCCTTGATGACCGGTAACGTTGGCAAGCCGGGCGCGGGTCTTCACCCGTTGCGGGGTCAGAACAACGTTCAGGGCGCCTCAGATGCGGGTCTGATCCCGATGTTCCTGCCGGATTATCAGTCAGTCACCGATGACAGCATCCGGGCCAAGTTCAACAATGTTTGGAACGATGAACGCGACTTCTCGAACGAGAAGGGCCTGACGGTAACCGAGATCATCGATCAGGCCTATGCGGGCAACATCAAAGGTATGTACATTCAGGGTGAAAACCCTGCCATGTCTGACCCGGATGTAGGCCACGCGCGTGATGCTCTGGCCAAGCTGGAGCTGATGATCGTGCAGGATATCTTCCTGACCGAAACGGCGAACTATGCCGACATCATCCTGCCCGCCTCGGCGCTCTATGAGAAGAACGGAACCGTGTCCAACACCAACCGTCAGGTACAACGTGTGCGTCCTGCTGTGACGCCTCCGGGTGAGGCGCGCGAGGATTGGAAGATCACTGTCGAGCTTGCGCAGCGCATAGGTCTGAACTGGGAGTACACGGATGTGTCCCAGGTCTTTGCCGAGATGAAGCTGACCATGGCCTCGCTCGACAATATCACTTGGGAAAGGTTGGAGACCGAGACCATCACCTATCCCTCGCTCAGCGAAACCGATCCGGGACAGGCCATCGTGTTCGGCGACGGGTTCCCGCGCGCAGATGGTCGGGCCCGGTTCACCCCGGCCAGCGTCATTCCGCCGGATGAGGCGCCGGATGACGAGTACCCGATGATCGCCACCACGGGCCGGCAGCTGGAACACTGGCACACTGGGTCGATGACCCGCCGGGCCACTGTTTTGGACGCCGTAGAACCTGAAGCGAACTGCTCGATGAACCCGCGTACGTTGAAACTGATGGGGATTGAGCCGGGCGAGATGATCCGTCTGACTACTCGCCGCGGTTCGATTGAAATCATGGTGCGAGCTGACCGAGCGATTGCCGAGGATATGGTGTTTATACCATTCGCCTATGTCGAGGCGGCGGCGAATATCCTGACCAACTCGGCCATCGACCCATACGGCAAGATCCCCGAGTTTAAATTCTCGGCCATTCGTGTCGAAAAGATCGAAGACGCCATCGCGGCGGAATAAACTTCACGTACTCTTAGAAAGGGCGGCTCATTTGAGGTCGCCCTTTTTTGTGATCAGTAATCCCGTTCGAAGAATATACCCAACCCCGTCTCACCCCGGCCATCCACCGTACCACGCACCGTAAAGCTGTCGGTGACGTCCAGGTTCAAATTCACTTCGGTATCGCCCTCGGTATTGACGGTGAAATCGGTATAGAGGTTGTCGCTTAGATATGCGCCTGCCCCAAGGCTGCCACCGCCGCCTTCCGTTGCGCCAAGGTCTACAGTGTCAAGCCCCGTAGCCTCGCGCACGCCCTTGGTTGCATCCCCACCCGCGCCGCTGAGTTGGGCTAGTGAAGCTGCCATCTGGGCGATCACAAAAGGCGACAACTCCGAAAAACGGTTGCCGAACAGCAGCATTGCCAGTGCTTCTTCGGTCGGGCGTTCGGGGTCTGAGAACACGTCCACTTCGGGCGAATCCAGAGGACCTGCGATCTCAATGGTGGCTGTACCGTCCGAGGTGCTGGTCGAAGATTCAAACTCGATATAGGGGGTCAGGTCGCCTTGCAGTGTCACCAGACCCTTGGTCAGCGCAAGACGACGGCCCAGAATGTCGATGTTACCCCGGATCAATTCGATCTGACCCGATGGGACGACGGATGTGGTGGTTCCGCCAATCTGAATGCGCCCTCCCAATTCGGCGTTGACACCTCGGCCTCGAACAAACACGGCTTTGGGGGCAAGCAGGCCGATGTCCAATGACATGCGCGAGTTGCTTTTGGCTTTGTCTTCGGTTTCGACCAGATTGGCACGTTCCCGCGTCACAAAACCGGCACGGCTTTCGTTAATATGGTCGATTGTTGGGATTGGTGCTGCGCCAACTGCGCCTGCCGCTGCGGCAAGGTTTATGTTAGTTTCACCAAAGTTTATCTGACCGGCCAGAGCACTGTTTCCAGCCAATGCCCCGGTCAGGGCAATCTGGCCGTTCAATGTGGTCTCATACAAAAGCCTGTCTGTCAGAACGAGATTATTGAGCTTCGTGGTGATCTGAGTGTTGAAGGGCGAGGTCAGATTGATCGGGCCATTGACGGTGAAGCCTCCTCCTGCCCGCAGGCCACCCTGCAGTGCAACAGTTGCACGGCTTTGCGCGATGTTGACCGTTCCGCCGATATCGGTGATCGTTTGCCCCACATCTGGCAGCGCCATTGATGCGCCGGATGTTGAAATCGTTCCGCTGAGCGCATCCAGTGCAGGCGCCCCTTTCAGGGCTAGATCGAACCGAGCTTTACCTGCCAGGCTATTGGGTGAAATAAACGCATTGGCGATACCTATGTTGATACCGCCTTGCATCTTCAAGTCTGCCTCGCCGCTACTTTCATCAAAGGTACCCGCGACCGTAGTGTTAATCTCGGCGGGGCCGTCGGCTTTGGCGTCGATAGTCCACTTGCCTGCATCCCGACGAGCATTTCCATTGGCAGACAGGGTTCCAGGGAAATCGGGGATCAGACGTTCGAGCCGATTGATCTTGGCCTCAAAATCAAAGTCGGCTGAACCATTGGTGTCAACGGTTCCCGACAAGTCGGCATAAGAGCTCTCAGGTCCTTGCAAGCGGGCGTTGCCCTCAAGGCCAGACCCGGTCGGGGCGACATTGCCATCAAGTTCTAGCGGGCCGGACAGAGTAGGCGAGACCCGACCCACATTGTCCAGCATGGCCGAGAAATTCAGGCCACCTGCTTCACGGTCCAATCGTCCCGATGCATCTGCAGTCAGCGCTGTTCCGTTCAGATTGAACGTGCGGATGTTAAGACCTTGATCGTCGTTTGCGGCATCCACGTTTAGCGTTGTTCTGCCCTGAACAAGCGCATCAATCACGTTTATACCTGTTCCAAGATCATCCGCGCTGAGGTTGCCAATGATCTCAAAAGTCTTGCTACCTTGCGCGGCTCTGCCTGTGACATCAGCATTGATTGATCCCGTCAGGTCGCGCCCGACGAGGCCTGAGAACACTGACAAATCCGGTGCCGTTACCTTGGCACTGCCGTCTACGGCAATGTCGCCGATAGGATCATTAATCGTAGCACCGACCTCGGCGGTCAACGCGGCGCTTTTGATTGTAGCATTTCGGACGACGACCTGATCGCCGGAATGTGCGCCGTCCAGATTGATCGATACCCGGCCTCTCAACAGCGGATCGAACTCAATCATCCCTGTTTCGATATTTGTACCGATAACGCTGGCCTGGCCGTCAAACTCCAGTGTTTGTACGGTGCCGTTGCCATCCAGCCGGGCCTGCACCGCACCGGAGAGATCACGCTTAGCGAGGCCCGAGAATACCTTCAGATCGGGGGCGTTGACGTTGGCCTGCCCATCGATCGTCATGTTGCCATTAAGGGTCGTGACCGTACCGCTGGCCTGAGCAGTCAGTGCATCACCACTGATCGAAAGCTCCCGTATGGACACGCCATCGGTTCCGCGTTTGGCATCTAACACAATGTCGGTTTCACCGGTGATCATTGGGTCGATATCGTCGCGGCCAGTAACCAAATCGCGCCCGTTTACTGTTAGCTTGCCATCAAAGCTGCGTTCCAGCGGTGAGCCTTTGCCTTCAACTTTGATCGAAGCTTCGCCACCTAGCTGCAGCTGTGCGAGGTTCGAAAACCTCGATAGGTCGGTGGCCTGCAGCAGTGCCGCGCCATCAACCTGCAACCCTGTCTCAAGCCCGCTGATCACGGCATCGGTTTCAAGGGTATAGTCGCTGCCAACCAGTTCGAAACCGGTCAGTTGTAAGGACTGGTCACTGCCATAATCGAACCGTCCATCCAGCGTGATCTGATCCCCAACGGCAGCTTTCAGCGCTGGGTCAGTCAAATCGATGCCATCAAGCACGGCCTGGACGTCTCCATTCATCGATAAGCCGCTGGACTGATCCAAGGTGCCCTGCCCAGTAATTCTGGCGTGATCAATATTCAGATTGGGGGTCTCAACGTTGTCAGTTGTCAGGCTCAGATCCCAATAGTTACCGTTTTTGGAGTTGTACAAGGCCGAAATCTGCGCCGCGCCAATGGACGTGTCGCCGCCACTGACGGGCAGAACAACTTTGTCGCCTTCTGGTGGCGTGATGCGGCCTTGAAGGGCAACCAGTTGCAATGCACCGCCCGAGGCAAGGCTCACCTCGCTTTTCAGTTCCAATGCTTCTGAGGTGATCTCAATGTCCGAGATGTCCAGCGCGCCATCGGAATGGGTGCGCCCGTCCACGAAAAGCCTCGTGTCTGTGCCAAAAAACGTGTCCATCTCTTGGGCCAGGAACGGAGTCAGGTCGCCGCCGACATCGGCAGTAAATGCAATCCCATCGGATGCAGTGCCATTCTCTTCGGCTGTCCGCAGTCGAACTTGGCCAGATACGCGAAGCTGTTGATCGCTGCTCAGCCCGATATCGGCGTTGAAATCTGATACCGGCCCCGAACCTTTTGCGGTCAGTTTTAGCGGCGGGGCATCGGGGATGGACAGGGCCGTTGCGATCAACCCGCCCGAGGCTTCGGCGACGGTGAGGTCCAGGTCGATCTGGCTGTTATCGTTCTGGAATCCGGCTTTAAGATCAATCGTATCACCCGCTCGATCCAGCCGGTCGATATCCAGCGTTGTATCCAGCGTTCCGTCCGCCAGCGAGAGGTTACCATTCACGGCAAGATCAGCCGCAACGCCGATCAATGGCTCACCCAAAGACAAATCATCGACCCGAAGCTCGCCGATTTCGATGGAAACCGGAAGCTCGGGCAGTTGAAAGGGTTGGGTCTCGGCTGAAGGCGGCGGCGTGTCCTTAGTCGTCGTGCCCGGGGCACGGGCGATGTCAATCTCCTGCGCCGACAATGTATTGACTGAGAATCGACCCCGCAGCAACGCCAGCCGGTTCCAATCCAGCTCAGCATTTTTGATGGTCAGCCAGACACTTTCGTCATCGGCGACGGTAATTTCCTGAATCGTCGCTCGTGAACTCAGCGCGCCTTCCAGACCAATCACCCGCACATTTTGATCGTCACCTGATAGGGTATCCTGCAGGAACCGTTCAATCATGCTGCCGCCTTCGTCCTGCGCGGTCGCTGCCGGGGGGACGACGGTCACTGCTGAACTCAGCAACAGAGGATATACAAAGCGACGCATTAGAAAGCCTGCCCGATCCCGATGTAGAACTGCAGCCCATCGCCCGTGTCACCCTGAACTGGTACGGCCAGGTCAAAGCGCAACGGCCCGAAACCGCCCAGATCATAGCGAATACCTAGCCCGGCGCCAGAATGCTCTTCCGCGCCGCTGCCGATGAATGAGGACGTGTCGACGACGCCATAGTCATAGAAGCCGACCAACGAGATTGTGTCGGTGACTTTGCCACGAACTTCAGCTGACAGTCCCAGAAAGGACTTACCGCCGGCAACACCGTCCCCGACTGGGATGCCGAGGCTTTCATAGGGCTGACCGCGTACCGTTCCCGCGCCGCCCGAGAAGAACAGGAAATCCGGCGTCACACCGTCTGGCGGCGGGCCAAGGACTGATCCAAGTTGAACGCGCCCGGCGAGCACCAACCGGCCGCCTGTGCCTATGTCGTTATAGTAACGCCCGTCAAAAAACATCCTCAGGCCAGTGTCAGAACCAGAGAACCCGACAAAGGGCATTACCTGCGAATCCAGGTAGTAGCCACGCGTGGCGCTGACCTTGCTATCCCGTTCATCCCATTCAGACCGGAAGGGCAGGATGAAGTACCGGAACTTGCGGCCATCGCCATAGGCGTCATCCGCGTCTGACCATTGGAAACCGGCTGAGGCTTCGGCATAAAGACGGTCCGAAAAAGTGCGGCGGGCACCATAGGCAAGCGAGGCGATAGTGACGTTATAATTCTCGGTATTTCGCCGTTCCAGCAGTGCGCTCCAGAATGTATTGTCATCTGGGCCGAGCCGGTCTGGTTGATCCAAACGCAGGCCAATGCGCCCGTCGATATCCTCGGCGCCGCCAATGTTGCGGATCGCAGCCTCAAACCTTAACCGCTCTGCCCGCCGGAAAACATTCCGATGGGTCCACGTGGCAGTTAAATCCAGCCCATCGCGCGAGGCGATCTCGGCCCCGAAAGTCAGCCGACGAGGGGGAAGATCTTCGAATGTGGCATCGAAATCCAATGTGCCGTCCGGGTTGGGCTCATCATGTTCCTTTATAGAGACCGTGCTGAACGTGCCGGTGCGCCGCAGCCGGGTTCCAACTTTTTGCACCTGTTCTGGCGAATAAATTTCACCCGAGGGAAAGCCTGCAATTTTTTCGATCGACCGATGGCGAACGTTAGTGTCGCCTTGGATGTTCATTTTGCCGAACCGCAGCCTTGGCCCCGGTGCCAGATCAATTGTGGCATCCAGTCGTGCCTGCGCATGTCGCGCGATTACTTTTTGGTCCGACACCTCTGCCTTTGCGTGGCCCGTATCGCGCCAGCCTTGGACCCCTGCGGATGCTGCTTGCTGGATTGCTCCGGTGGTGGCCGTTTTGCCTATGGCAAATTCCTCGGGTAGCACGGTTTCTGGTGCCAATGGTTGAACGACAGCCGTGCCAAATTTGAACTTCGGCCCTGAGTTGACCAATATCGTTGCACGTTTGAACTGGGTCGGAACATTCAAAGAGTTGATATTTGCAGCTTCCTGCCCGTCTAACTTGATGCTGACAACGGGGCTGAAATACCCTTCATCATACATGATTTGAACGATGGTGCGGTAGTCGGACAGAGCAGCCGACAGGATTTCCAGCGACGTATCCAGTCCACGCGATTCTGAGGTAAAAACCGATGAGGTCTCTTCCAGTCGGTCAATCAGATCTTTAGATGCGCCGGTAGCGGAGAGGGTGGTTTCCAGCGCGGATGCAAGATTGGGAGACAATGCCAAAAGGGCGCAAAAAAACCAGCTTCTCAGAACGCTGCGCGGTCTGCTCCCTATCATTGTCTGGCTCCAACTGCCCCAAGTCGAAATCACTATGGCCGCGAAACAATAGAAATGCGGCTTGTTGAATTCATTTAGAGCATTTGGCGACGCCAAGGGGAAGAACTAAACCAAACTCAGTTGCTATTATTGGCTCGACCGTGTCCCAATTTCTCACAGATCGGCATTTCGGAACCACCTAATGATTGCGTCGCGATCTTCGGGCTCCATGTAAGTGACGTTTGCGGGGGGCATTGCGTGGGTGACGCCGGATTGCAGATATATCTGCTGCGCGTTCCGCGCAATGTCGGCCTCGGTTTCCAGCAACACACCTTTGGGTGCCCACAGGATGCCTTCCCAGACAGGCTCACGCGCGTGGCACATGGAACAGCGCCCCAAAACAATGTCGTGCGCTTCTTCAAAGCCATCCGCCGCTGCAAATTTCTGTTCATATGGTGTAAGCTGTTGCGCTTCAGTCTCTTCCAACGGGTCGTGCATGGAAGCGGTCGACAGCCACATGATGGCCATGAACAGCAGTGCAGTCACCAGCCAGGTCCAGGTTGGATTACCGGCGCGCGCATGGCGGGTGTTGAAATAGTGGCGAATGGTGACGCCCATCAAAAAGACCAACGCGGCGATGATCCAATTGTACTCGGTGGCAAAGGCCAGCGGGTAGTGGTTCGACAGCATCAGGAACACAACGGGCAAGGTCAGATAGTTGTTGTGAGTCGAACGCAGTTTGGCGATTTTGCCGTACTTGGGATCAGGCGTACGTCCGTTTTTGAGATCATCCACAACAATGCGCTGATTTGGCATAATTATGAAGAACACATTCGCCGTCATGATCGTGGCCGTGAAAGCCCCCAGATGCAGCATCATCGCACGGCCGGTGAAGATTTGGTTATAACCCCAGCCCATGGCCACCAGCAGGACAAACAACAGAACCATCAGCAGCGTCGGGCGTTCACCGAGACCCGACTTGCACAGAAAATCATAGACCAGCCAGCCAATCGTCAGCGACGCAGCCGAGATCAGGATGCCCTGCCACAGCGCCAGATCAGCTTTATGCGCATCGATCAGGTAAAGCTCGCCGCCAACCCAGTAGACGATCATTAAAAGCGCGGCGCCGCTCAGCCAAGTCGCGTAGCTTTCCCATTTGAACCAGGTCAGGTGGTCAGGCATGCGCTCCGGCGCGACAAGATATTTCTGGATGTGATAAAAGCCACCGCCATGGACTTGCCATTCCTCGCCGTCCGCCGGGCCGGGAATATCGCGGTTCAGGCCAAGGTCCAGCGCGATGAAATAGAAGGATGATCCGATCCAGGCGATCGCAGTGATGACGTGCAGCCAGCGCACGCCAAAACCAATCCAATCCCAGAACACGGCGAAGTCGTACATTGATGAGGTCTCCGATAAGTTATCGCCACACTAGGCAAACGGGCTTTTCTTCGGTATTCCCGTATATTGTCAAACTGTATCAAAAAAAACGATAAGATGTCCTATCTCGACAACATTCGAACCTTTGTACGGGTTTATGATCTAGGCAGTATGTCAGCCGCCGGACGCGATATGCGAATCTCACCTGCGGTGACGTCAGCGCGGATTTCGCAGTTAGAAGATCACCTTGGGGTTCGTCTGTTCCAGCGAACCACACGCAACTTGACCCCGACTGAGCAAGGGCGTGCATTTTACCCCGGTGCAGTTGCAGTTCTGGATGCGGTGGATGAGGCAGAAGCGCAAGTCACACATCTGACCGAAGCGCCGCGCGGGTCGCTGTTCGTCGCAGCGCCCCTGGGTGTCGGGCGCCGTCTTCTGGCACCTCATGTGCCTGATTTTCTGTCAGAATACCCTGAGATTGATGTGCGTCTAAGGCTGACAGACCGCTCTGTCGACCTAACCACCGAAGGGTTGGATCTGGCCTTTTTCATCGGTCAGCCCGAAGACAGCACATTGCGCATTCGCAAGATCGCGGATTGTCAGCGCGTGCTATGCGCGGCCCCTGGTTACGTGAGCCGTTGTGGGATGCCCGAATCTGGGACGGATCTGATTTCAGGCAAACATGAGTGTTTGAACCTACGCTTCCCCGGAGCGGCAGAGTTTCAGTGGATGCTGGAAACGCCCGATGGCCCGAAGCGGTTCGCTGTTTCAGGCCGCTATGAGTGCGACGATGGCGATGTTTTAACCGATTGGGCGTTGTCAGGGCAGGGAATTGCTATGAAACCTGTCTTTGAGGTGTCCGAACATCTGAAGGCAGGACGATTGATCCCGGTGGCGACGCAAACGCCACCGGTGCCGGTTCAAATGGCTTGCCTGTATACCCATCGCCGCCACCAAGATCCCAAGGCACGGCTGTTTATGGATTTCATGATTGATCGTGTCGGCAAGGTGGTCCGCAGCGCCGAAATCTAGGTCTAGCTGCCCCGATAGGTCGAATACCCATAAGGGGATAGAAGCAGCGGCACATGGTAGTGGGCATACGGGTCGGACATACCAAAGCGGATAGGCACCTGATCCAGAAACAGAGGATCATCGCCGTCCTGGCCCGTCGCGCGTAGGTAATCGCCAGCAAAGAAAATCAGTTCATACGTGCCGGTTTTGAAGTCGTCCTGCGGTAGGATCGGACTGTTGGTGCGACCATCCTCGTTGGTTTCCATCTCAGCCAGTTTGCGATGAGAATCTCCCGACACTTCGTAAAGAGAGATTTTCAACCCCTCAGCGGGGCAGCCGCGTGCCGTGTCCAGAACATGGGTCGTCAGATAGCCAGCCAAGGGTCTCTCCTATGTGTTTCTTTTGGTGTGCCACAGTCTGGGCCAAACAGCAAAATGGTTGAAATGCCGAAAGAACTGGAAACAGTGTTCGGATTGATTTGATAATCAATGGACCGTTTCTGCGGTAAAGCTGTCAAAACACCTAATCGGACTGGAAGACCCTATGCAGCCGCCTCGTTACCCCCGCGATATGATCGGATATGGAGCCAACCCGCCTGACGCCGCATGGCCCGGCGGGGCGAAACTGGCTGTACAGATCGTGCTGAACTACGAAGAGGGTGGTGAAAACTGTGTTCTGCATGGGGATGCTGCGTCTGAGGCGTTCTTGTCCGAGATAGTCGGGGCGGCGCAATGGCCGGGCCAGCGTCACTGGAACATGGAATCGATCTATGAATACGGCGCGCGGGCAGGGTTCTGGCGCCTGCATCGGTTGATGAAAGATCTGCCGATCACTGTCTACGGTGTAGCGACGGCTTTGGCGCGCTCGCCAGATCAGGTGGCCGCAATGAAATCGTCAGGGTGGGAGATTGCCAGCCACGGGCTGAAATGGGTCGAGCACAAGGACATGCCCGAGGATGAAGAGCGGGCTCAGGTTGCAAAAGCTATCCGCTTGCATACCGAAGTTGTGGGGGATCGCCCGCGTGGCTGGTACACCGGGCGCTGTTCGGACAACACTGTGCGTCTGGTCGCCGAAGAGGGTGGTTTTGCCTATGTCGCGGACACCTATGCAGACGATCTTCCATACTGGATGCAAACCGGTGGCCGGGATCAGTTAATTGTTCCCTACACGCTGGATTGCAACGATATGCGCTTTGCCACACCGCAGGGGTTCAACGCCGGGGATCAGTTCTATTCTTATCTGAAAGACAGCTTCGATGCGCTTTATGCAGAAGGCGAAGCTGGCGCACCCAAGATGCTGTCGATCGGTCTTCATTGTCGCTTGATCGGGCGTCCGGGACGCGTCATGGCGCTGAAACGGTTTCTGGATTACGCGCTCGGGTTCTCGGATGTGTGGTTTGCAACGCGATTGCAGATTGCGGAACATTGGGCTGAAATGCACCCGCCGGCTGAGCGCCCAAAACCCTCACAGATGGGCCGCGACGAATTTGTCTCCGCTTACGGAGGTATCTTCGAGCATTCCGCATGGATCGCCGAGCGAGCACATGGTCTGGAACTGGGCGCGGCACATGACACAGCGGGTGGATTGCACAATGCTTTGACCCGCATGTTCCGGTCCGCCTCGGACGAGGAACGGCTGGGTGTGTTAACGGCCCACCCCGATCTTGCTGGTAAACTGGCGCAGGCCAAGCGGCTGACACAGGAAAGCACGTCTGAGCAGGCTTCGGCCGGTCTCGATGCGCTGACGGATGACGAAAGAGCCACCTTTACCGAATTAAATCAGCGCTACACCGAAAAATTTGGTTTTCCGTTCATTATCGCCGTTAGGGACCACAACAAGGCCTCGATCCTGGGCGCATTTGAGCGGCGGATCGAACAGGATCGCGAGACCGAGTTCGCCGAGGCATGCCGGCAGGTCGAACGGATCGCCGAATTCCGTCTGCGCGATGTGCTGCCTTCATGACCCAGATTGTTGCTGAAACTATCTCGACAGCAGCGTTCGCGGCATTTGGCGATCTGATTGATATCTCAGGTGAGCCTGACAAAATGATCAATCAGGGCCAATGCGGCCGTTATCACGACCGGGCTGGACTGGATTTCGGTAACGCGCGTGCCGGTATTAGCCTGTTTAACGCCAACCCGCGCGAATTGCCCTACCGGCTGGAAATGGTCGAGCGTCATCCCGATGGCAGCCAGGCCTTTATTCCGATGACTCACCAGCCTTTTCTGGTGATTGTCGCACCGGATGAGGGCGGAAAACCCGGGCAACCAAGGGCTTTCATCACGCTCCCCGGGCAAGCTGTGAACTATCACCGAGGCACTTGGCACGGGGTTCTAACTCCTCTGCACGGGCCCGGCCTGTTCGCGGTCGTCGATAGGATCGGGGACGGTCCAAATCTAGAAGAATACTGGTTCAGCACTCCGTACGAGGTGGTCGACCGCTGAATCCAAATACGAAGCCGCCAAAGAAGCGGTAAGAACCCCATTGGATCTTAGGGAGGACAATGAGATCATGGCCGAAACTTCGATAGGGACCCCCGAACAACTTCGGGACCCGAACTATACGCCCGCCTTACACAAGGCGATACCGCTGGGCATTCAGCATGTGCTGGCGATGTTTGTTTCAAACGTCACACCGGCCATTATCGTGGCCGGAGCCGCCGGGTTTGGATTTGGATCCAATTCCCCTGATTTTCCTGAGCTGCTCTACCTGATCCAAATGTCGATGCTGTTCGCGGGTCTGGCAACCTTGTTGCAGACTGTGACGCTGGGCCCAGTTGGCGCGGCACTGCCGATTGTTCAGGGAACAAGCTTTGCCTTTCTGCCCATCATGATCCCGCTTGTCGCTGGTAAGGGTGTGGATGCTTTGGCAGCACTGTTCGGTGGCGTCCTGATCGGTGGTCTTTTTCACGCCTTTCTAGGCCTGTTCATTGGCAAGATACGTTTTGCGCTTCCGCCGCTGGTGACCGGGCTTGTCGTGACAATGATCGGTTTGGCGCTGGTCAAGGTTGGCATTCAATATTCTGCTGGTGGCGTGCCTGCGATTGGTACTCCGGAATACGGATCGCTGCTCAACTGGTCGGCGGCGTTGGTCGTGGTTGTCGTGACGCTGGGCCTCAAGTTCTTTGCGCGTGGTATGCTGTCGGTGTCTGCCGTACTCGTCGGATTGGCGGTTGGCTACGTCTATGCCCTAATGGTCGGCATGGTGACGTTCGAAGCCATCGGCAACAGCTGGTCGCGGGCCTCTGCATTCGCACTGCCAGTCCCGTTCAAATATGGCTTTGAGTTCTCATTGGCGGCCATTATCGGATTCTGTCTGATGTCTTTCGTCTCGGCCATTGAGACCGTCGGTGACGTGTCGGGGATCACCAAGGGTGGTGCAGGTCGTGAGGCGACAGACAAAGAAATCGAAGGTGCAACATATGCCGATGGTTTTGGAACTGCGCTCGCCGGTATGTTCGGTGGGTTTCCGAATACATCGTTCAGCCAGAATGTCGGCTTGATCGCGATGACAGGCGTCATGAGCCGTCATGTTGTGACCTGCGGGGCCTTGTTCCTGATCCTGTGTGGTCTCGTGCCGAAGGTCGGAGCGATCATTCGCACTGTACCCATCGAAGTGCTGGGTGGCGGCGTGATCGTCATGTTCGGCATGGTGGTTGCGGCAGGCATCTCGATGCTGTCGGACGTGGATTGGAATCGCCGCAACATGGTGATCTTTGCGATCTCACTGTCGATTGGTCTTGGGTTGCAGCTGGAACCTGGTGCGGTCCAGCACCTGCCGGATACGCTCCGCATTCTGATGACAAGCGGCCTGTTGCCAGCGGCGCTGATCGCTATCGTGCTGAACCTGGTCCTGCCTGAAGAGCTGGCAGAAGAATCGACCGAGGAAGTTTCTGGCGGAATGGCCGGTCACGGCTCTGGCAGCCTGCCTCACGAATGAGGCCTATGAGCAATCTCGCAGCGCGGCTCAGCGCTGCGGGTCACCCCGCTTCGGCCATCAAGCGTGCGACATCCAGCATGCGGGCCGAAAACCCCCATTCATTGTCATACCAACCAAAGACCCTGATTTGGTTCTCTCCGATCATACGCGTCTCGGGCCCGGCCAAAACGAGTGATTCAGGACGGGAGCGCAAATCAGATGATACCAAGGGCAGATCGGTCCAGCCCAGTACGGCAGAAGCTGCGACCGCGTTGCGAAACGCTTGGTCGAACTGATCCGCGCTCTTGCCCCGTTCAAGGGTGGCGACAAGATCGACAGCAGATACGCTGGCCGTGGGAACACGCACCGCAGCCCCTGAAATGCGACCGGCAAGATTTGGCAGCACAACATCGATCAGATGTGTGGCGCTTGAGGTCGTGGGCACCATCGACAACGCACCAGCGCGCGAACGAGCCAGATCCCCGCGTGGCGCATCGACCATAGGCTGGCTGTTTGTATAGCAGTGGATCGTGGTCATGTGCCCGGACACAAGCCCGCCGATTTCATCAATCAGTTTGACGAGCGGTGCCAGCCCATTCGTGGTGCATGACGCATTCGACACGATCCGTGCGTTGCCCAATTGATCTTCGTTTGCACCCAGTACAACCGTGACCTCGGCAGCAGGTGAGGGGCCGGAAATCAGCACTTTGCCCGCCCCGGCAGTCAATCCCCGGCTGGCAACATCCGATGTGCGCGCGATGCCGGTGCAATCGAGCATGACATCGACGCCGGACAGATCGACCTTTGCCAAATCTGCGCTGTGGGACATTGGAACAATCCGGCCATCGATGTTCAATGCTCCACCTTCGGCTGCCACCGAACCTGGATAAGGTCCGAATGTGCTGTCGTACTTGAACAGATATGCGCAGGTTTCGAGCGGTGCGATATCGTTGATCAGCACCAGCTCGATATCCGAATGCTGCGACGGGCCTAGGACCTGTCGCAGGATGGTGCGGCCGATACGGCCGAATCCGTTGATCGCAAGTTTCATGCGCAAGCTATGGCAGGCAGATCATGCGATCTCAATCAAAGTATTGTACCAATTTCAGTTGCAGCTGACCTGTGAAAAGAACTGGCCCGAGATGTTCTGATACATGCTGGAATAGATCGCCTTGCATCCGGTCGCCTGCTGTATCGCAGCCATCGCCTGAATGGTGCGCAGACGTGGCGGGGGGCCAAAGGGGTTCAGATTGTTGTTGTCCCGCGTGGCCCGATAGACCACAGGCGCGTCCGAGACCTGCGTCACCGCCCAGGTACGGCTCATGACGAAAACGGACTTGGTTTCTTCCTTGGCTGCGACCGGCTCGGCGTTGAACGCCGAAAGGCCAAGGGTGGCAACCAGTGCAATCATCGTACCGCGCAGTAACATTGAACAATCTCCAGTGCTGAAAACTTATGTAATTTCATCAGATTCCACCGATTCTGTGAACCCCTATACCGGACATTAACGCTATGGTCGTCTATCGCGAGGGAACCGACAGAGGCATATGCCGATTTACATCTTTATATAGCAGATATCGGAACCGACCCGGACCACCCGCATAACAGGCTTGGGGGCAGAAAGCGCGCAGCCACATATAATCTCCGGCCTCGACCTCGACCCAATCCTGATTGAGTCGATAAACCGCCTTGCCCTCCAGCACATACAGGCCGTGTTCCATCACATGGGTTTCTGCAAATGGGATTACGCCACCGGGCTCGAAATTGACGATGTTGACATGCATATCATGCCGAAGGTCATGCGGATCGGTAAAACGCGTGGTAGACCAACGCCCTTCGGTGCCGGGCATCTCGACGGGCGCCACATCGCATTCGTTGGTGATGATCGGATCAGGGGCTGGCAGGCCGGGCACGGCCTGATAGGCTTTGCGAACCCAATGGAACCGGGCAACGGAATCGACGCGATTGTGTAGGGCCCAGTCACTTCCGGGTGGGATATAAGCATATCCTCCGGTCTCAAGTACGTGCTCCGCTTGGTTCAACGTCAGGGTTACAGAGCCTTCGACTACAAAAATCACACCTTGTGCGTTTGGGTCTGTTTCCGGAGTATCACTGCCGCCACTGGGCTGAACCTCCATAATGTATTGCGAGAATGTCTCTGCAAACCCACTCAGAGGCCGCGAAAGAACCCACAGGCGTGTCCCTTCCCAGAAAGGAAGAAAGCTGGTGACGATGTCGCGCATCGTGCCTTTCGGGATAACCGCATAGGCGTCGGTGAACATGGCGCGGTCAGTCAATAACTGCTCTTGCCCCGGGTGACCGCCTGTAGGTGCATAGTATTTTGGATGTGTCATCAAATGCCTCTGGTTCGTCTTGGAGTAATATGAGGCGAACGGGCGGAGGGACCTAGCACCCGCCTTGCAATAGGTTTGTTCGGGATAATTTGAAGGTGACCAAGTTGGGCTTGGCCACACACCCACAGAGGTATATCTATGAGCGTGAAAGTTGTTCAGATCGGCGAGGCCCCATAATGAAAGCCTTCTTTTATTCAGCGCTCGTTACCGTTCTATTACTGGGTTCGAGTGGAATCGCTCAGGCCAAATCGATTTCCCGAATCATCGCGGAAATGGGGTTGAGCCCCGCGGATTTCCAAGTGCTAAGCGCCACCTCGAATGCGTTGTTGTCCTCAGGCTCGCCCTCGGTTGGGCAAGAGAGGGCATGGCTTAATCAGGATACGGGCTCAAAAGGGACGATCCGAGTTCTCAGCGTTCAGGATAATTGCGTAATACTCCAGCATATTGTGCAGCCCGAAGGCGCGGAACAGGCTCGGGATATCAGAACACGCCGTTGCAGAACTGCCGATGGTAACTGGATACTGGCACCTTAAAGGCTGTCACTGGGTCGGCGTCTGACCTCATGTATCTACGCCCGATCCAATCGAACGTTTCTGCCGCGACCTCAGGCACCTCACTGTGATGCAGTGTATGGTATCGTTTTATCTGAATGACGTTCCGTCACCCAACTGGACAGTGTCATAGGTGCTGAGCCATCCTCGGACCCAAGCGTCGGGTGCGCGCGGTGCTGTAGAGAGGACTATACATGACCATGACATTCGGACTGCGCGATGAAAATCGCGCCTTGTTGCAGCGTGTTGCTGATATGATCCGGGGTGAGGTCATGCCGCTTGAACAGGAGTATCATGCGGAGATCAACAAAGGCGATCGCTGGCAATACACCGAGCGTCAGGCCGAAATCCTCGAAGGTCTAAAGGACAAGGCCAAAGCGGCAGGGCTGTGGAACTTCTGGCTGACGGACAGTGATAAGGGCTTTGGCCTCAGTACAGTTGAGTACGCCTATTTTGCCGAAGAAATGGGTAAGACCCCTTTGGGGGCTGAAGTATTTAACTGCTCAGCACCTGATACCGGGAATATGGAGGTCTTTGAGCGCTACGGCACCGACGCGATGAAGGAACAGTGGCTGAAGCCGTTGCTCGATGGCCAGATCAGGTCGGCCTATCTGATGACCGAACCGGATGTGGCGTCGTCGGATGCAACGAATATCTCGATGTCCTGTGTGCGGGACGGTGCTGACTACATTCTGAATGGTGAGAAATGGTGGTCTTCCGGGGCAGGTGATCCGCGCTGCAAGGTCTATATCGTGATGGTCAAAACGGGTGGAGATGATCTGCCGAAGCACCAGCGCCAGTCGATGATCGTGGTGCCAGCAGGCACTCCTGGCATCGAGGTATTGCGGCCGATGGAAGTCTACGGCCACGACGATGCACCTCATGGTCACATGCATATCCGTTTCACAGATGTCCGGGTTCCAGCCGAGAACATCCTGCTGGGCGAAGGGCGCGGGTTCGAGATCGCGCAGGGTCGTCTGGGGCCGGGTCGCATTCATCATTGCATGCGCGCCATCGGTCAGGCCGAAGCTGCATTGGAGCAGATGTGCAAGCGGTCACTGCAACGCCAAGCATTCGGGAAGAAGCTGGCGCAACTGGGCGCCAATTACGACATCATTGCCGAATGTCGGATGGAGATCGAAATGGCCCGACTGCTCTGCCTAAAGGCGGCATGGTACATGGATCAGGGCGATGCGCGGGCGGCGGCCCCTTGGATCAGCCAGATTAAGGTCGTGGCGCCCAAAGTAGCGCTGAAGGTGATCGACGAAGCTGTGCAGATGTTTGGCGCGCAAGGGATCAGCCAGGATACACCTTTGGCCAACGCGTGGACCCATGTACGCACCTTGCGTCTGGCGGATGGGCCAGACGCGGTGCATCGTCGCCAGGTCGCGCGCGCCGAATTAAAGAAATACACGCAAGAAAAAGTCTGAGGCAGAAGCAACCGCGATGATATCGGATCTGTTGGGGCAGGCGTATTTTCATCAGAATACGCAAGGTGAGTTTGTCGGCAATGATCCCGCGCGCGGGCCTTGGTCAGCAGATCACTGTCATGCGGGGCCAGTCAGTGGCCTGATTGTACGAGCGGCCGAGACCGAGGTCGGACCAGATAAGATGTTGACCCGCCTCACGGTCAATTTGCTGCGCCCGCTGCCTTTGGCCGGTTTGCGGGTCGCGGCGGAGACCACGCGCCACACAAAAACGCTGGCGACCACACGCGTCACCGTTCATGACCTAGATGATACGCTTTGTGCAACGGCAACTACCATGCATGTGGTGCGCAGGGACCTTGGGTCTGTTCCCAATGTCGACCTGCCTGCACCGCGATTGGAAGATGTCGTCGATGGCCCATTTCCAATCGGTGAAATGCGGCATGATCTGCCTGGATTTGCCCATCACTCAGAAATTGGCTATCCGGCCGGCGGCAATCAGGGCGCTGGTCCCAAAATCGTGTGGATGCGCACGCCCCCCTTGGTTGATGGCGAATATCCCTCGCCGATACAGGCGCTCTGCCCGCTCGCGGATTGTGGTAATGGCATATCATGGAATGCGCCCACGACCGAGATGGGATTCATGAACACCGATCTGACGATACAAGTCCATCGAGAGCCCACCTCAGACTGGCTGGCCTCCGATTCGATTTCGCACTGGCAGCCGTCGGGGATTGGTATGTCGCAGTCGGTTTTGTTTGACACGCAGGGACCTGTGGGAACGGCGCTACAGACTCTGGTTCTGTTTCCGCCCAATTAACTCGGCTGGATTCTGCGATACTCTGGGGAACCGGATTGCCGATGCCTGCTCCGCACCCTATCTTTGCGCTATGCGTTGGATTGCGACCCTTCTAACCTGCTGTCTGCCATTTCCGGTTTTGGCCCACCCGCACGTCTTTATCGACACGGGACTGGAGTTCGTCGTCGATGACGCAGGCAACCTGACCCATGTGCGTGTGACCTGGGCCTATGATGAACTCTATTCGCTGCTGGTGCTGGAAGACATGAGATTGGATCAGGACGGCGATGGCGTGCTGACCGAAGAGGAAGAAAAATTTCTAAGCGGCTTCGATGCGCAATGGGTTGAAGGGTACAATGGCGATTTGGTCATTCGTATGGGCGAGACCGTGATCCCCCTGTCTGGCCCGCTAGAGCCACAAGCGACGACTGAAGATGCACGTATCGTGACCACGCATTTGCGCTCGGTAGAAGGCACGCCCGTTCCGGCAAGTGACCTGTCGATCAAAGCCTTTGATGAGAGCTTTTACACCGCCTACGAGGTGACCCGGCCTGTGACGGTTTCGGGTCCTGTAATCTGTCAGATTGATCGGAGCGATCCAGACATTGACGCAGAACTGGCGCAGATGCAGGCGTTTTTACGGACACTCGATGCCGACTATGACCTCGAAGAGAATGACATCCCCCTGGTTGGTGAGAAATTCGCAACTGAGATCAGACTTTCATGTCCAAATACCTAATCGTTCCCGTCGTCATCGCTTGCGGGTTGCTCCTTTGGTTCTGGGGCAGCGGTGGCTTTGACCATCTGGCTGCATGGGCGGCTGGTGAGCAGCGGGAGTTCCAGAACCAGATCGCTCGCGCCTTGCGTGCAGCCCGGGCCGAGCAGCCCGAAGCTATCGCGACGCTACTGACCGTCTGTTTCGCCTATGGTTTTTTCCACGCCATTGGACCAGGTCATGGCAAGGTATTAATCGGGGGGTACGGGTTGGGCCGTCGTGTCGCGTTTTGGCGACTATCCGCGATCAGTGTTTTTTCTAGTTTGGGTCAAGCAGTCACGGCAATCGTGTTGGTTTATGCGGGTGTTCTCGTGTTCCAGTTGTCGCGCGAGACGTTGGTAGGCACGACCGAACAGGTCATGGCGCCGATCAGCTATGGCATGATTGCGGTAATCGGCTTGTGGTTGATCTTTCGCGCGCTGCGCAGCTTTGTACGGCATCGCAAAAGCCAGACATCGCATACGCACGACCACCATCACCATACGCATGATCATGACCACCATCATCACGACCACGAGGTTTGCGCTGACTGCGGCCACCGCCACGGCCCGACTGCCGATGAGGTCGCTCAGGTGGGCAGCCTGCGCGAGGCGTTGATCCTGATCGCTGGCATAGCCGCGCGCCCCTGTACCGGCGCGTTGTTCGTGCTGATCCTGACATGGCAGATGGGTATCGCAATGGTCGGCATCGCGGGCGCATTCGCCATGGCTTTAGGCACCGCAACTGTCACCACTTTGGTCGGTTGGACGTCTTTTGGGTTGCGTGGCGGTTTGTTGGCCTCTGCCTCGGCCACGCGCTTTGCATCGGTGCTGGCTCCGACCATCGAACTGGTGGCGGGTCTTATCATCGCCGTGATTGCTAGTGGGTTGCTGTTGCGGGCTTTGTAGACTTAGTCGAAAACCGGCTCTGGATACCCGACCCTTGCCAGATACAATCCTTGCGGCGGGCAAACCGGCCCACAGGCCGCACGGTCAACCGCCTCGAGCGCTGAACGCACATCGTCAGGCGTCCAAGCTCCGGCCCCAACGCGCTCTAACGTGCCAACGAAACTGCGTACCTGATTGTGCAAGAATGATCGGGCGCGAACGTGAAAGTGGATTTCGGCGCCAGAGAAGCCCTGCACCTGTTCCACCCGCAACTCATCCAGTGTTTTGACCGCGCTGGCGGCCTGGCAGATGGAGGATCGGAAGGTGGTGAAGTCATGCCGCCCGATCAGCATATCCGCCCCGGCCTGCATCGCCGCGACGTCCAGAGAATGATTGATCTGCCAGACCTGCCCCTTGTCATGGGTAGCGGGCGCGCGGCGCATCAGGATGCGGAACAGATATTGCCGCTCAAGCGCCGAGAACCGCGCATGCCAGTCATCATCCACCCGTGCGGCTTTCACGATGGCAACGGGCTGCGGCTTGAGGTGATAATTCAACGCCTCAGACAGGCGGAACGGGTCCCAGTCCTTAACCAGATCGCAATGCGCCACTTGCCCCAGCGCGTGCACACCCGCGTCGGTGCGGCCTGCGGCGGCGATGGTATGCTCTCCGGGTTCGATCCGCGACAGTGCCAGTTCGATCGCGCCCTGAACCGACGGCAATTCTTTCTGCCGCTGCCATCCGGCGAACGGTTCCCCTTGGTATTCGACTTTCAACGCGTATCTGGGCATGGGGCGCTGGTATCGCGCCTTGGTCGGTCGGGCAAGGGGGCGAAAGCTCTGGCAAGTGCGGTAACCGCTACCTATCTTGGCACAAACGATAATTGCGGGGCGACGGCTTGGTCATCTCATCATTGGCAGACAGTTTGGTACGCAGCGTCGAATCCGTCGGCGACCGCGTGTCCGAAACGTTCTTTGAGCCGGTCATACGGCTGGGCGTCACGGGATTGGCGCGGTCTGGTAAAACCGTATTTATCACATCGCTGGTGGCCAACCTCCTGGACCGCGGCCGTATGACCGGGTTGGTGGCGCAGCAAGAGGGGCGGATCACCGCCAGCTATCTGCAACCCCAACCTGACGATACCGTGCCCCGATTCGATTTCGAATCCCATCTGTCAGCGCTCACGGGGCCTAAGCCGCACTGGCCGGAAAGCACAAGGGCGGTGTCTGAGCTGCGCCTGTCCTTCAAAGTCCAGCCCGCAGGTCTGCTTTCAGGGCTGCAAGGGCCGCGAACATTGCATCTGGACATTGTGGATTATCCCGGTGAATGGCTGCTGGATCTGGCCCTGCTGGACAAATCCTACGAGGACTGGTCGCGTGGCACGTTGGAGCACATTTCCAACCGTCCACAAGCAGAGGCGTTTCTGGCCAAGGCCAGAGCGGCCGACCCAACCGCGCCACATGATGAGCCGCAGGCGCAGGACCTTGCTCGCAGCTTCACAGACTATCTAAATGCCGCGCGTGAGGCCGGGTTCTACGACTGCACCCCCGGTCGGTTCCTTCTGCCGGGAGATCTCGCAGGCTCTCCTGTGCTGACCTTCGCGCCTTTGCCGGTGTCTGAAGCATCACGCCGCCGGTCCCTGCACCGCGAGATGGAGCGGCGGTACGAGGCGTATAAAGCGCAGGTGGTCAAACCCTTCTTCCGCGATCACTTTGCCCGGATCGACCGGCAGATCGTTCTGGTCGATGCGCTGGGCGCGATCCACAAAGGCCCACAAGCGGTTGAAGATATGCGCCGCGCGATGGCCGATATCCTGTCGGCCTTCCGCCCCGGTCGCAACGCATGGCTGAACAAGCTGCTGCTTGGCAAGCGGGTCGAGCGTATCCTGTTTGCGGCCACCAAAGCGGACCATCTGCACCATCTGCAGCACCCACGTCTGACCGCGATTATCGAGGCGTTGACTCGTGAGGCGCGCGACCGCGCTAGCTTCGCCGGTGCCGAGACTGCGGCGTTGTCGCTGGCATCGCTTCGCGCCACCACTGAAGAGGTGCGTAACCATAACGGCGTTGAACTCCCTTGCGTGCGCGGCACACTACTGGATAGCGGCAAGCAGGCGGCGTTTTATCCCGGCGATTTGCCAGAGGACCCAGCCCATCTGCTTGGCCCCGCGCGAAACGGGGCCGAAGGTTGGTTGGGCGAGGATTATGGCTATATGGCTTTCGCGCCGACGCATCTGACCCTGAATCCCGGAGACGGCCCACCGCATATTCGATTGGACCGAGCCGCGCAGTTTCTGATTGGAGACAGGCTGTGAACGCGATCCTCCGCCCAGCACGCAGTACCGATGCCGGAACCACAGGCGCAATTCTGCACGGGTTTGCACGGGAAAATGACTGGATGCCAGAGCTGCATTCCGAAGCTGAAACCATCGCATTTTGCGGTCGCATGATCGATTTGGGCTGGGTCACTGTCGCCGAGGTGCAAGGCCAGGTCGCCGGATTTCTGGCGTTGGACGGGGAAGAAGTGCAGTCGCTTTATTTGAAGGCACCGGCGCGTGGGCAGGGGATCGGACAGCAATTGCTTGATCTTGCGAAGACGCAGCGCCCCAATCTCAATCTATATGCGTTTCAAGCTAATCACCGCGCCTGCCGGTTCTATGAACGCAACGGCTTTGTTGGGGTCTCGCGCGGCGATGGCTCCGAGAATGACGAAAACCTGCCAGATATTCATTATGTCTGGACACGTAAGGAGGAGGTCGATGGCTAAGGGCCCCGTGCTGATTGATCTGGAAGACGACACCCCGGCAGCCGATGTTTCAACCGCACCTCCCGTACCTGATATCGCACCTCCGCAGGGACAGGCGATGCAGGCAGCGGTTCGGTTTGCAGCCCGAAAACCATCGGCCTTGGCGCGCTGGTTTTGGGGTTTGGCGCTTGCGGTCGTAGGCGCGGTGGTCTCAGTTGCGGCGTGGGATTTTGCCATGTCGCTGCTGGAACGCGCCCCAATTCTGGGGTGGATCGTCACGGGCCTGATCGCCGCGCTTTTGCTGGTCGTGCTGGTTATCGCACTACGTGAACTGGCCGCGATTAGTCGCCTTTCTCGCGTGGACGGGTTACGCCGCGCTGCCGATGCTGCGTTAGCAGACGAGGACTTGTCGCAAGCCCGCGCCGTCACCACACGGCTGATTGCGTTCTACAAGGGGCGTGATGAAACCCGCTGGGGCCGCGACCGTTTGACCGAACGCATGGGAGAGCAATTCGATGCCGCAACCCTGCTGAGCTTGGCCGAAGACGAACTTTTGGCCCCGCTGGACGCCGCCGCCAGTCGCGAGATCGAGGCCGCAGCCCGGCAGGTCGCTACCGTGACTGCTCTGGTGCCACTTGCGCTGGCTGACGTCGCAACAGCGCTGGCGAGCTCATTGCGCATGATCCGACGCATCGCCGAGATTTACGGCGGTCGGGCAGGCTTTCTTGGCAGTTGGCGCCTGACCCGTGCTGTGTTTGTGCATTTGGTTGCGACCGGTGCCGTAGCTGTAGGGGATGATTTACTGGAGCCGATCCTGGGCGGCTCAGTCCTCAGTAAACTGTCGCGCCGGTTCGGTGAGGGCTTGGTCAATGGTGCGTTAACAGCACGCGTTGGCGTCGCCGCGATGGAGGTGTGCCGACCTCTGCCCTTCTCAAAACGCCACAAACCCTCGACGCGGGGCATGATCAAACGCGCACTTAGCGGGCTGTTTTCCAAGAGTTGATCTGGCGCAAGGCCACAATAGCATGGATCCGTCATAAAAAAAGTCGGAGCAAGCCATGACCGATCACGGCCACAGCCAGCAAGAAATTACTGAACGGATCAATGCCCCGCCTGGACGCGGTGTGCTGCGTGATGTGGTCTATGGCGGCATCGATGGATCGGTCACCACGTTCGCCATCGTCGCCGGTGTCGCAGGGGCGGGGCTGTCGCCATTTGTCATCGTTGCGCTAGGGCTGGCCAACGTTCTGGCGGATGGGTTCTCGATGGCAGCGGGCAACTATTCTGGCACCAAGGCTGAGATCGACAACATCCATCGCATCCGCGCCATCGAAGAACAGCACATCAGGCTTTATCCGGACGGAGAGCGCAAGGAAGTACGCGAAATCCTTATGCAAAAAGGTCTGTCGGGCCGCGTGTTGGACGAGGCCACAGATGAGATCACCTCAAACCACGACAATTGGATTAACCTGATGATCGAGGGCGAATACGGGTTAGGCAGCGTCGACCCGCACCCGATGAAAGCCGCAATGGCGACGTTCTTTGCCTTTCTGGTCGCGGGTATGATTCCACTGCTGCCATTCCTTTTCTCGATTGAAGGTGCGTTTACCGTTTCGGCCTGGATGACGGCAGGTGTATTCTTTGCCATCGGAGCCATGAAAAGCCGCTGGTCCCTTGCGCCTTGGTGGCGATCCGGAGCCGAAACACTTCTGATCGGTGGTCTGGCCGCTGGGATCGCATTCTTGGTCGGTTCCCTGTTCCATCCCTGATCGTTGCTGTTGTCGCAGACGGCTCAATCAAGCTGGTCGCAGCGGTTTGATCCGCTAGGGTGACGAAAACACGTGTGGGTCATCCTGTGGCAGTGAAGTTCGAAGAAAAAACAGTATTGGTGCTGGGCGCCTATGGTTTCATCGGCGCGGCTGTTGTTCGGGCGCTGCATGCGGATGGTCTCGCGGTCAAGGGCCTTATACGCAGCCGAAAGACAGCGGGACGTGTCTTGCCCGATGTTGATCTGGTGTCGGGCGACCTGCGAGATTTTAGATCAGCCGGGGACTGGAGGCCACTCCTCACAGGTGTCGATGTTGTGGTGAATTGCGCTGGGGCTCTGCAGGATGAGGGACAAGACGATCTGCGCGCCGTGCATTACACGGCGATTGCATCGTTGGGACAGGCTTGTGCTGAGGAAGGCGTTTCAATCGTCCAGGTCTCGGCAATCGGGGCCAGCACCGATGCCTCGACCGAGTTCATGCGCACCAAGGCGGACGGGGATGCGGCCCTACGCGCAAGTGGCGCGACTTTGTGGTGCTTCAAGCCCGGGTTGGTGATCGGGCAGAGCGATTATGGCGGCACGGCGCTGTTGCGGATGCTGGCGGCAGTGCCTTTCGTACAGCCGGTCGCCTATCCTGAAACTCCAGTGCAAGGTGTCGGGATGCGTGACCTGTGTGCCGCCATCTTGTCTGCCATTCAAGGCGATCTGCCGCCAGGTAGCTACGATCTGGTGGAAGATACGCCGCAACCGCTGTCGCGGGTTTTGTCAGTGACACGACACTGGCTTGGCTTTTCGCCAGCACACTTAACCATCACGATGCCGCCACCGATAACGAAAGTAGTCGCGGCTGTGGCAGATCTGCTTGGGCACCTTGGGTGGCGATCACCCCTGCGGAGTACGGCGATGATGGTAATGGCTCATGGGGTGACAGGCGACCCTGAGCCATATCGCCGTGCCACGGGCCGCTCTCTGGCCGGATTAGAGGAGATTTATGGCGGGCTGGCTTGCGCGAGAGAACACAGGCTGACAGCTCGGATGACGTTGCAGATGCCGGTCGTTATTGCTGTGCTCTGCCTCTTCTGGGTTCTATCTGGTGTGTTCGGACTAACGGGTCTTTCTCAGGCAGCCGAAGTCCTTACGAGGAATGGTTGGTCAGGCGCCATCGCAAATGCAAGCGTAGTGTTCTGGTCATTGATTGACATAATGCTGGGGCTGGCAATTCTGTGGCGCCCTTGGGCGGCCCGCGTTTGTTTGGCTCAAGCCGCGATCGCCATGTTTTATTTGATCGCCGCAACGTTGATGGCACCAGAGCTTTGGCTAGATCCGCTGGGACCATTGGTCAAAATCGCGCCCGCATTGATGCTGTCATTGGTTGCTCGACCCATGTTGGAGAGCCGCTAATGGACCCGGACCTGTTTCTGCGCTGGCTGCATGTGATCGGAGCGTGTGTTCTGTCGGGAACAGGCGCGGGCATCGCCTTTTTCATGCTGATGGCGCATCGAACAGCAGACGCGAGGATTATCGCCCATACTGCAGGTATCGTGGTGTTGGCCGACATGATTTTCACCGCAACCGCGGTCGTACTACAGCCTGTGACGGGCGCACTGTTGGCATGGCGCTTAGGCTGGTCTCTGACAGAGGATTGGATCGTGGCGTCTGTGCTGCTTTATATTCTGACCGGCCTGTTCTGGTTGCCTGTGGTTTGGATACAAATCAGGCTGCGGGATAATGCAAGACTGGCCAATCACGATGGGACTGCTTTGCCGGTTGCATATTTCCGATTGTTCCGCCTTTGGTTCGCCTGCGGCATTCCGGCCTTTGTTGCTGTGCTGACAATCGTCTGGTTGATGCTGGCGCGCCCCGACTTGGCGCTGTTTTAGGCAGGCTTGCAAAGCAACATACGGTAATCATGTGGATTTCCTTACTATAAACCTGCCGATCACCGCGATACGTTTGATGTATCCTACCTCGGAGGTTTCGGTTGGAATCCTTGCTTGTTCTCATTGGCCTGATCGTTCTGGCCATTCCTGTTTCGATCATCGTATTGCTGGTTGGCCAGTCGCGGTTGCGCAAACGGGTAGAACAGCTTGAGCAGCAACTTGCAGGGCAAATGCCAGAAAGCACTGCTGAGGCACCCAAAACGTCCCGATCAGAACCCACAACCGTGCAGGCTAAGCCTGCGCCTTGGGCAGCGGCAAAAGCTTCAACCACCACCGACGAAGGTCTAACGGAGACACCGCTAGCTCCCGAGATTAAAGATCCTCCAGCCAGTATCGTGTTTCGCGAAGAAAAAATGGCAGCGCTGGGCGCGTGGTTGCGCGAGAACTGGTTCTACGCGGTATCGGCGCTTTCACTGGCGTTGGCGGGGATCTTTCTGGTTCAGTATGGGGTCGAAAACGGGTTGTTGCCCCCCACCGCGCGGGTCGCTGCGGCGCTGGCCTTTGGCTTGCTGCTGATCGGCGCGGGTGAGGTGATCCGCCGTCGGTTCGGCGATGATGAGGAGGCCTCAACCGCTTATCTCCCATCGGTATTTTCAGGCGCAGGGCTGGTTACCCTGTTCGGCGGCATTCTGGCGGCACGCCAGCTTTATGATCTGATCGGGCCCGAGGCGGCGTTAGCCGGGTTGATTGTCATCGCGCTGTTCGGGCTCGTGTTGGGTTGGTTCCATGGGCCGCTATTGGCGGCTGTTGGTCTGATCGGAGCTTTTGCCGCCCCCTTTGCCGTGGGTGGTTCCTCGGATGATCCTAGCTGGCTCTACGGTTACTTTTTCATAGTCGCCGTATTAGGTCTGGGAATTGATACAGTCAGGCGTTGGGCGTGGATTTCGGTGTTGACCCTAATTGGCGCCTATGGGGCCGCGTTTCTGCTGGTACTGTCTTCGCCGTCGACCCAGCCCGGGTATCTAACCTGCGTCACGGCACTGGCGATCATTGCGATTGCGATACCCATACGGCGTATCTGGCCAAACCACTCTGGTGCGATGGTGACCGAGATTATCCGACGCCGGAAAGGAGAACCATGGCCCGAGTTTCCAACTCGGATTGCCTTTGGTGCGGTACTTGTTTCCTCAGTAATTTTGTCGCTGCATTGGTCAGATTCAGGTGGTGAATTCTGGTTGGGCGTCGCGCTGTTCACAGGTTTGATATTGGCGCTGATGCTCTGGGCAAAGGATGCACGCGCATTACAGGATGTGACCGCATTCCCAGCACTGGGACTAATCTGGTTTGTCTTGGTGCACGGGTTGGACGGAGGCGCAGTATGGCTTCGCTTTGTGGATACTTATGCGGAAACAACCGAGGCAGATTATCCTTGGAGCGTCACGCAATTGGTAGCCTTAGGCGCTTTGGTCACTTTGATTGCAGCTTGGCGATCCTTTCAGGCCGGGCGCTATAGCGTGGTCTGGGCCGGAGGGGCGGCGATATTCGCACCGGCCCTGGCGATCGCGCTTGAGGTCGGATGGCACCCTGCTGAGGTATTGGGAGCCTACCCATGGGCGCTACATGCCATCGCTTTGGGCGCGATGATGGTAGTTCTGGCCGAACGGTTCGCGCGGGTGGATGGTGAAAATCGTATGCGCCCTGCCTTGGCGACTCTGTCTGCGCTTTCTTGTCTCAGCTTTGCCTGCATTATTGTGCTCAGTTCGGCTGCTTTGACTGTGGCGCTTGTCGCCATGATCGTTGTGGCCGCCGCGTTGGACAGACGATTTGAACTGCCTCCGATGAGCTGGTTCATCTGGGTAGGCGTGTTCACCGTCACAGTCCGCCTGGTGTTGGACCCAGGGCTTGTTTGGGCCGAAAGCGCTCCATTGCTCGAAATGACGTTGGTCTATTCGGCTGCGGTTGTCGGGTTCATTTTGGGCTGGACGTTACTGAAGCCCCTAGACCGCCCGATTGCTTCATTGCTCCTTGAAAGCGCGGCCTGGGCGACAGCGGGGATACTGCTATCGCTGCTGTTGCTGCGCTGGCTGGAAAGTTTCGGCGAGGGCGGTGCCACCAACAGTCACTGGGGGCTGGGATTGCTTGCGGTCATCTGGCTGCTGCTGGCTTTCGCACAGGTGCAACGGTTCAAGCTGGGCGGTAAGTTAAACTATCTGCGCTACGCCTTGGCTGCTTTCTTCGGTGCGCATGGTGTGTATCGCCTGGGTCAGGCGTTGTCAGAAGCCAACCCGCTGCTCAACCCGTTTGCGGATCCGGTACTAGGCCCACTGGTTTTGAACACGCTCGCCGTGGCTTATTTGTTGCCCGCGCTGGCAATTGGTTTCTCGGCCTGGCGTGCCGATACACAGCCCGTTCTGCTGAAACAGATCAGCTATGGAGCAGCCACAGTTCTGGCAACTGTTTGGCTGGGATTAGCGATCCGGCATGTCTGGCAGGGCGCGGGCGGTATGTATGAAGGCAACGGCGTCACTCAGCCCGAGCTTTATACTTATACAATCACGTTGTTGGTGGTCGGAGCGGCGTTGTTTTATCAATCACTGGCCCGCCACTCTGATTTGATGCGCAAGGCTGGCTTGGCTGTTATCGGGTTGGCGGTGGCGAAGGTATTTCTGATCGATATCGCTGGATTGGGGGGGCTGATCCGCGTCTTTTCTCTGCTTGCGTTAGGGCTCGCTCTGGCAGGGCTGGCATGGCTCAATCGCTGGGCCAGGCTGCGCCATTCGCCTCAGGATGCGGAACCTCTGGACCATTGAGGGCGGGCGTCCTATAAGCGCGGCCATGTTTGACCGTCTGGCCATCATTATTCGAATTATATCCCCGGCGCTCTGATATCGCGAGACGCCGGGCAAAGGTGCTTGAGATATCGCACTGACCGCTTCGATCCATACACGACAAGATCATCCTGAGGACGCCCCAAATGTGCGCCGACACACCCCAAACACCTGACTACAAAGACACGCTGAACCTGCCCAAGACCGAATTCCCGATGCGAGCTGGCCTGCCCAAGCGCGAGCCTGCATGGCTGGAGCGCTGGGAAAAGATTGGTGTCTATGACCGCTTGCGCGAGAAAGAGGGCCGTGAGCCCTTCACGCTGCACGATGGCCCCCCCTATGCGAATGGGCATCTGCATATCGGTCACGCGCTGAACAAGACCATCAAGGACATGATCGTGCGGTCGCATCAGATGATGGGCTTCGACTCGCGTTATGTGCCCGGCTGGGACTGCCACGGCTTACCGATCGAATGGAAGATCGAGGAACAGTACCGCAAGAAGGGCAAGAACAAGGACGAGGTGAACATCGTCGACTTCCGTCAGGAATGCCGCAAGTTCGCCGAAGGTTGGATCGACATTCAGCGCGAAGAGTTCAAGCGTCTGGGCATCACCGGCAACTGGCCCGATCCTTACATCACCATGGATTATCACGCCGAAGCCGTGATTGCCGACGAGTTCATGAAATTCCTGATGAACGGCACGCTTTATCAGGGCTCGAAACCCGTGATGTGGTCGCCCATCGAGAAAACTGCTCTGGCCGAAGCCGAGGTCGAGTATCACGACAAGGAAAGCTTCACCATCTGGGTGAAATTCAAGGTTGTGAACACCGGCGATGTGACGTTGGACAACGCCTATGTGGTGATCTGGACCACCACACCTTGGACAATGCCGTCGAACAAGGCTGTGGTTTATGGTGAAGACATTTCGTACGGCCTCTATGAAATCACCGGCCGCCCCGAGGAGTGCTGGGCGCGGATCGGCGACCGCTATCTGTTGGCCGATGATCGTGCAGCGGATGTTTTTGCACGTGCGCGGCTGGATGACTCCATGTACCGTCGTCTGTGTGATGTGACGCAGGAAGATCTGGCCAAGATCCAGCTGGCACACCCGCTGGCCGGGGCTGAGGGCGGCAATGGCGAATGGGACGATATCCGCGATTTCCGCGCGGCCGAGTTCGTGACCGATACCGAAGGCACCGGTTTTGTCCACTGCGCGCCCTCGCACGGTATGGAGGAATTCGAACTATATCGCGATCTGGGCATGCTGGAACAGGTCATCACCTATAACGTAATGGACGATGGCTCTTTCCGCGCTGATCTACCGTTCTTCGGCGGCAAATACATCCTGTCCCGCAAGGGCGGTGAGGGTGACGCAAACAAAGCTGTCATCGACAAGTTGGCCGAGGTTGGCGGGCTGCTGGCGCGTGGCAAGATCAAGCACAGCTATCCGCATTCGTGGCGCTCGAAAGCTCCGATCATCTACCGCAACACGCCGCAGTGGTTCGCATCCGTGGACCGCAAACTGGATGACGGCATGGGAGAGATGGGCGACACCATCCGCGAACGCGCCCTGCGGTCTATCGATGAGTTGGTCAAGTGGACCCCACAAACGGGCCGCAACCGCCTGTATTCGATGATCGAGGCGCGCCCGGACTGGGTACTGTCACGCCAACGCGCGTGGGGTGTGCCGCTGACCTGCTTCACTAAGAAGGGGGCTTTGCCCACCGACGCGGATTACCTGTTGCGCAACGCAGATCTGAACGCCCGTATCAAGGTAGCGTTCGAGAAAGACGGCGCAGATGTCTGGTACACGGACGGGTTCAAAGAAAAGATTCTCGACGGAATCGTCAACCCGGACGAGTACGACCAGGTGTTCGACGTGCTGGACGTATGGTTCGATTCGGGCTCGACCCACGCCTTCGTTCTGCGTGATCGTGAGGACGGGACCGAGGACGGTATTGCCGACGTTTATATGGAAGGTACTGACCAGCACCGCGGCTGGTTCCATTCTTCGATGCTGCAGGCATGTGGCACCAAGGGCCGTGCGCCCTATCGCAATGTGGTGACCCACGGCTTCACCTTGGATGCCAAGGGCAACAAGATGTCCAAATCGCTGGGCAACACCATCGTGCCGGAAGAGGTCGTAAAGCAATACGGCGCCGATATCCTGCGTCTGTGGGTGGCCCAGACCGACTACACCGCCGATCAGCGGATCGGGCCGGAAATCCTGAAAGGCACCGCCGACAGCTATCGCCGCCTGCGCAACACCATGCGCTTCATGTTGGGCTCGCTTGCCGATTTCACCGAAGCCGACCGCGTCGCGCCAGAGGATATGCCACGTCTGGAGCGCTGGGTGCTGAGCCGTCTGGCTGATCTGGATGAGCAGGTGCGCAAGGGTTACGCCTCGTTTGATTTTCAGGGCGTGTTCAGCGCCGTGTTCACCTTTGCCACTGTCGATCTGTCGTCCTTCTACTTCGACGTCCGCAAGGACGCGTTGTACTGTGACGGTGACAGCCTGCGCCGCCGCGCCGCGCGGACGGTGCTGGATATCCTGTTCCACCGTCTGACCACATGGCTGGCCCCGGTGCTGGTCTTCACCATGGAAGAGGTTTGGTTGGAACGATTCCCGGCCGATGACAGCTCGGTCCATCTGGTCGATTTCCCTGAAACGCCCATCGACTGGCACCATGAAGAACTGGAAGCCAGCATGGCCAAAGTCCGCCGTGTCCGCCGTGCTGTGACCGCAGCGCTGGAAATTCAGCGTCAAGACAAGGTGATCGGATCCAGCCTTGAGGCCGCTCCGATCGTGTATGTCGAAGATCAGGAAACCCGCGATCTGCTGGCATCCTTCGACGTGGATGATATGTGCATCACCTCGGGCCTGGCCGTCACAGGCGATCCGGCCCCCGCCGAGGCGTTCCGGGTTCCGGAAATCGAAGGCGTCGCCGTGGTCTTCGAAAAGGCTCAGGGCGACAAATGCCAGCGGTGCTGGAAAATCCTGCCCGATGTGGGGTTGCATGCCCATCCGGGCGTGTGCGGGCGCTGTAACGAAGCGCTGAGCTGACACCCAAACGGAGCGCGTAGGAGAGTTCGCTGATGCGAGGCTCTGCCTCGCGCTCCGAGGTATTTTTGGCCAGATGAAAGGCGGATCGTCAGGATTCGGGTTGCAGGTGTGGCGAAACATCTGCAACCGTTCTCTTATGCCGATGATCGCCGTAGAAACTCAGTTTGGTTGCCTTGGTGTCGAAGAGATCGATGGCGCCATTACACGACTTGTTTGGAATGGCCAAGACGAAGGCCCGGCCACCCCAGTTTTGCAAGAGGCGGCGTCGCAGTTACGCGCTTATGACGAAGGGCGTTTGCAGCAGTTCGATCTGCCCTATCGGATCAAGGGGTCAGAATTTCAGCGTCGCGTGTGCGATGCGATGTATGCCATCCCGTTCGGGGATACGCGCACCTACGGCGAGTTGGCCGACGAGCTTGGATACTCTGCGCAGGCGGTTGGGCGGGGATGCGGTGGGAATCCCATCCCGATCATCATTCCCTGTCACCGGGTTCTGGGCGCGGATGGCAAGATGGTCGGGTTTTCAGGGCAGGGTGGAGTAGAGACCAAAGTGGCTTTGCTGCGTCACGAAGGTGCAGCCAGCCTGTTGATCTGATCCGCACTTACCTGTTGCATTCAGAGCGACACGGCCCCAACCTATATCAAATAGTGAATTTGAAGGACCGAATTGCATGACCGGCCAGACAGATCCCGCCGTACGTAAGAAAGCCATTGTTGATCATTTGATGTCTTTGGAAGAACAGGAACTGGCAACCGCACAGGCGCATTATGATGCCTTTCTGAAGGATTCCCAACTGGATGACCGGGAAGGGCATGACAAGGATGATATTGCAGCATCACGCGAGAATGCCGATCTGGCCGCTGCCTTTGACGCGCCCGTTCATGCGCATCATGCAAAGATAGACGTGATCGAGAATACCGACTTCAGCCTCACGGACACGGTGCAGCCCGGCGCGGTGATCAAGTTCAACAATCGCCGCTTCGTCGTATGTGTCTCAACGACTCGGTTTGACGTGGACGGCAAAACCTACATGGGCATTTCGACCCAAAGCCCGATCTATCTGGCCATGGTCGGCCTGCAAGAAGGTGATGTGTTCACCCATAACGGGACTGAGTTTGAGGTTCAGGAAGTCTTGTAATCCCTGGCTTTGCGCGGTGGGATGATCTGCTGCGCTATTCCGGCTGAAACCAGATACAGGCTGGTGATCACCAGCCCCCAATGGGCCCAGCTTTCGGGGTGAAAATCGACCCAAGCAGCCCAGCCTGCAAAGAAGGTCCACGCAAAGGCCATCGGCAGCGACAAGGTGCGCCAACGCTCGGTTCGGACCGGGTGAATGAATTTCAGCGGCAGGAACATTGCGACTGACAGCAAGGTGACCAGCAGCAGGATGACCCCGAAGTTGGGCTCCAAAGCGAAGATCACGATGACGAACATGTTCCAGCAGCCCGGAAAGCCGGAGAAGGAATTGTCTTTGGTTTTCATGCGCGTATCCGCAAAATACATCGCGCTGGCAAAGGTGATGACGATGATAGCGAACCAGCCGGTCCAGCCATCCATCAGTCCTGATTTGAACAGGGCAAAGGCCGGGATGAACACATAGGTCAGATAGTCGATGATTAGATCCAGCAACACGCCGTCAAACTCTGGTGCGTTCTTTTTGACGTGATAGTGCCTCGCCAGCGGGCCATCGATTCCGTCCACGATGAACGAGACAACCAGCCAGAGATACATCAGGCTCCATTTCTCTTCGACTGCGGCCAACATGGCGAGCATTGCGAAAACGGCACCTGTGGCGGTGAAGAGATGAACGGAAAGCGCTTTGAATCTAAGTGTCATGGTGGTGTCATGACGGAAGCAAGGCGCAGATGCAAAGCAAAAAGGGTCTTTGCTTCAGGCTTTTGGGTGCGTGCGGTTGTAGACTTCCATCAACCGGGCCGTGTCGACCGCGGTATAGGTCTGTGTGGTCGAAAGCGAGGCGTGTCCCAAAAGCTCCTGAATCGCGCGCAGGTCACCGCCTGCTGACAGTAAATGGGTGGCAAAGCTGTGACGCATTGCGTGTGGGGTAGCAGTGGCAGGCAAGCCAAGCTGCATTCGCGCTTTGGCGACCACGGCCTGAATGATCCCGGGGTTCAGAGGGCCGCTCCGAACGCCTCGAAACAGCGGGGCATCAGGTGTTTGCGGATGCGGACATAGCCGGAGATAGCGATCAACTGCTGCCCTAGCGGCCGGAAGAACCGGCACGATTCGTTCTTTGCCACCTTTCCCTGAAATGCGCAGAGTATCCGGCAGGGGTGCATCCGATCCGGTCAGGGAAAGTGCCTCGGAAATGCGAAGCCCACAACCGTATAGGAGTGTTACAACCGCGACATCCCGGGCGGCAACCCAATCGGAAGATGATTGCAACTCGACCGTTTCGATCATGGCGCGGGCTGCGTCTTCGGCCAGAGGGCGCGGCAATTTCTTAGTAAATTTAGGCGCGCGTGTGGACAGGACAGCGGTCGGCTCGAACCCTTCGCGCTCAGCCAGCCAACGATAGAAGTTTTTGACCGCAGACAGTTTGCGCGCCAGAGATCGCGCGCCGACTTCTGAATTGCGCTGATCCGCCATCCAGGCCCGCATATCCGAGACGGTAATACGTTCCAGTGCTGCCAGCCCTTGGCGCTCGCTGTGATGCAGGGTCATGAAGGACAGGAATTCGGTCACGTCACCTCGATAGGCCTCGAGCGTATTCTCTGATCGCCCAGCGAGCGCCCCCAGACTGTCCAGCCAATGCTGCAAAGCATCGCGGCAGGCTGGGGAGATCAGGCTCATGACAACCAGTGGCGCATCGAGCGTTCAAAGACACCGGCAAAGAAGGCAAGAAGATCTGTGCCAAGCTGAGGTGAGAAATGCCGTGAGTCGTTGGCACCCATCACAATCATGCCGGGCAAGCGCCCCGCGCCGAGATCAAGTTTGAGGCAGGCTTCGGATTGCAGTTGATCGGCCTGTTCACCGTAGACTTGAGGGTTGGGATAGCGAATTTCGCGCAGCGTAACTTCGCGCGGTTGGCCATTGCGGTCCGAGGTCAGGTAACTGTCGATAAATCCGGGCTCGACCACGGTCAGAACACCACCAAGCTGGTTCACTACAGGATCGTCGCGCACGATAGTCGTTTCAAGAACCAATGTGATGTGATCGACGCGCAGGATCTCGGCCACGTCATTGCCAAGCGCGCGCAAAAAATCTTCGAATACTGTGGGTTCGAGAAGCCGGAGAATGGCACGATGCACCTGATTTGTGCCTGCCAGATTTTCGTAAGCTGCTGCGATGACTGAGCGATGGGTATCCTCAAGCCGATCGAGCCGTGCCTCAAGGCGTTGCATGGCGATGCCGCGCAGATCAACGACATTGTCACCGCGGGCTTGTTCATTTGCCGCCACAAGGGCTTGCATCAGGTCTTTGTCATCCAGCACTGCGTCAGGCTCAGCCAGAATCGCGGCGCGGAGATTGTCCTTGAGTTTAGGATCGCTGCTCATGTCCCGTCCGGTCGTTTTTTGTTTTGGCGGGCTTATAACACGGGTTGCCGGATTTGCCTTGGGAAAAATGCACGCGAAAGGCGAATTTCGTCGCTGCTGTGGCGGGAGCTCCCGCCAGCCATGCGCTGAATGAAATTCAGCTTTGGCCGTTGGGCCGGGCGCGGTGCCTGGCAGCACCGCGCGGCAACGCAAAGGATCAGAGAATTTTCTGACCTGTTTTGGCCCAGTCGGCCAAGAATGTTTCCAGACCTTTGTCGGTTAGTGGGTGGTCAGCAAGTTTCTTGATGACGCCCGGAGGAGCGGTAATCACGTCGGCCCCGATGCGTGCGCTATCGGTCACGTGGTTCACGGTACGGATCGAGGCGGCCAGGATTTCGGTTTCAAACCCGTAGTTGTCATAGACCTGACGGATATCTGCGATTAGGTCCATGCCGTCAAGGTTGATATCGTCAAGGCGTCCGATGAAGGGCGAGATGAAGGTCGCACCCGCCTTAGCGGCCAGAATCGCCTGATTGGTCGAGAAGCACAGGGTCACATTGACCATCTGGCCTTCGTCGGTCAGCGTTTTACAGGTTTTTAAACCCGCCCATGTCAGCGGTACTTTGACAGCAATGTTCGATGCAATCTTTGCCAGCTTGCGGCCTTCGGCGATCATGTCGTCGGCTTCGGTGGCGACAACTTCGGCCGAGACGGGGCCGTCGACCAGATCACAGATCTCTTTGGTGACTTCCAGAATGTCGCGGCCCGATTTCAGGATCAGCGAGGGGTTGGTGGTTACGCCGTCCACCATGCCCAGATCGTTCAGTTCGGCGATGGCGTCGATCTCGGCGGTGTCTACGAAGAATTTCATGAGGGCAGTCCTTTGATGGGTTGGCCTTGGTCGCGGATGGCTTTACCTCAAAGAGACCCATGCTGGAACCCCCCGCGAAGGATATGCCGTGAGCGCTAACGGATTTTTCGACGAAGGAGAGCTGGTTGCGGTGCTGACCACGCAACCGCTGGACCGGACGTTAGACTATAAAGCGCCCGAAGGCGGGTGCTTTCTTGGGGCGTTTGTCGAAGTGCCTTTGGGGCCGCGTAAAGTCTTGGGTGTGGTCTGGGGGCAGGGGCAGGGCGGTTTTGACCTGGCCAAGGCGCGGTCGGTGATCCGGGTGCTTGAAGTCGCGCCGATGCGCGAGGAGATGCGTGTGTTTCTGGGGCGCGTAGCGGATTACACGCTGACACCTATGCCCGCGATGCTGCGTCTGGCGACGCGCGCGCCGGGATTGGGTGATCCGCAGTCAATGCGCAAAGTTTATCGGCTGGGAAGCACGGAACCGGATCGGATGACAGACGCCCGAACACGGGTGTTGGAGGTGCTGCGGGATTACGGTGGGCTGGCGTTCACACTGAAAGAACTGGCCGAGCAGGCGGGTGTAACCTCCTCCGTGGTCAAAGGACTGGTCAAACAAGGCGCTGTGCGGGAAGAGGACAGCCCGCGAGATCTGCCCTATCCCCATCTGGACCCTGATCTGCCGGGGAAAGACCTGACCGAGGATCAGGCAAAAGCCGTTGCGCGGCTTCAAGCCGGGCAGCGCACGGGTGACTATGGGACGACGCTGCTGAAGGGCGTGACGGGGTCGGGCAAAACCGAGGTTTATCTGGAAGCCGTGGCCGAGGCGCTGCGCAAGGGGCGGCAGGCTTTGGTCCTTTTGCCCGAAATTGCTTTGACGGCGGAGTTTCTGACCCGTGTCGAGGCACGTTTCGGTGCGCGTCCGGCGGAATGGCATTCGGGCGCAACAATGACAGAACGCCGTCGGGTCTGGCGGATGGTCGGACAGGGGGCTGCTCAGCTGGTTGTGGGTGCTCGGTCGGCGCTGTTCCTGCCTTTCCGCGATCTGGGGCTGGTTGTGGTCGATGAAGAGCACGACACGTCGTACAAACAGGAAGATGGCGTGCATTACAGCGCGCGCGATATGGCAGTGCTGCGGGCTTCGATCTGCGGGGCGCGTGTGGTTCTGGCCAGTGCGACGCCGTCGCTGGAAAGCTGGGCGAATGCCAAGGCTGGGAAGTATGAGCGTCTCGACCTGACCGCACGCTTCGGGGCGGCGGTCCTGCCCGAGATGAAGCCCATCGACATGCGGGCCGAACAGATGCAGGCGGGGACTTGGATTTCCCCTTCGCTGCGGCAGGCGGTAGGGCAGCGGATTGAGCGGGGCGAACAGTCGCTGCTGTTCATCAACCGCCGTGGCTATGCCCCAGTGACGCTGTGCCGGGCTTGTGGCGAGCAAATTGCCTGTGACCATTGCGATGCGCGGATGGTGGAGCACCGGTTCCTCAAACGCCTGATGTGCCACCAATGTGGTGAGACCAAGCCGATGCCCGAGACCTGCCCCTCCTGCGGGGTTGAGGGCAAGCTTGCACCGGTCGGGCCGGGGATTGAAAGGCTGGCCGAAGAGGCCGAGGCAACGTTCCCTGAGGCCAAGATCGCTACGCTCAGCTCTGACCTGTTTGGTTCGGCTCGGGCCTTGAAGGCCAAGATCGAAGAGATTGCCGAGGGCGATGCGGATATCATTATCGGGACGCAACTGGTGGCGAAGGGGCATAACTTTCCCAAGCTGACACTGGTGGGAGTGATCGATGCGGACCTCAGCCTGCACGGGGCCGACCTGCGCGCGGCGGAACGAACCTTTCAATTGATGCGGCAGGTTGCGGGCCGGGCAGGCCGTGCGGATAAACCGGGGCAGGCGTTGCTGCAAACCTTCCAGCCTGTGCATCCTGTGATCCGGGCGATTCTATCGGGCGATGAAGAAGGGTTCTGGACGGCTGAAGCCGCTGGGCGTCAGGCCGCTGGGGTGCCGCCTTACGGCCGTATGGCCGGGATTGTCCTGTCGGGCCCCGAGGTTGGGCCGGTCTTCGATATCGGCAATGCCATGGCGCGCAACGATGCACCGCTGCGCGACGTCGGGGCGCAGGTGTTTGGCCCGGCTCCGGCCCCCATCGCGCGCATACGTGGCCGTCACCGCGTCCGGCTTTTGGTCAAAGCCCCGAAAGGCGCGCCTATTCAGGACGCCATCGCCCGCTGGATTGCCCCATTGAAGTTGAAAGGCGATATCCGCCTGGCCGTGGATATCGATCCGCAAAGCTTCTACTGACCCCTGCATCAGTGCAGAGCCACTGTGCGCCAGCCGCTTTCCACTCGCCAAAAGGTGCAAATGGGCGTAAGGCAACCTCATGCTGAAACCCATGCCCTTGTCTGAGGCGCAGAGTCTTCCGCTCTGGCGCCGTCCTATGACGCTCTTGTTCGTGATGGCGTTGACCATGCCGATCGCGTTCAACGCGTGGAGTGCGTTGCTGAACAATTTTGTCATTGAGGCTGCGAATTTTGACGGGGCGGATATCGGTCTGTTGCACACGGTGCGCGAAATTCCGGGGTTTCTGGCCGTCGGTGTTATCGCAGTGATCATCTTCATCCGCGAGCAGGTTCTGGCCATGATCTCGTTGATGATGCTGGGCGCTGCAACTGCGGTGACTGCGTGGTTTCCAAGCCTTGGCGGTCTGTTGTTTGTCACTTTGTTCAGCTCAATCGGGTTTCACTACTACGAGACGGTGAATCAGTCGTTGCAACTGCAGTGGTTGCCCAAGGATCGTGCGCCACAGATTTTGGGCTGGCTGGTTGCGATGGGTTCGGCTGCGACGGCTGTGGTCTATGGCTTGATCGTGTTGACATGGGATCGGTTCGATCTGTCTTACAACTTCGTCTTCATGGCTGCTGGCGGCGTAACCGTTCTGCTTGCGCTGTTTTGTCTGATCGCATTTCCGCAGTTCGATTCGCCAACACCCCAGACCAAAAAAATCGTACTGCGCAGACGTTACTGGTTGTATTACGCCCTGCAATTCATGGCAGGCGCGCGGCGTCAGATTTTCATCGTTTTTGCGGGCTTCATGATGGTTGAGAAGTTCGGGTTTGAGGTGCACGAACTGACCAGCCTCTACCTCATCAACCTGATGATCAACATGGCCGCAGCGCCGATGTTGGGCAAAGCAGTTGCCAGATTCGGGGAACGCCGCACGCTGATCTTTGAATATACCGGCCTTGCAATCGTATTCGCAGCCTACGGTGGTATCTATTGGTTCGGATGGGGCGTTTTGCTGGCGGCAATATTATATGTGATCGATCATGTTTTGTTTGCGCTGGCACTGGCACTGAAAACATACTTCCAAAAGATCGCCGATCCGGCAGATATTGCACCCACTGCGGCCGTTGCCTTTACTATTAACCATATCGCGGCGGTGTTCCTGCCTGCGCTATTGGGTCTGCTTTGGGTCATTTCACCGGGCGCCGTATTTGGTCTTGCCACTGCGATGGCGATGGTGTCGTTGGGCTTGTCTCTTCTGATCCCACGGCATCCGGAGGCCGGGAACGAGACAATCCTGTCGAAATACGCCACTGCACCCGCCGAGTAGTCACCGGCGCTTGACCTCGGCGCCGCGCCGCCCTACGCGCAGGGGCAGCTTGAGACAGGAGGCCCCCCATGCCCACATTCACCGCACTGACCACCCTGACCGGCAGAGTAGCAGCCGAAGGTCTGGGCGAGGCGATGGAACGTCTGAACCCGGAGCCCACCGGTGTGGGGGTGTTTGAGGTCGAGGATGGCTCGGGCCTATGGGAGATCGGCGGGTACTTTACTGAAGCACCAGACGAGACCGCGTTGGCCGTTTTGGCAGCCGCATTTGAGGCCAAGCCATTCGTCGTCTCAGAGCTTCCCGAAACTGACTGGGTTGCACATGTACGTCGCGAACTGGCCCCGGTCGAAGCAGGACGTTTTTTTGTTTATGGCAGCCACGACGCAGACAAGCTGCCCGATGGTCGTATTCCATTGTTGATTGAAGCCGCGATGGCCTTTGGCACGGGGCATCATGGAACGACCTTAGGATGTCTCAAAGCTCTGGACTTTCTTCTGGATGAAGGCTTCGTGGCCACCAAAGTTGCCGACATCGGTTGCGGTACTGCCGTGCTGGCGATGGCCGCGGCTCGGGTTTGGGATGGCGATATCATCGCCAGTGATATTGATGAGGTTGCTGTTGATGTGGCCGAGGCCAATTTGAAGGCAAACGGTATGGCAGGAGCCGTGAAATGCGTCGAAGCTGCGGGGTTCGATCATTCCGACCTGAATGAACATGCGCCTTATGACCTGATATTTGCAAACATTCTCAAAGGACCCCTGGTCGCGCTTTCACCAGAGATATCGGCGAATCTGCGGGTAGGCGGACACGCAATCCTATCGGGAATCCTCAATGAACAAGCTGATGACGTGCTCACAGTTTATATCCAAAATGGCTTAAATCAGGTGCGCAGGAGTGAGATTGGTGAGTGGACGACGCTAATCTTAAGCAAACGGGGCGAAAGCTAGGCCATTTGCGGGAGTTTTGTGGATTTTCGCCACGTTTTTGTCGCATTCTTCTTTTACCGTCATTGGACGCAATCGGGGGGCGGTTTTTTGGAGGCTGCCATGACTGGAAAACAACTGGAATTTGATCAACGCGTTACGCGCTTGAACAAAAAGCATCAAAAACTAAGCCGTGGGTATCGTGCGACCATGCGGTCGGATGGGCTGGTGGTGATGAAGCCGCAGCGCGTGCGCTCGGCAGTTCCGGCCAAGGTTTTACTCATGTGTGTGGTGGGCTTCTTTGGTTTCAAAGCTTTCCTTCTGTCCCATCTGGGCCCGTCTGCCTACGACACGCGCGTGGATGCCTTGCACCAAGGCACTGCAGTTGAACAAGCTGGTGCATGGATCATGCAAGCCGATCCTGTGACTGCATTCTTCGCCACCCAATTAAACAAGGTAATGTTCTAGCCTAAGTTTGAACGCCCTCCTCAATCAAAAACACCGCGTGTCTTGAGGCACGCGGTGTTTCTGTTCGCCCCACAGGGAGGAAGTAGGGGCTTATTTGGAGCAGTGACAATTTGTTATCGACGGCCCTCGGCGACTTCGTCGATGTCGCCACGGCACAAGCCGATATCAGCCAGTTCACGATCGGTCAGACCGTTCAGCGCGTTGCGTGTTACACGGGCGTCATTCCATTCGACTACGGTGCTTACAACCGATGCGAAAGTCGCGCCGATACGGCCGACGAGGCCGAATGAGCCAGTGGTGGTGCGGGTGGTGTCCAGTGCAGCCATATCCTGTTTCCTTCTGGTTTGTGTTAAACTCTGATCTTGCGATCTGAGCGGCATCTAGTGATCTCAATCTTGCCGCGCAAGCGCTGAAATTGCATGTGTCCTATGCGTTTTTTGCAATGCTCAGTATCTCTGAAAGCCCTTTAAATCATTGGTTAATTTTCCTTAATATCGAGGTCGAAAATGAACCAGCCCGTGTCGCAAATGAACCCGGGAAGACCAGGGGCGACACAAATGTCGTTTTTCACCCTGCGACCATTTTGCTTGGAAAATGTTCACGCTTCGTGCTAATCGATGGAAAAAGATCACGTAAACCCGAGCAGGCCGAAGCAAACATGCGAATTCTGGGCATTGATCCGGGTCTAAGGACCCTGGGATGGGGCGTCATCGAATCAACGGGCAGCCGCCTGAGCCACGTCGCCAATGGCTTGTGTAAATCCGATGGTGATGATTTGGGAGAACGGCTTTTGTCGCTCCACAACCAGATAGTCGAGGTTATCGCTGAACACCGGCCCGATCAGGCGGCCATCGAACAGACCTTTGTCAACAAAGACGGAGCAGGAACCCTGAAGTTGGGGCAGGCGCGGGGTGTTGCGCTATTGACCCTGGCACAAGCCGGTCTGCCGGTGGGTGAGTACGCCCCCAACCGGGTCAAGAAAACTGTGGTGGGTGTCGGCCACGCCGAGAAAGAACAGGTGTTGCACATGGTTAAATTGCAACTGCCGGGTTGTTCGCCCAAAGGGGCGGATGCAGCGGACGCTTTGGCGATTGCGATTTGTCACTCCTACTATGGCTCCGCTCCGCAGGCTCGGTTGAAAGAGGTGCGTGCATGATCGGCAAACTCACCGGACGACTGGACTATCGCGCTGCTGATCACGTTCTGATCGACGTACGCGGGGTCGGGTACATCGTATATTGCTCAGATCGGACCATGGCGGCTTTGCCCGGTGTGGGTGAAGGTGTATCGATCTACACAGACATGGTTGTGCGCGAAGACCTGATGCAGCTTTACGGCTTTCTGTCCTTGGTAGAGAAGGAATGGCACCGTCTGCTGTGCTCGGTTCAGGGCGTTGGCGCGAAGGTCTCGTTGTCGATCCTTAGTGCGCTGGGACCGGATGGTGTCAGCCGTGCGATCGCCTTGGGCGATTGGGGTGCGGTCAAGGCAGCCAAGGGTGTCGGACCGAAGACGGCACAACGGATCGTGTTGGACCTGAAGGACAAAGCCCCAGGCGTGATGGCTATGGGTGGCACTGTGACCGAAGCAATGGAGGGTCCCGCTCTGGAGGTCATCGACGCGGGTGAGCCTGCGCCCGCGCCGAAACGAGCGGTAAAACCGGCCTCAGGCGCTGCTGCTGCTTCTGCGGGCGCGCTTTCGGCGCTGGGCAATCTTGGCTATGGCCCATCCGAGGCGGCTTCTGCTGTCGCTGAGGCAGCGGCCAATATGCCCGATGCGGGTGAAGCCGATCTGATCCGCGCCGCGCTGAAACTGCTGGCTCCGAAAGGGTAAGTTAATGGTAGACGCCGATCCCGCCTTGCGCCCCGAGCCGATGCCGGAAGACAATGATCGCGCCCTGCGCCCTCAGGGCCTTGATGAATTTATCGGTCAGGCCGAGGCACGCGCGAACCTACGCATCTTTATCCAGTCGGCCCGCCAGCGGGGTGAGGCGATGGACCATACACTGTTCCATGGCCCCCCGGGATTGGGGAAGACCACGCTGGCGCAGATCATGGCGCGTGAGTTGGGAGTGAATTTCCGCATGACCTCGGGGCCGGTTCTGGCCAAGGCGGGGGATCTGGCGGCTATCCTGACCAATCTGGAAACAAGAGATGTGTTATTCATCGACGAGATTCATCGTCTGAACCCGGCAGTTGAAGAGGTGCTTTATCCAGCGATGGAGGATTTCGAACTCGATCTGGTGATCGGTGAAGGCCCGGCGGCGCGGACGGTGCGAATTGAGTTGCAGCCTTTCACGCTGGTCGGGGCGACCACACGCATGGGGCTATTGACGACCCCACTGCGGGATCGCTTTGGTATTCCAACCCGGCTGCAGTTTTACACGGTCGATGAGTTGCATGAGATTGTCACACGGAATGCGCGGAAGCTGGGCGCACCTGCCGACGATGAAGGCGCGCGCGAAATTGCGCAACGGTCACGCGGCACACCGCGGATCGCCGGTCGTTTGCTGCGGCGGGTCGTGGATTTTGCCATTGTCGAAGGTGATGGGCGGATTACCCGCGAATTGGCGGATGGAGCGTTGACCCGACTGGGTGTCGACAATCTGGGTCTGGACGGGGCCGACCGCCGGTATCTGAAGCTGATTGCCGAGAACTATGCTGGTGGTCCGGTTGGAATAGAGACGCTATCGGCGGCGTTGTCGGAAAGCCGGGATTCGCTGGAAGAAGTGATCGAGCCCTATCTGTTGCAGCAAGGATTGATCCAACGCACCCCGCGCGGACGGATGCTGGCGCAGAAGGCATGGACGCATTTGGGGATGGCTGCGCCCAAAGGGCAAAGCGATCTGTTTGGTTGAAGCAGCTCGCAAGAGATTTTATGCCTCTACTGAGAGTATTTTTCAGAAGATGAAGGTTCAAGCGTGACTCCGGAAGAGATCCAAGCGCTGTTCACGCGCGAAAACGGTGAGTTTTTGTTTGCGCGCTGGGGGCGGCCCATCGCGCCAATCGTATTCGGTGTCGAGGATGAGACACTCGCGACCGTCAAAGGCGCGTTTGAAGCGGTCGTCACTCTGGCCGGTCATAAGATGACCGAGACGGACCCTGAGCTGGGTGCCAACTGCATGGTCTTCTTCTTCCGAGATTGGCAGGAGTTGTTGGAAGTTCCTGACCTGGATCGCCTGATCCCGGATTTGGCTCCATTGGTCGAGCGATTGGTTGCCGCTGTTGCCAATCAGTATCGCATTTTCCGGTTCGAAGAAGATGGCGCAATTCGCGCGGCTTTTGTGTTTCTGCGCATGGACAAGGAGATGTCCAAGGTCCCGGCGGAAACACTGGCGCTCAGCCAGGTGGTGCAGACCATTCTGCTATGGTCCGATACGGCATTCCGTAGCGCGTCACCTTTGGCCATCGCAGGTGACGCAACGATCTTACGGCCTGATATTGCCGCCTTGATCCGCGCCGCCTACGATCCGGTTTTACCCGGGGCAGCGCAGGATTCCTCTCATGCGTTGCGTCTGTTTGCCCGATTGGAACAACCGCAATGAAACATGTTTACCCGGTTCGCGTGTATTACGAAGACACCGACATGGGCGGGGTAGTCTATCACGCGAATTACCTGAAGTTCATCGAACGCGCCCGGTCCGACTGGGTGCGCAAGCTGGGCAACGATCAGAACGCGATGCGGGATGCGGGTATTGTCTGGGTCGTGCGGCGGATCGAGGCGGATTATCTGGCTGCTGCGCGCTTCGAAGATGAATTGGTGGTGGAAACCGAGATGGTTTCACTATCGGGTGCGCGGCTGTCGATGTCGCAATTGGTTAGGCGTGGTGAAACCGAGATATTTCGTGCCGCGGTCACCGCGGTTTGCATGAATGCGCAGGGTAAGCCCGTGCGCCTTCCGGCAGAGATTCGCGCATTGATGTAACATTTTCACCCTCAGGGGTGGTTCTGTTGGCTTTTCCCCTCCATCTGCGTTAGCGTTTGGCAAAACAAGGCCAAATGGCCATCAGGCAAAACAAAGAGCAGGTTCATGGAAGCTGAAACGCTGGCGCTGGCGCAGGAGATCGATTTCTCCATGTGGGGACTGTTTGCCCGTGCGACTTTTATCGTCAAAATCGTGATGCTGATCCTTTTGATCGCATCCTTTTGGTCTTGGGCGATCATCATTCAAAAGCTGATCAATTACCGGGCGGCGCGTCGTGAGGCTCAGGTGTTTGACGAAAGCTTTTGGTCAGGGAATCCTCTGGACGAGCTGTTCGAGAAGATTGGAACACAGCCGGATGGCAGTTCTGAGAAGATTTTTGCTGCCGGGATGATCGAGTGGCGCCGCTCGCATCGTAACGATGGCGGTTTGATCGCCGGGGCGACCGCGCGGATTGACCGCTCGATGGATGTGGCGATCGCGAAAGAAGCCGAAGGGCTGCAAAAAGGACTGCCCATTCTAGCCACGGTAGGTTCGACTGCACCATTTATCGGCCTGTTCGGCACCGTTTGGGGCATTATGAATGCCTTTATCGAGATTGCCGAGCAGCAGAACACCAACCTCGCTGTTGTGGCCCCCGGTATTGCCGAGGCGTTGCTGGCCACAGGCCTTGGTTTGCTTGCTGCCATTCCGGCTGTGATTTTCTACAACAAGCTCAGCGCCGACAGTGATCGGATCGTAGGCGGTTACGAAGCATTCGCCGATGAATTTGCAACGATCCTGTCCAGGCAGTTGGATAGCTGACGATGGGTGCGGCGGTTCAGCAATCCTCGGGTGATAATGGACGCCGGCGCGGGCGGCGTCGCGGCCGTGCCCAGCCGATGGCCGAGATCAATGTGACGCCATTTGTGGATGTCATGCTGGTGTTGCTGATTATCTTCATGGTGGCTGCCCCTTTGCTCACCGTTGGTGTGCCTGTTGATCTGCCAAAGACGGCCGCAAGCGCCTTACCCGGTGACAACGAAGAACCATTGACTGTCACTTTGACGGCAGACGGCCGAGTACAGATCCAGACAACAGATGTGCTGCGCGAAGAGCTGATCGGCAAGTTGCGCGCCATTGCGGCTGAGCGCAGCAGTGATCGAGTGTTCCTGCGTGCTGACGGTGCTATCCCATATGCGCAGGTAATGCAGGTCATGGGTGCGCTGAATGCAGGCGGGTTCTCCAACGTGGGTCTTGTAACCGATACCGGCGGGCCAACGCTGGACGAAGGGTGAGAGTGAGGTCGCGCGGTGGAGACCGGCACCAAGATTTCGGCAATTGCGCATGTCAGCCTGATCAGCTGGGCGCTGTTCGGAGGGACCTTCCGGTCCGAGCCGTTGCCGATGGCAGTGCAGGATGTCACCGTGATATCGTCTGAGCAGTTTGCGGCAATGACCGCCCAGCGGGAGGCACCAGAGGTGCCGACTGACCCGGCTGAATTACAACAACCCACAGAGCCGGACGAGATTGATACGCCGGAACCAGCACCGGAAGAACAGCCAGAGCCGGAACCGGTTGCCCAGCCCGTGCCGGAACCCGAGCCTGAGGTGGAGCCCGAGGAGGTAGAAATACAGCCCGAACCTGAGCTGATCGAACTGCCCCCGACGCTTGAACAGCCCGAGCCCGAGGTGGCGGCGCTTCCGGTTCCTCCAGGTCCCGAGGCGGAACCGAGCCCCGCAGATAAGATCGCACCTGAACAGATTGCACCACCCCCGCCGGAGGCGAAACCGGATGACATTGAGACCCCTCCCGTCTCTTTGGATGAGGGTGCTGAGGTTCAGCAAGAGCAGCAGAACCAGACTGCTCCTGAAGAAGCCGCGCCCGAGATCGTTACCGAGGCGGAAGAGGTCGAGGACCCGGCTCCCCGCACCTCGCCCCGCCCGCGCGTGCGTCCGAACCGTCCGGCGCCACCACCCGAGCCTGAGGTTGCCGAAGCACCTGAACCCGCTCCGACAGAACCCGCGCAAAATGATCAGGCAATCAACGACGCGCTTGCTGAGGCGCTGGGGAATGGTACCGAACCTTCGGGTCCTCCACTGACCAGCGGCGAGAAAGATGCGATGAGGGTTGCCGTGTCGCGGTGTTGGAATGTCGGATCTCTGTCGACGGATGCGCTGGAAACTATCGTCGTCGTTGGGTTCTCGCTTACCCGGGACGGTAAAGTGGTCGGTGGCAGCCTGCAGTTGCTGGACAGTACCGGCGGCTCGCCCGCTTCGGCAAAACAAGCCTACGAGGCAGCGCGGCGCGCGATTTTACGCTGTGGCGCCAAAGGATACGACCTGCCTGCTGACAAATACGATCAATGGCAGGATATTGAGATTACCTTCAATCCCGAGAGGATGCGGATCAAATGATGAAACTTCTGACCAGCCTCTTCGTTGGCCTGACCCTTCTTTCGACCTCGGCCTATGCCCAGAGTGGCCCGCTGCGCTTGGAAATCGATGAAGGGATCATCGAGCCGATGCCGTTTGCGGTGCCGAGTTTTGTGCCGGATGGGCCTTCTGCGGCACAATTCGCTCAGGATATATCGCGCGTGATCGTGTCGGACCTGACGGGAACGGGCCTGTTTCGCGAAATCTCATCGGATGCGTTCATCAGCCGGGTCAGCAGTTTTGATGCCCCGGTGCAATTTGCTGACTGGAAAGCAATCAACGCGCAGGCATTGGTGACAGGCGCGGTCAATGTTTCGGGCAAACGGCTGACGGTTCGGTTCCGAGTGTGGGACGTATTCTCGGGTCAGGAACTGGGCAATGGGTTGCAGTTTGCCGGCACCACCGACGGCTGGCGTCGGATGGCGCATAAGGTGGCCGATCAGGTATATACCCGGATCACCGGTGAGGGTGCTTATTTTGATAGCCGGGTTGCGTTCGTATCGGAAAGTGGCCCGAAGGATCAGCGGCGCAAGCGGTTGGCGATCATGGATTATGACGGCGCGAATGTGCAGTACCTGACTGACAGCGCCGCCATCGTGCTGGCGCCGCGCTTTTCGCCGACCGGTGACCGGCTGCTGTACACCAGCTATGAAACCGGTCAGCCACGCATCTACGTGCTGGATGTCGGTCGCGTGAAACGGCAGGAATTGCCAACGCAGGATGGCACCATGAGCTTTTCGCCGCGCTTTTCGCCCGATGGTCGCTCGATTGTTTATTCGCTGACGCAGGGCGGAAACACGGATCTGTGGAAGATGGATCTGGCCTCGGGTCAAAGTGTGCGGCTGACAAACACACCTGCGATTGAGACCGCACCCAGCTATTCGCCGGATGGTGGCCAGATCGTGTTCGAGAGCGACCGCTCGGGCACTCCGCAGCTTTATATCATGCCCGCCAACGGCGGCGAGGCGACGCGGATCAGTTTCGGACAGGGACGCTATGGCACGCCGGTCTGGTCTCCGCGTGGTGACCTGATTGCCTTTACCAAGCAGAATAAGGGCCGCTTTCACATCGGCGTTATGCGCACCGACGGCAGTGAAGAGCGTCTTCTGACCGCTTCTTTCCTAGACGAAGGTCCCACCTGGTCACCGAACGGGCGGGTCATCATGTTCACCCGCGAAACACAAGGCGCGAGCGGTCGATCGACGCTTTACTCTGTGGATATTTCGGGAAGGAACCTGCGTCCTGTGCGAACGCCGGATGGGGGTAGCGACCCGTCTTGGGGACCACTGCAGAATTGATCGGAACAGGCAGCAGGTAAAGTTCACAACAAACCCGCAATGTGATAGAAGCGCGGCAATAAACAACGAAACACGAGGCACTTGAGATGAAACTGTTGAGCAAAGCCGCGGCTATCGGGGTGCTGACCCTGATTGCTGCCTGTACGAATAACGATCCGTCGGCACTGGGCGGAGGTGCCGGTGGCAGCGGTGCTCTGGTTCCGGGGTCTCCCAGTGATCCGCGCTCGCCAGCTTATTTCCAGCAGACAGTCGGCGACCGGGTTCTGTTTGCCGTCGACCAGTCAACGCTCAGTCCGCAGGCGCAGACGGTTCTTCAAGGGCAGGCAGACTGGCTGCTGGCCAACCCGGATTTTGTCGCCAACATCGAAGGCCACGCGGACGAGCAGGGCACGCGCGAATACAACCTTGCGCTTGGCGCTCGTCGCGCAAACGCAGCTCGGGAATATTTGATCTCGCGCGGAGTTGCGGGCAACCGATTGACCACCGTCAGTTATGGCAAGGAACGCCCTATCGAAATTTGCAGCACCGAGGATTGCTATTCCAAAAACCGCCGCGCGGTGACGGTGCTGACCGGCTCAACCTTGGGGTAAGATGATGCGATTTGCAGGATTGGTTCTGGCGGCGGTTGTGGCCGTCGCTGGTGTGGCACAAGCACAAGATCAGCAAACTTTGGCGGATATCCGTCAGGAACTGACCGTGCTTCATGTGGAAATCCAGCGTCTCAAGCGCGAGTTTTCGACCACAGGCTCGCCCGCGCCGAACCTGTCCGGCAGTTCCGTTCTGGAACGTGTCGACGCGATCGAGGCCGAGTTGCAGCGTCTGACGCGCCAAACCGAGCAGTTGAACCAGCGGGTGCAGAATATCGTCACCGACGGTACGAACCGGATTGGTGATCTGGAGTTCCGTCTGGTTGAGCTTGAAGGCGGAGACCTGAGCACATTGGGCGAAACCTCCACACTGGGCGGTGAGACACAAACGGAAGTTGCGGTAGCTCCTTCACCAACGCCGACGCAACCCTCGGACACGGATCAAGGTGAACTTGCTGTGGGTGAGCAGGCGGATTTTGACGCTGCTTCACAGGCATTGGCGGATGGGGATTTCCAAACCGCAGCCGATCTGTTTGCGCAGTTCGATCTGTCTTATCCCGGTAGCCCGCTGGCGAGTCAGGCTAATTTGCGGCGCGGGCAGGCGCTTAAAGGGGTGGGTGATACCCGGGAAGCTGCACGCGCGTTCTTGGCAAGTTTCACAGGCGATTCCGAAGGCCCCCTGGCCCCCGAGGCTTTGTTCGAGTTGGGCGCAGCGCTTGGACAATTGGGTCAAACAGATCAGGCCTGCATTACACTCGGCGAAGTTGGTGTGCGGTTCCCGACCTCGGCACCAGCGGCTTCGGCCGTGCAGGAAATGGCAACGCTGGGCTGTTCTTGAACATTGACGCCGATACGCTTCGGGCTGAAGTGCGGGCGCGCTTGCCGGATCCGCTACCATGCCGGCTGGGTGTGGCGGTTTCAGGGGGCAGTGATTCGACTGCCCTCATGCGTTTGTTGGCGGACATAGCACAGCAAGAGCAATTGGAACTATATGCGGCAACGGTCGATCATGGATTGCGGCCTGAATCAGCCTCGGAAGCTTTGGCTGCCGCGGCACTGGCGCAGCGCTGGGGTATCCCTTATGAAATACTGAAATGGCAAGGTTGGGACAGAGCCGGTAATCTGCAAGATCAGGCGCGGCGTGCGCGATATCGACTGCTTGTCGCCTGGGCCAAGGCCAAAGGGTTGCAGGCAATCGCACTGGGTCATACCGCAGACGATCAGGCCGAAACCGTTCTGATGCGGTTGGCGCGCGCAGCGGGCGTTTCAGGCCTTTCAGCAATGTCCGGGTCGCGCAAAGAAGAGGGGATAGCCCTATTGCGCCCATTGCTAACCACGACACGTGAGCGCTTACGAGACTATCTGACTGCGCAAGACATTTCTTGGATTGATGACCCCTCGAATCAGGACCAGCGCTTTGATCGGATCAAGGCGCGTCAGGTTCTATCCGGGTTGGATCAGATCGGCATCACCGCAGCGAACTTATCAAGGGTTGCTGAAAATATGGCACAAGCGCGTGAGGCTCTGGCACGCTACACGCAGGAATCCGCTGTCAGATGCATCCAGGTGTCGGATGGCGATTTGTGTCTCGACCGCGGTGATTTCGAAACTTTACCCGAGGAAATTCGCCGGCGTTTGGTGATTGCGTCTGTCTTGTGGATTGCTGGCGCTGGCTATCCTCCGCGTCACAACGCGGTGGACCAAGTGATGGATGCGATCTCTTCTGGCCAGACGACGACGCTCGGGGGCTGTATCCTGGTTCCAGAAGGCAAAAAAACTTGGATTTGCAGAGAGCTAAACGCCATCAGGGATCAATGCGCACGACCGCTTGAACCATGGGATCGCCGCTGGATCGTATCTGGTCCAAATCATGCAGATGCTGAAATTCGGGCGCTGGGTGAAGATGGAATTCGGCAGCTCGAAAATTGGCGCTCCACAGGCAAACCCCGTACTGTAGTGTTGTCGACACCCGCCGTTTGGGCTGGTGATACGGTTTTGGCGGCACCTTTGGCCAGTTTTGCGAATGAATGGTGCGTCGAATTGCTGCCAGAAAGGTCTGACTTTGCGGCTTTGATTTTATCGCATTGAACCTGCCACAATCCTCTCTATTTTAAGGGGTAACTCCGGCAGGTCCCCACCTGCCGAAACCTTTCGGGAGATTTTCCTTGGGCAACGCTCGCAACATCGCCTTCTGGGTCGTTCTGTTTCTACTGATCCTTGCACTGTTCAACCTGTTCAGCGGACCCAGCGGGTCGCTTCAGGGCAATGAAAAAACCTATTCTGATTTTGTGTCCGCCGTTGAAAGTGGTGAGGTCAACAAAGTCACGCTGGACGGTGAGCAGATTCGCTACTCGACTCAGAACGGCGCCAGTTACACTACGATCAAACCCACCGACGCCGAGGTTACCAAGCTGCTGATCGACAAAAACATCCCTGTTGAGGCTGTGAAACAGCAGCAGTCAGGGTTCCAGTCGTTCCTGATCACATTGCTGCCCTTCCTGCTGCTGATCGGTGTCTGGGTCTATTTCATGAACCGGATGCAGGGTGGCGGCAAAGGCGGCGCGATGGGCTTTGGCAAATCCAAGGCTAAGATGCTGACTGAAAAGCATGGGCGCGTAACCTTCGACGACGTCGCCGGCATTGATGAGGCCAAGGAAGAACTGGAAGAGATCGTTGAATTCCTGCGTAACCCACAGAAATTCTCGCGCTTGGGTGGCAAGATCCCAAAAGGTGCGCTGCTGGTTGGCCCTCCAGGGACCGGTAAAACGCTGCTGGCCCGCGCGATCGCGGGTGAGGCGGGCGTGCCGTTCTTCACCATCTCGGGTTCAGACTTTGTCGAGATGTTTGTGGGTGTAGGTGCATCCCGTGTGCGCGACATGTTCGAACAGGCCAAGAAGAACGCGCCATGTATCGTGTTTATTGACGAGATCGATGCCGTAGGTCGCCATCGTGGCGCGGGTTATGGCGGTGGTAACGATGAGCGCGAACAGACGCTCAACCAGCTTCTGGTCGAGATGGACGGGTTCGAGGCCAACGAAGGTGTGATCATTCTAGCCGCGACCAACCGTAAGGATGTGCTGGACCCTGCGCTGCTGCGTCCGGGCCGGTTTGACCGCAACGTGACTGTCGGCAACCCCGACATCAAAGGCCGTGAGAAAATACTGGGCGTGCACGCGCGCAAGACACCTTTGGGTCCCGATGTCGATCTGCGCATCATCGCGCGTGGTACACCCGGCTTCTCGGGTGCTGATCTGGCGAACCTCGTGAACGAGGCCGCGCTGATGGCCGCTCGTGTGGGTCGCCGCTTTGTCACAATGGAAGATTTTGAGAACGCCAAGGACAAGGTGATGATGGGCGCCGAGCGCCGCTCGATGGTGCTGACCCAGGATCAGAAAGAGAAGACGGCTTATCACGAGGCCGGTCACGCCGTCGTTGGTCTGGAATTGCCGATGTGCGATCCCGTATACAAGGCGACCATTATTCCACGTGGTGGAGCGTTGGGTATGGTTGTGTCCTTACCCGAGATGGATCGGTTGAACTATCACCGGGATGAGTGCGAGCAGAAACTGGCCATGACCATGGCAGGTAAGGCGGCCGAGGTGATCAAATACGGCGAAGATCACGTCTCGAATGGCCCTGCAGGCGACATCATGCAGGCCAGCCAATTGGCGCGGGCTATGGTGATGCGCTGGGGTATGTCGGACAAGGTCGGTAACATTGACTATGCCGAAGCCCACGAAGGCTATTCGGGCAATACTGCCGGATTCTCAGTATCGGCTCATACGAAAGAGCTGATTGAGGAAGAGGTGAAGCGCTTGATCCAGCAAGGTTATGAGCGCGCGCACCAGATTCTGACCGAAAAGAACGAGGAATGGGAACGCCTGGCTCAGGGTTTGCTCGAATACGAGACGCTGACCGGAGATGAGATCAAGCGGGTTATGAATGGAGAATCGCCAAGTGAGAGCGATGACGAAGGCGATAAGCCAGATGAGGGCAACGCGCCAAGCGTCACCGCGATTCCCAAAACCAAGGCTAAGAAGTCTCCACCCGAAGGTGGCATGGAGCCTGAACCCTCAGCTTAACCAGACAGACCCGGGCGTTGCTCGGGTCTTTTTTCTTTCCATCACATCACCCGCATGTTCTCTATGACCCACAAGGCGAGAGGGTGATGTAGGAAATGCCGATACTGCGGAAAATGGAATACGCTGCCGAGGTTGTCTGGTTGGGTCACGTAGTGGTTGGTGGCGCTATTAGCGCACAGGCGGTCGAAGCGCTTGATCTCGAATTCGAAGGCGACCGGGGTGCACGCCATGAGGGGCATACCCGGGCGTCGTGTTCGCGGGTCAGGGACCTGTACCCGAACGGCACTGAGATAAGGAATGTGCGTCAGCTTTCTGTTCTGTGCGCTGATGAACTGGATGTGATCGCTCGTGATATGCGGCTGGATGGGCTTGATCCCTCTTTGCTGGGTGCAAGTATGGTTCTCAAAGGGATCCCGGATTTTACCCACATACCGCCAAGCTCTCGGCTGCAGGCCGAGGGGGGCTTAACCATCACCGTTGATATGGAAAACCGCCCCTGTGTCATGCCAGGGCGTGAAATAGAGGCCGTTTCCCCCGGTTATGGTGCATTATTCAAATCTGCGGCACAGGGCCGCAGAGGCGTGACGGCCTGGGTCGAACGGCCAGGCAAAGTGCGAATAGGCGATTGCATGTCATTGTTTGTACCGGATCAACGTCCTTGGTCACCTTGAAAACATAAGACCTCTATAGGTAATGCCCGAAATGGATCGAAGCCGTTTCACGGCTTGATTATGTCGGAATCTGTGTTCACTAAGGCGCTGCACCATCGTAAGGACTGCATAGCGCCGACTCCCGCGCGTCGGCCGTGCACGGAATTCAATCAGGGACCCGACCCAATGAGCTATAAATCCGATATTGAGATTGCCCGTGAGGCAAACAAGAAGCCGATTCAGGAGATCGGTGCCAAGCTGGGCATTTCCAGTGATGATCTGCTGCCCTACGGCCACGACAAGGCGAAAGTCAGTCAGGAATTCATCAATTCGGTTCAGGACCGCGAAGATGGCAAGCTGATCCTGGTCACGGCGATCAACCCGACCCCTGCGGGTGAAGGCAAGACGACCACTACAGTTGGTCTGGGCGACGGACTGAACCGCATCGGCAAGAACGCGATGATCTGTATCCGCGAAGCCTCGCTTGGCCCGAACTTCGGCATGAAGGGCGGCGCTGCGGGTGGCGGTTACGCGCAGGTTGTTCCGATGGAAGAGATGAACCTGCACTTCACCGGTGACTTCCACGCGATTACTTCGGCCCACTCGCTGC